>NZ_MDCR01000108.1 GCF_001723055.1 Streptomyces niveus
GCGCGCGGTGGACCGCGCGCAGGGGCGGGGTCCGGCGGGCGGGGAGCTGAGCCGGGACGACGACCGGCCGCTGTACTGGGCGCGGCTGGCCATGACCCGTGAACTGCGGGCGTGGCACGCCGAGTCGGGGCTCTCCGAGGCGGCGGGCACCCGGCTGCTGGAGCGGCTGGAGAGCGCGTCGCGCGGGCAGGACTCGATGACGGGCGGCGGCGCCGGTGACAGGGCGAAGGGCCTCAAGCGGATCGTGGTCACCGGCTTCGACCCGTTCACGCTGGACCGGGACATCCGGATCAGCAACCCGTCCGGGGCGCTCGCGCTCGCGCTGGACGGCACGGTGATCCGTACGGCCGACGGGCCGGCGCGCGTCGAGACCGCCGTGTTCCCCGTCCGCTGGGGCGACTTCGCCGACGGTACGGTCGAACGCGCCCTGCGCCGTGCGCTGCCGCGTGCCGATCTGTTCGTGACGGTCAGTCAGGGACGGGTGGGGCGGATCGACGTCGAGCGGTACAACGGGGCCTGGCGCGGCGGCTTCGGCGACAACGAGAACGTGTCCGAGACCGGGCTCGTACCGGTGAAGGACCCGGCCACCCAGCCGCAGTGGACGACCACGACGCTGCCGTACACGGCCATCGCGGCGGCCGGTACGGGGCGCTTCCCGGTGTACGACAACACCTCGGTCACCGAGATCCCGGCGGGCGGCACGGCCCCTGTCGTACGGCCTGCCG
The DNA here is from genome assembly GCF_001723055.1 of Streptomyces niveus. GTDB lineage: Bacteria > Actinomycetota > Actinomycetes > Streptomycetales > Streptomycetaceae > Streptomyces > Streptomyces niveus. Next base: position 726 of record NZ_MDCR01000108.1, read on the forward strand.
GACCGACGCCTGGCTCGGCGGCCCGGGCCGGTGGCGGCGGGGACTATCTGTCGAACGAGATCGCCTACCGGGCGACGCTGCTGCGCGACCGGCTCGGGCTCGACATCCCGGGCGGCCATGTCCACACGCCGGTGCTCCAGTTCGGGCCGGGCAACACCGACCCGGCGACGGGGACGGTGTCGGATCCGGTCTTCGTACAGAACAGGCTCGACATCACGGAGCAGTTGCGGACGATCGTGCGGGTGGCGGCCGAGGAGTCGTAGGCGGGACGCCGGGCCCGGTCGGCCGGGCCCGGGCGACGGCCGCGTTCACCAGTCGCGCGGGACGTCCGCCGCGGGGGCCGGGCCGCCGGGCGCCGGGACCGTACGCCCGGCCGGGCCGGAACCCGGTTCGGCGTCACCGGAACCGGCACTCGCACCGGCTCCCGCACCCGTCAGGTCGCGGGCCATCAGCGTCGCTCCCGCCACCGCGCCCGGCATCAGGAACACCGCGACGAACGGCACCAGGAAGGCGAGGGTCAGCGGGACCCCGAAGCCCAGCGTGAGCAGCCTGCGGCGGCGCAACAGCGGGAGGCGCTGCGTCAGTTCGATGCCGCGGCGCTGGAGCGCGACCGCCGTCAGCTCCTCCGTGAGGAAGAAGCCGGACACGCAGAAGCCGAGCACGGGGACGACGGTCTGGCCGACGACGGGGATGAATCCGAGGGCGAAGAGCAGGACGCCGTACAGCACCACCCGCCCCAGGATCCGCAGACTGTCGCGCGCCGAGATCCACAGCTCGCGCAGGAGCGGGAGACCCGACTCGGGGACGTCGCCGCCCTCCGACCGGTCCACGGCCTCGGAGAGCGATTCGTAGAAGGGCTGTCCGACCAGCAGGGTCACGGCGGTGAAGGCGATCACGGCGACGAACAGCACGAGCGCGAAGAGCAGCGCGGTGAGGAAGCCGCGGAACAGCCCCTGCCACGGCGACGACCAGTCGTCGGCGAACGGTGTCGCCCAGGAGATCAGGTCGTCGGCGCCGTAGCTCAGGCCGATGAGCGCCGCCGCGTACAGCACGAGCGTCACGAGGCCCGGCAGCAGTCCGAAGCCGAACCATCTGCCATGCGCGCCGACCCAGCGCTGGCCCTTCACCAAGTAGCCGAAGCCCACACCGAGATCACGCATACGGCCACCCTATCGGGCGTGTTCCACGGCTGTTTCGGGGCGGTTCCCGCCGGGTTCCATGAGGCGCGTGGGACGAACGAGAGTGCGAACACCTCTTGTTGTTGACCCGTACAACCGGTATTACCTGCGTATTGAACCGAACGATCGCCCTCGCACGCCCCGGAGGTACCACCGCATGGCGATACCCAGACCCGTCCTGCTCGCCACCGCCACCGCCACCGCGGCGCTGATGCTCTCGCCGCTGCCCGCGACGGCCGCTCCCGGCGCCGACCGCGCCGACGGCGGCCGTTCGTCGCACCCGGTACGTGACGGCGGCACCACGGACAGCCGCGTGGCCTCGCCCGCGCTGCCGTCGGCCGGCGCCGCCGCGCTCTCCTCGGTGGGCACGACCTCCCCCGGTCTGCGCAAGGACGGCGGCTATCCGCGCCGTAACGTCCTCCCCACGCTGCCCGAGAACCCGGCCGACAAGGCCATCAAGCTGGGCCTGGCGCCGTACCACGCGCTCGCCCCGCGCCTCAACGCCCTCCAGGAGCTGGGCGACCGGGTCAGCGTCGAGGTCACGGGCCGCTCCGCCGGCGGGCACGACCTGTACCTCGTCACGGTCACGGCCCCGGAGAGCGCGAAGGAGGCCGCCGAGCAGGAGCGGATGCGCGCACGCATCGAGGACTCCCCCGCGTCGGCCGCCAAGGACAAGAAGATCAAGGAGAGTTACAAGACTCCGGTCTTCATCAACAACAACATCCACGGCAACGAGTGGGAGGGCACCGACGCGGCCCTGAAGCTCATCGAGGAGCTGGCGAAGGCCAAGGACAGCCGCACGAAGAAGCTGCTGTCCACGAGCCGGATCATCCTCAACGTCACGGCCAACCCGGACGGCCGGATCGCCGGAACCCGCGCCAACGGCAACGGCATCGACCTCAACCGTGACTTCATCACCGCCTCGCAGCCGGAGGCGCGCGCGATCCGGCAGATAGCCGTCGACAAGCAGCCCGCGGTCATGCTCGATCTGCACGGGTACGTCAACGGCACGCTCATCGAGCCGACGACGCCGCCGCACGGCGAGAACTACGAGTACGACCTGTTCCTCAAGAACTCCTACGCCAACGCCCTCGGTATGGAGGAGGCCGTCAACGACCTCGGCTACACCGCCGAGAAGGACGGCGTTCAGCCTCCCGTGATCCCCTTCCGGGACCAGGAGGAGGGCTGGGACGACTGGCCGCCGATCTTCACGCCGCAGTACATGGCGTTCCAGGGCACGGTCGCCTCGCACACCATCGAGATCCCGATGCGGGTCAACAACAACGACTACAACAACCTCCCCGTCGAGGAGCTGCGCCGCAGGTCCAAGATCAACACGGATGTCGCGGGCGCCGCGATGCGCGCCACGCTCGACTTCGCGCTGGACAACCGCAAGACGCTGATCGCCGACCAGATCGAGACGTTCCGGCGCGGTGTCGCGGGCGAGAAGCAGCGGGTCATCTCCGAGGAGACGGTGCCCGGTGTGCCCGGCATCGGTCCGGAGGACATCTACACGACGGACTTCCCGCGCGCGTACGTGATCCCGGCGGGCAGCGGCCAGCGGTCCGCCCCGGCCGCCGCCCGGCTGGTCGACCACCTCATCGCGAACGACGTGAAGGTCGAACAGGCCCGTAAGAGCTTCACGCTGGCGGGCCGCAGCTACCCGGCCGGTTCGTACGTGGTCGACATGGAGCAGGCCAAGCGCGGTATCGCCAACGTCATCCTGGACGAGGGGCGCGACATCAGCGCCGACGTGTCGTCGATGTACGACATCTCGGGCTGGAGCCTCGGGCTGCTGTGGGGCGCGAACGTCACCAAGGTCCAGCGCGGGGGCCTGAACCTCGTAGGGCGCGAGGTGAACGCGGCCTCTCCCGTCGGGTCGGTGGCCCGCAGCGGCGATCTCAAGCTGCGGCTGGACGACCCGAAGGAGTTCGCCGCCGTCAACTCCCTGCTGGCGCAGGGCGTACAGGTGCGCAGGACGGCGGACGGCGCGGCGATCGTGCCGTCGTCGGCCCGTAAGAAGGCCGAGATCCTGGCGGACCGGTACGGCGTCGTCTTCACCTCGACGAAGGACAAGGGCGTCGCGGCGCTGCGCCGTACGACGGTCGCGGCGGCGGTCAACTCGGGTGAGCTGTTCGCGCTGCGCGAGATGGGCTTCGAGGTGCTGCCCGTCTCGACGGCGACGGCGAACGCGGGCTTCGACTGGTCGAAGGCCGACGCGCTGTACGTGTCGACGGGGCTGAGCCACAAGGGCCTGAACGAGACGGCCCGTGCCGCGCTCGGCGCGTTCCTCGCCGGGGGCGCCCCGGTGGTGGCGCTGGGCTCCGGCGGTGCGGCGTTCAACGCCGAGGCCGCGCTGCTCGACGCGACGCCGGTGCGGGGCAACGGGAACGCCAACGGCGTGGTGCGGGTGCTCAACACACCCGGACCGGTCACCGGCGGCACGCAGCCGCACGCGTTCGTCTACTCGCCGATCTGGTACACCGCGCTCGGCAAGGGCGTGCGTACGGAGCAGTCGTACGGCGGCGGCAACCCGCTCGTGTCGGGCCACTGGCGCGCCAACGAGGACGGCACCGGCGGTCCGCAGAACGCGGCCGGACAGGCGGCGATCGTGAGCGGTACGTCGGCGGCCGGTGCGCCGGTCACGCTGTTCGGGACCGAGCCGCTCTTCCGTGACCACCCGAAGGGCTCGTTCGCCCAGGTGGGCCGGGCGCTGCTGAACCGGCTTCCCTAGCAGGCCCGTTGACAGGTGAAGGGCCGCACCCGCTCGTGGGGTGCGGCCCTTCAGCTGCGTACGGGGCTGTACGGGGCGGTCGTGCGGCCGGTCAGACGACGGACAGCTCGACCTTGATGTTGCCGCGCGTGGCGTTGGAGTACGGGCACACCTGGTGCGCCTTCTCCAGCAGGTCCTTCGCGGTGGCCGCGTCCACGTTCGGGATGGACGCCTCCAGTTCGACCTCCAGTCCGAAGCCGCCGGCCTCGGTCTTGCCGATGCTGACCCTGGCGGTCACGGTCGAGCCGGAGATGTCGGCCTTCTCGCGGCGGGCGACGACGCCGAGCGCGCCCTGGAAGCAGGCGCTGTAACCGGCGGCGAAGAGCTGCTCCGGGTTGGTGCCGGCGCCGCTGCCGCCCATCGACTTGGGCGGGTTGACGGTGACGTCGAGCTGGCCGTCGTCCGAGGAGACGCGGCCGTCACGGCCGTTCTCCGCGGTGGCGACGGCGGTGTAGAGGCTGTCGATCTTCTGGATGGTCATTCGGGGGTGTCCTTCTTCTTGTACGCCGCGGCTCGCGCCCACGGACCGCGACGGCCTGGGACGAGCCTAACGGCTGAGGGCGGTCGCCGTGGGTCAGTTGAGTGTGACGATCATCTTTCCGGTGTTCTCGCCGCGGAGCAGTCCGACGAAGGCGTCGTAGCCGTTCTCGATGCCTTCCACGAAGGTCTCCCGGTACTTCAGCTCACCGGAGGCGAGCCAGCCGGCCACGTCCTTGACGAACTGCGGCTGAAGCGCCTTGTGGTCGTTGACGAGCATGCCCTGGAGGCGCAGCCGCTTGCCGATAATCACGGCGAGATTGCGCGGGGCGGGGGTGGCCTCGGTGCTGTTGTACTGCGAGATCATGCCGCAGATGGTGGCGCGGCCGTGCAGGTTGAAGGAGGAGAGCGCCGCTTCGAGGTGCTCGCCGCCGACGTTGTCGAAGTAGACGTCGATGCCGTCGGGCGCGGCCTGCTTGAGCTGTTCCTTGATCGAGCCGCCGGTCTTGTAGTTGAAGGCGGCGTCGAAGCCGTACTCCTCCGTAAGAAGCTTGACCTTGTCGTCGGATCCCGCCGAGCCGATGACCCTCGACGCGCCCTTGATCCGGGCGAGTTGGCCCACCTGGCTGCCGACGGCGCCCGCGGCACCGGAGACGAACACGGCGTCGCCCTCCTTGAAGGAGGCGGTCTCGAAGAGCCCGGCGTAGGCGGTGAGGCCGGTCATGCCGAGGACGCCGAGGTAGGCGCTGAGCGGGGCGAGCGAGGCGTCGACCTTGACCGCGTACTGGGCAGGCACCCGCGCGTACTCCCGCCAGCCGAGTCCGTGCAGCACCTGGTCGCCGACCGCGAAGCCCTCGGCGTCCGAGGCGACGACCTCACCGACGGCGGCGCCGTCCATGGGGTGGTCGAGCTTGAAGGGCGGGGTGTACGACTTCACGTCGTTCATCCGGCCGCGCATGTACGGGTCGACCGAGAAGTGCTTGTTACGGACGAGGATCCTGCCCTCGCCGGGCTCGGCCACCGGGACCTCGCGCAGGGCGAAGTCCTCGGCCTTCGGCCAGCCGTGCGGACGGGCGACGAGATGCCATTCGCGGCCGGACGCGGGAAGAGCGGTCATGGGTGCGGTGCCTCCTCGATTAAAAGCTTCACCTTCTGAAACAACCATGCCTCTGGATATTTCATGTTGTCAAGTAAACGGGTACGCTGGTCCGCATGGCTGAGCACACGGACCCCTTGACCCTCGAAGTCGTCGAACTCATCGGCACGGTCGTGGCCCGCTACTACGAGGAGTACGACCGCGCCGCCGCGGAGCACTCCCTGACCGGCGCGCAGGCCCGCGTACTGGGACTGCTCTCCATCCAGCCCATGCCCATGCGCCGGATCGCCCAGAAACTGAAATGCGAGCCGTCGAACGTCACGGGGATCGTGGACCGGCTGGAGTCGCGCGGCCTGGTGGAGCGCCGCCCCGACCCCGCCGACCGGCGCGTCAAGCTGGCGGCGCCCACGGAGCAGGGGCGGAGCACGGCGCGGCAGCTGCGGGACGGGCTGAACTTCGCGCGCGAACCGCTGGCGGATCTCTCGGCGGCCGAGCGGACGGTGCTGCGGGATCTGCTGCGGCGGATGCTGGGGGCCGACGCCGGGCAGTGACCGGCAGCGACCGCCCGCCCGCCCTTGGACGCCTCAGAAGCAGAAGAAGATCAGGACGCAGTCGTCCTCTGTAGCAGTCGGCGTCGGGGTCGGAGAAGCCGTGGGCCTCGACGACGGCGGGGGCGGCTGGTTCGGCGCGCTCGGCTGACCGGTGGGGCCGGTGGAGTCCGTGGGGTCGGGCGAGTCGCCGGGGTCCGGGTCGTCGCTCGGCTCGGCCGAGTCGGTCGGTGCCGCAGGCTCCTCGTCGTCGCCCGACCCGGATCCCGCGCCCGTTCCCGACGCCGAGGGATCGGGCGAGCCGTCCCCGCCGGGTCGCGCGGAGCCGGCGGACTTGGAGGGGGTGCCGGTCACGGGGCCGGGATCCTCGGGCTTCTTCGGGCCGCTCGGGGGCGGGCCGCCGTCGAGCTCTATCGCCCGGTCCTCCTGTACGGAGGTGGCGTCCCCGTTGTCGCCCGACGACTCCAGTGCCAGCTCGGCCAGGCTGAGCGCGCCGACCGCCAGGACGAGACCCATCACGGTGAGCAGGACGGTGCGGCCCTTGCGCCGGTGGACACCGCGTTCGGCGCGCATCTCGCGGCGCTCCCGGCGGGAGACCTTGCGCTTGCGGGAGCCGCGTTGACGGCGCGGGCCCCGGACGGGCTCCTGGCTGTGTTCGCGCGTGGCGAGGACCACCTCCGCCTCGTACGGGGCGGGGTCGTGGAGCCGTAGCTCCTCGGCAGGCGTACCGCACCCCGCGCACGCCAGGGCGCCGTTGAGGTGCCGCTGGCAGTGATGGCAGTAGTCCATGGCGACCTGAAGATAATCCGGCCAACCACGATGCGGGCACCGGTCGTGTGAAGATCTTGTGCGGAATCAGCCCTTCCGCCAATCCGCCGCCCGACCTGCCCCGAAGGTGCACGATGTCGATATGAATGCCACGACATCAGCCGGAGCCGGTGGAACCTCCCACCCTTTCGGACCACGCGACTTCCAGCTCGTGCTGCTGCGCCGAATGGCCGACCACCAGAGCGAGTTGGTCGAGGACGCCCGGCGTGAGATGGGCGCTTCGCTCGCCGAGATGCGGGAGGCCAACCGGCGCTGGCAGGCGATGGTCCGCTCGCCCCGCGCCCGTGGCACGCTGTCGCGCTACCGCTCGGTGCTGGGGCCGCCGGAGACGACGTTCCCCCGGCAGGTCGGCGATCTGGCGTGCGAGGTGCTGTTGTGGCCCGTACCGCTGTGGCCCACGCTCCGCTTCGAGGTGACGGCGGCGCCGGGCGGCGGTGTGTGGAACGAGTGGCTGGTGCGGGCGCCGGGCGAGGCGGGTCCCGAGCTGCGTACGGCGGACGATCTGCGGCCGTGGTCCTGCACGGTCGACGAGGTCGCCCGCGCGTTCGCCCCGGCCAGACCGATGGAGGGGACGGCGCCGACGCGCTGGGGGCTCGCGTTCGAGGTGGCGGGGACGGGGCCGTGCGTCGCGGAGTTCACCTGGGGGCTGCTCCAGCGCTGGCAGCCGGCGCCGGGCGCGTAGTCGGGGCGCGCCGTAGTCGGGGCGCGCGTCGCTGGTCCGGCGTCAGCTCCCTGTTCACGTAGCCCGACCGGCGCATCCCAGCGCGCGCACCGCCTCTGTGGCGCCCACGATGCGAAGAGAACCGGCCGCCCGCCGGTGATCCGCCTCAGCGCTCCGGGAGAAGAACCCGCCGTGACCGTCAGCCTTGAGCAGTTGCGCCGTTGCCATGTCGCCGTCGACCTCGGGGCCGCCAGGACCCGGGTCTTTGTGAAGGGATCCGGGCTCGTCGTGGACGAGCCGAGCGTCGCCGCAGTGAACACCCGGACCGGTGCGCTCATCGCCGTCGGCGCCCTGGCCGAACAGATGACGGGCCGTACGCCGGACTACATCCGTGTCGCCCGCCCCGTGACCGGCGGCACCGTCGTGGACATCGACATGGCGCAGCGGATGCTCCGCCACCTCCTCGGCGAGAAGCTCCGCCGCCAGTTGCGCCGCAAGCCCCGGCTGCGGGCCGCCGCGTGCACCCCGCACGACAGCGACCCGCTGGCGCAGCGGGCGGCGGTCGAGACGCTGGTCGGCCTCGGCGCCCGCCGGGTCGAGCTGGTCGACACGCTCATCGCCGCGGCCGTGGGCTGCGGGCTGCCCGTGGAGAAGCCGACGGCCACCATGATCATGGTGTGCGGGGCGGCGACGACGCAGGTCGCGGTGTTGTCGCTCGGTTCGATCGTGACGGCCCAGCGGGTCCCGGTCGGCGGCAACGCCATCGACCACGCGGTGATCCAGCATCTGCGCCACCAGCACGAGTTGATGCTGCCGAGCCAGTCCGTCCGGCCGCTCCAGCTGGCGCTGCGCGGCAACGGGATCACCTCGGACGGGCCCACCTCGACGGAGATCCACGGCCGTGACGTGGCGACGGGGCTGGCCCGGTCGGTGTTCGTGGACACCGCCGCCGTACGGCAGGCCATCCACACACCGCTCACCGCGGTGCTCGACGGCATCGGCAAGGTCCTGCGCGACTGCCCGCCGGACCTGGTGGCGGACCTCGCCGACACGGGAATCATGATGGTCGGCGGCAGCGCGCTGCTGCCCGGCCTCGACCAGATGCTCCGCGACGCGACGGGCATGCCGGTACACATCGCCGAACGCCCGGACGTCTGCGCGATCCTCGGCCTCGGCGCGATGCTGGACGGCAAGATCCAGCCGCTGGTACTCAACCCGCTGGCACACGCCGAGTGACATGACGACGGGCGGGGACACGGGGAGCCCCGGACCCGGGGCCGGGGGCCCGCACGGGGCCCGCCCGGCCGGCCGGGGCGAGCCCGACGGGCCGCAGGCCTCGAACAGGCGGAGCCACCGGCCCGAGGCCCCGGACGGACCGGCCGGCCGGAACGGGGCCGACGCGCCCGACTCCCCGGGGCCGCCGGGCCCGGGCGACCGCCAGGGCCAGCCGAGCGACGCCGGCTCTCCCGGTCCCCCGGCGGGCCCCGCCCGTACCCCCCGGCTGCCCATGCTGCTCGACGCCGTGCTCAACGTGGGGAGCGAGGTCGAGTTGGCTTCGACCCTGCAGCATGTCGTCGACAGCGCCGCCGATCTCACCGAGGCGCGTTACGGGGCGCTCGCGCTCGCCGGGCCCGCGCACGGGCGGGGGCGGAGCCGGATCGCCGAGTTGTTCTCCGTCGGGCTCAGTGAGGACGAGCGGCGACGGATCACCCGGCTTCCCACCGGGCACACCGGGCTCCTCGGGCACCCCGGCAGCACCCTCAGCCTCGGTGTTCCCGTCCGCGTCAACAACGACGTGCTCGGCCATCTCTGTCTGGCGCGGAAGCGGCACGGGCCCTTCACCGAGGAGGACTTGGCCCTGTTGCGCGTGCTCGCCTCGCAGGCGGGGATCGCGATCGGCAACGCCCGCCTGTACGGGACCGCCCGCCAGCGTGAGCGGTGGATCGAGGGCGCCGCCGCCGTCACGACCGCGCTCCTCTCCGGCGAGAGCGCCGCTGACGCGCTGAACACGCTCGCGAAGGCCGCGCGGATCCTGGCCGGCGCCGCCGCCGGCGTGGTGCTCCAGCCCACCGACGAGGGCGGCATGGAGATCGTCGCCGCCTCCGCGCTGGACGACCCCGGCGACATCGTCGGTACGAGCATCGCGCCCGGCTCGCCCGTTCTCGTCCAACTCCTCGGCGGCGAGCCGGTGTACATCGACGACTCGTCCACCGACCCCCGGATGACCACCCATGTACGCAGCCGTTTCGGGCCCAGCATGATGCTGCCGCTCCAGAGCGGGGGCCGGCTGATCGGGACGCTCGCCCTGCCGCGCAAGCGCGGCGGACGCCCGTACACCCCCGTCGACCGCATGCTGGCCACGCAGTTCGCCTCGCAGGCCGCGCTCGCGCTGGTGCTGGCCGACGCGCAGCACAACCGGGAGCGGCTCGCGGTCTTCGAGGACCGTGACCGGATCGCCCGTGACCTGCACGATCTGGTCGTGCAGCGGCTGTTCGCCACCGAGATGATGCTGGAGTCGACCCGGCGGCGCACCGGCGAGGGGGAGTTGGCCGATCTGCTCGGCCACGCCGTGGACGAGCTGGACTCCACCATCCAGGAGGTGCGGACCACGATCTTCGCCCTCCAGCAGCCGCCCGCCGACGCCCCGACGGGCCTGCGCGGCAAGGTGCTGCGCGAGACGGCGGGCGCGGCCGTCCTCCTCGGGTTCCAGCCGTCCGTGCACTTCACCGGGGCGGTGGACACCCTCGTACGGGATGAACTGCACACCGGACTGCTGGCCGCGCTGCGCGGTGCGCTGGCCGCCGCGCACCGGCGGACCGGGGTGACGTCGATCGAGGTGGAGGTCGACGCGACCGCACGGCTGCCGGGTGGCCTGGACGGCGTGCGGCTGGTGGTCTCGGTCTCCGACGACGGTGAAGGAGACGACGACGGCTCGGTGGTCTGGGAGGCCGAGCTGTAGCGTCGCCCGGCTCACAACAGAGGGCCCGGTACGGCAGGTTCGCCGTACCGGGCCCGCTGCTTCATCGCCCGCACCGGGGGTGAGGTGTCACCCGGCGCGGGCCGCTCTCACCGCAGCCTGGCCGCTCGCGCCGCCTCGAACTGGTCCACCCAGTGCCGCGTCCGGTCGAGATACGCGGTCTCGGCCTCGGCCCCGGTCTTCCCGTACGCGCCCGAGAAGGTCTGGTAGCCGTGCCCGGCGGGCGGGTTGCCCGACGCGGGTTCGATCGAGCTTCCCTCGTGCCATTCGTTGAAGGAGGTGACGGAGACCCAGGTGGGCGATCCGCCGATGGCCGGGTCCAGCGCGTTGTTCCACTGCTTGTCGTACGCGGCGCCGTTGTCCCTGCCCAGGGTGGGCGTGGTGTTGCCGGGCACGGCGCGGTCGTCGATGTAGCCGGGGGCCACCGACGGCGCCCAGACCAGATCGTTGGCCGCCGCGTAGTCCCCGGCGTTCTTCCAGCCGGGCGCGGTGGCGCCGGCGATGCCGTCGTAGGTGTAGAGACCGTTGAAGTGCGCGATCTTCGAGGTGTCGGTGGTCTGGGCCAGGACGATGTTGTTGTCCGTGACCTGGTCCAGGGCCGACCAGTCGGGCACGTCGAGGCTCTGGAAGACGTAGAACGCGTTGCTGTCGTTGCGCGCCGCGTCCCGGAAGTACGCCGGGTGGTCACCGTAGTTGGCGTTGATGTAGTTGATGTCGTCCACCGTGGACGCGCCGGTCCGGCCGCTGTACGGCTCCAGGTGCCAGGCGACCTTGATGCCGTGGCGCTGGGCCGCGTCCATCACACCGTCGACCAGGCCGTCCTCGTAACTGCCCTGGCCCCACCAGCTGTAGACCAGCACGTTCGCGCCGGACTGCTTGATCCACTCCATGTGCTGTTCGACGGCACCGGTGAAGTCGCCGGAGTCGTACGCGCCCAGCTTGGGGTAGAGGTCGGCGCCGACGTCCTCGGGCGGGTTCTGCCCGCCCTGCTGCCAGTGCCGCCAACTGCCGTACGTGTCGGGGTTGCCGTACCAGGGGTAGTAGAAGAGGTGCACGTTCGACGAGCCCTCGGCCTTGGGCTCCTCGGCCGCGCCGGACAGCGTGAAGCTGTCGATGTCGAAGAGCGCGCCCGCTCCCCCGGTGAAGCGCAGGAACAGCGCGCCCGTGCCGGTCGCGGTCAGTGTCGTGGACACCTCGGTGAAGGTGTCCCAACTGCCCGTCGGGGCGACGTCGACCGACCCGAGCAGCGTGCCGGTGGCCGAGCCGCTGCGGATCTCGACGGTGCCGCCCGCGCCCGCCGACGAGACGTCGGCGGTGAAGGTGGTGGCACCGGCGGTGTCGACGTGGGAGTACCCGGCCCAGTCACCGTTCTCGATATGACCGAGGGTCTGGCCGCCGCTGGCCGAGCCGTGGTTCGCGCGCTCCACGCCCGAGCCGGAGGTGTACGACTCCCCCTCGACCGTCCCCGTGCCCGGACCCGGGTTCCCGCCGTCGTCCGGCGAGCAGTCGGCGTCGACGGCGCCGGCCGCGTACTGGATGCCGCCGAGCAGGACCTGGCGGAAGGCGGGATCGGCGTACGACTCCTGGGTGTGGCCGAGCCCGGTGTAGAACGACCGGCCCGCGGCCTGCTCGTCGCACCAGGTGATCGGGTGGTCGCCGCCCATCTCCCCACCGCTGTAGGTGGATTCGTCCAGGCTCTGCAGGACGTGGACGCTGTCCCGGGGGTTGGTGCGGTAGTTGTACCACTCGTCGGTCCTGGACCAGGTCGGGTTCAGGTGCGAGGTGGCGGGGTGGCCGCGGTCCTCGGTCTCGACCGTCGCCTGCTGGATCGCGGGGTGGCTCTTGAACCAGGCACCGACCAGGCCCTCGTACTCGGGCCAGTCGTACTCGGTGTCGGCCGCCGCGTGGACGCCGACGTAGCCGCCGCCCCCGTCGACGTACGACTTCAGCGCCGTCTGCTGCGCGCCGTTGAGTACGTCGCCGGTGGTGCTGAGGAAGACCACCGCCTCGTAGTTGGCGAGGTTGGCCGTGGTGAAGGCGCCGCTGTCCTCGGTCGCGGTCACGCTGAACTCGTTGTCCGCGCCCAGGGCTTGGATCGTCTGGATGCCGACGGGGATCGAATCGTGCCTGAATCCGGCCGTCTTGGAGAAGACGAGGACGTCGTACGGGTCGGCCGCGGCGTCCGCCGACGCCCCGCCGGGCGCCAGGAACGCGGCACCGAGCGCGACGGCCAGCACACAGGACAGATGTCGCATACGGCGGGCGATGTCACGTCTCATCGGTCAGCTCCTTTGGCCGCGGCGCCGGTCGAGAAGGTGAAGGCGTCCAGGTCGAAGAGGTTGCCCTGGCCGGTCGCGCCCTTGAAGACGAGGAACAACTCGGTGCTCCCGGCGGGGGCGTTGGTGATGTTCCCGGTGACGTCGACGAAGTTCTCCCAGCCGCCGGTCGGGGCCACCGTCAGCGTGCTGAGCAGCGTGCCGGTCGCGGATCCCGCCCGTACTTCGAGCGTGCCGCCGACGCCGCCGGACGCGACGCGCGCCGAGACGCTGGTCGCGTTGTCCACCGCGTACGGCTTGAAGGAGACCCAGTCGCCGTTGTCGGTGAAGCCGACCGTGGCACCGCCCTCGGCGTTGCCGTGGTTCGCGACCTCGATGCCGGACATGGCGCCGAAGTGCTCGCCCTGCCGGTGCCGGGGCTGGAGGATGCTGTCGCTGTGGGTGGTCAGACCGCCCTCGTCCGTGTACTCGGCGTCGAAGACCCCGTAGATGTTGGCGGCGGTGTCGTGCTCACCGTCGACGGGGACGTCGATGGTGCCGGAGCAGCCGTTCTTCGAGGTGATCTGGTGCCGGTGCTCGTCGTGGCCCAGCAGATACGTCACCTTGACCTTGGCGCAGTCGACGGTGCCGTCCTCGGGGTCACTGGCCGTCACGGTGAACGGGACGCTGTCGCCCCAGGAGAACAGCTCGCCGTCGGCAGGGGTGTTCAGGGTGACGGTGGGCGCGCTGTTGCCGGCGGTGACGACGAGGCTGGCCGAGCCGGTCAGGCCCTCGGGGTCGGTGACCGTGAGGGTCGGCCGGAACGTACCGGCCTCGGTGTAGGTGTGGCTCGGGTTGGCCTCGGTGGACTTCGTACCGTCACCGAAGTCCCAGGCGTAGCTGAGCGCTCCGCCCTCGGGGTCGGCGCTTCCCGCGGAGGAGAAGGCGACGGCGAGCGGGGTCGGTCCCGACGTCTTGTCGGCGGCGGCCTTGGCGACCGGGCTGCGGTTGCTGCCGGCCAGATACTCGACGCGGTACAGCGCCTGGTTGTTGGAGCCGGTGCCGTAGTCGAGGACGTACAGCGCGCCGTCGGGGCCGAAGGCCTGGTCCATGACCTGGGTGCCGGTCCAGGGGAAGTTCTCGATGACGCCGGGGGAACCGTCGGCCTTGACCTCGATGGCCTTGATCCACTTGCGGCCGTACTCACCGGCGAAGAAGCGGCCGTCGAGCGACTCGGGGAACTTCACGGCGGAGTCGAGGCCCGCGTCGTAGTTGTAGACGGGCCCGCCCATGGGCGACTCGGAGCCGCTGCCGAACTCGGGCGGGGAGCCCGCGTCGCCGGAGTAGCGGATCCAGGCGGCCTTGGCCGGCGGGAGCTTGCTCTGGCCGGTGTTGTGAAGGGAGTTGTTGGTGGCGCCGCCCGCGCAGTCGTACTTGCCGGCGGAGGGTCCGTCCGGGAACGCCCACTCGCCGTAGGTCTCGGTGGGGGTGTTGGTGCCGGTGCAGTACGGCCAGCCGTAGTTGCCGGCCCCGGTGATGCGGTTGAACTCGACCTGGCCGCTGGGGCCGCGATCGGCGCTCGTGGAGCCGGAGTCGGGGCCGTAGTCGCCGAGGTAGACGATGCCGGTGGCCTTGTCGACGGACATCCGGAACGGGTTGCGGAAGCCCATCGCGTAGATCTCGGGGCGCGTCTGCGCCGTACCGGGGGCGAAGAGGTTTCCGGACGGGACGGTGTAGCCGCCGTCGGCCGTGGGCTTGATACGGAGCACCTTGCCGCGCAGGTCGTTGGTGTTGCCCGAGGAGCGCTGGGCGTCGAACTGCGGGTTGCGGTTGGCGCGTTCGTCGATCGGCGAGTAACCGGCCGACTCGAACGGGTTCGTGTCGTCGCCCGTCGTCAGATAGAGGTTGCCCTGCGCGTCGAAGTCGATGTCACCGCCGACGTGGCAGCACTGGCCACGGTCGTTGGGAACCTCCAGCACGACCTTCTCGCTCGCGGTGTCGAGGGTGCCGTCGGCCTTGAGCGTGAACCGGGACAGGTTCAGATGCCCCTTCCACGGCTCGAAGTCGGCCGCGCTGCCGGTGACCGGGGCGTCGCCGCCGGGTGTGTCGAGCTTGGGCGAGTAGTAGAGGTAGAGGTAGCGGTTGGTCGCGAAGTCCGGGTCCGCCGCGACTCCCTGGAGACCTTCCTCGTCGTGCGTGTAGACATCGAGCTTGCCCGACGTCTTGGTGTTGCCGGCGGCGTCCGTGAGGCGGACCGTTCCGTCCCTCGCGGTGTGCACGACCGAGCGGTCGGGCAGGACGGCCAGCGACATGGCCTCGCCCAGCTCGGCACCGCCGAGGGCGAGTTGCACCTGCTGGTAGTCGGCTGCCGGGATCTCGGCGGCCTCGTGTTCCGGGTGACCGGGGTGGGCCACGGCGGCGGGGGCGGCGGTGAGACCCGCCGAGAGTACGAGGGCGAGCGCCGCGAAGATTCTGGACCACGCTGGTGGGCGTCGTGACATCGAGAATTCCTTCCTGACCAGAGGTGGGGTGTGTCAGGCAAGGCGCGCGCCGTCGCGCTTTGCTGCCGAGCGGTGGGGGCGGTGCGGTGATGCGGTGATGCGGTGCGGGGGGTTCGGTGTGGGGGGTTCTGGAGGATGCCGTGTGTTGGCCCGGAGGCCATCTCCGTAGTCCGGGCGAGTTGCATGCTGGCAACGCCGAATTAATTTGTCAAGGTCGTGTCAAAATTGAATCCGGCTGCCCAGGCACCCTCCTCCGTACGCGCGCGAGACCGAACTCGCCCCGCGTAGACCGGCCTTGGCCTGCCGTGTTCTCGGGACGATCTCGCGGCGTACGGCACCGGCAACTGCCCACGTTTCGGACACTGTTGTGTGACTGAACAAATTCGCCGGGGTTACGGGAAACGTCCCGGCAACGCGACGCGTCCCGCGGCGCGACGAACACGGTGGCCGCGAGTGCCGGCACGAGCAGCGCGGCACAGACGTGGGCGGAGATCGCCGGCCCGCTCGTCATCGCCTCACGCGCGGCGTCCGCGACCCCCGCCGTGCGCGGAGATGTCGCGGCTCACGCCCGAGGAGCTGCGGCGGTTCGAGGACTTCATCGGCAGGCTGCGCGGGGGGATGGACTCCCTGCTGGACAACGAGTACCGCCCGCCGGGCCCCTGAGCGGGTCTCGGGCCCGGTTCGGGCGGCGGCGGGGTCGGCTCAGCTGCTCAGCAGCTCACGCAGCGAGACGACCGTGCGCGCGATGAACGCGTCACGGGTCGTCTCGTCCAGCAGTCCCAGCGACAGGTACGGATTCAGATCCTCCAGCTCCACGAGCAGCAGCTCCCCGTCCGGCGCCCGGCACGCGTCGACGCGCTGGATGCCGTGGTCGAGAGTGTTCCAGTCGATGAACTTACCGGCGAAGTCGAGATCCACGGCCCTGGCCTCGTACGGTACGAGTTCCCACCGCCGCTCCGGGTCGGGTGCGTGCAGCGCGTACTGGAAGTCGTGGTCGACGAAGTAGAAGGAGACCTCGTACAGGAAGGGGATGCGCGGCTGCACGAGCGAGTCCCCCAGCCCGGTGAGGCCCGCCAGCTCCTCGCGCGGCACGAACCGCATGCCGATGGAGTCCGCCCCGTCCTTGGGCTTGACGACGTACTCGTCCGCGTCCGGCAGCCGCCCCAGGTCCTCGGCCCGGTCGACGGTCGGGATGACGGGCAGCCCGGCGGCGCTCAGCTCCACCAGATACTGCTTGCCCGCCATGTCGCCGCGCCCGTTCAGCGGGTTGTAGACGCGCACGCCGTCGGCCAGCGCCCGCTCGCGGAACGCGTCGTACCGCTCCCGGTAGTGGATGACGGGCCCGCTGTTGCGTACGACGACTCCGTCGAACGCGCCCATGAGGCGGGCGGCGTCGGCCGGGTGGCAGGTGGCGACGGTGAAGTCCCGCCGCAGCCGGGAGGAGAACAGGATGTCCTCGTCGCAGTAGCGGCGGCCCTTCGCCTCGTAGGCGAGGTCGGTGACGTAGAGGACGCGGGGCGGTGCGGCGGCGGACATGGTGCTCCTGAGAGTGACGGGGATGTCCGCAGGCTACGCGGGGGCCGAAGTCACCCCGCCACCACGGTCGCCTCCGTCGCCTTCACACTCGTCCAGACCGGCACCCCGTCGGCCAGCCCGAGTTCGACGGCGGCCTGCGGGGTGATCTCGGCCACGAGGTCGGGTGCCTGCTCGGAGGTGATCAGTACACGCAGCCGGCTGCCGCTGGAGGTGATCTCGCGTACGGTGCCGGGCCAGACGTTACGGGGGCTGCCGCTCGGCCGGTCGCGGTGCACGGACACGGCCTCCGGCGCGATGATCGCCAGCGCGCGGGTGCCCGGGGGCGGCGGGTCGGCGACGACGAGCAGACCGCCGTCGGTGAGCGCGAGGCCGTCGGCGGTCGCGGTGCCGGGCCAGGCGTTGCGCCCGAGCATGCGGGCCACCCACGGCGAGCGGGGGCGGCGGGTGACGTCGGCGGGCGGCGCGTCCTGGACGACGCGGCCCTCGTCCAGGACGAGGACGCGATCGGCCAACGACACGGCCTCCACCGGGTCGTGAGTGACCATCAGACAGACCCCGCCGAATCGTTCGAGGTGGCCGCGCAGGGTGTGCCGTACCCGCGCGCGGGTGGTCTGGTCGAGCGCGGCCAGCGGCTCGTCGAGGAGCAGCAGCCGGGGGTTCGTCGCCAACGCCCGTGCCAGCGCCACGCGTTGGGCCTGCCCGCCGGACACCTGGGCGGGCCTGCGGTGCGCGAGGTGGCCCACCCCGAGCCGGTCGAGCCACAGTTGGGCGCTCCGGCGGGCCTCGGCGCGGCCGACGCCCTGGGCGCGGAGCCCGTACGCGGTGTTGCTCAGGGCGCTCAGGTGCGGGAACAGCGCACCGTCCTGGGGCACCCAGGCGACGCCCCGGCGGTGCGGCGGGAGCGCGGTGACGTCGAGCGCGCCGAGGCGCAGCTCGGCGTGGGCGCGCGGGGTCAGTCCGAGGAGGGCGCGCAGGAGGGTGGTCTTGCCGGCTCCGTTGGGGCCCACGACGGCGATGGTGGTGCCGGGCTCGGCGTCGAGGACCAGGCGGGTGAAGCCGGTGACGTCGGCGTGCAGCGCCCAGCGTTCCTCGACGGTCGTCCCCGCGCCCTCCTTGCCGAGATCGACGGCCGCTCCGTCCGCCTCCGTGTCGTCGTCCGGTGAAGTGGCTTGGTTCCGGCGCCTGTTGGTCGCGTCCTCGCTGTCGCGCGGGGTGCCCGTCCAGCGCCCGCGCAGCACGATCAGCACGCCCATGGCGATGACGAGGAGCAGCAGCGACACGGATGTCGCGGCCTCCGGCGAGTTCTGGAGGAGCAGATACACCTGGAGCGGCAGCGTCTGGGTGGTGCCGGGCATATTGCCCGCGAAGGTGATGGTCGCGCCGAACTCGCCCAGCGCCCGCGCCCAGGTCAGGGCGGCCCCGGCGAACAGTCCGGGGGCGACCATCGGAAGGGTGACGGTGGCGAACACCCGTACCGGCGAGGCGCCGAGGGACGCGGCGGTCTCCTCGTAACGGGGACGCAGTCCGCCGAGCGCGCCTTCCAGGCTGATGACGAGGAACGGCATGGCGACGAACGTCGCCGCCACGACCGCGCCCGAGGTGTGGAACGGCAGGGTGATGCCGAACGTGTCCTCCAGCCAGGGGCCGAGCAGCCCGCGCCGCCCGAACGCCAGGAGCAGCGCGACGCCGCCGACGGTGGGCGGCAGCACCATCGGCAGCAGGACCAGGGACCGTACGAACGCCTTGCCGGGGAAGTCGACGCGCGCCAGCAGCCAGGCCAGCGGCACCCCGAGGACCAGGGAGAGCGCGAGCGCCCAGAAGGAGACGAGGAGGGAGAGCTCCAGCGCCTCGACCACTCCGGGGCTGGTCAGATGCGTACCGATGTCGCCCCAGGAGGTGCGGGCGAGGATCCCGATGAGCGGCAGCAGCAGAAAGGCGACGGCGAGCAGCGCGGGGACGGCGAGCGCGAGGGGCGTACGGGGGCGGGTACGGCCCCGGGCCCGGCGGGTCGGGCTGAGACGGCTCATCGGGCTCCTGCGATGGTGGCGCGTGTCCTGGTGTCCCGCCGCGAGCTGACGGACGGACGGGCGGGGGCGAGCGGGCGGACGGACGGGCGGCGCGTGGCCGCCCGCCCGCCGTCTCACACGGGCGGGTCGACGTGGGTCACGGCTGCTGGAAGCCCGCGTCCTGGAGGAGCTTCTGCGCCTCGGGGGTGCTGAGCCACGCGACGAACGCGGCTGCCGCCTCGGTGTGCTCGGACGTCTTGAGCGTGGCGGCCGGGTACTCGGCGACCGCGTTCTGCGCGTCGGGGATCTCGATCGCGTCGACCTTGTCCGTGGCGGTGGCGGCGTCCGTCTTGTAGACGATTCCGGCGTCCGCCTCGCCGAGTTCGACCTTGCTGAGGACGGCGCGGACGTTCGGCTCCTCGGAGACCGGCTTCACGTCGATCTTCTGCGCCTCCAGCACCTGCTCGCTGTAGCGGCCGACCGGGACCTCGGGCGCCGCGAGGACGACCTTGAGCTTGGTGTCGGCGAGATCCTTGAGATTCTCGATCTTTTCCGGGTTGCCCTCGCCGGTGGCGATGACAAGCCGGTTCTTGGCGATGACGGTCGGGGTGCCGGTCTCGCCCTTCAGACCGTCCATGGTCTTGGTGTCGGCGGTGACCAACGCGTCGGCGGGGGCGCCCTGCTGGACCTGTGCGGCGAGTTCCTGCGAGCCGGCGAAGGAGAAGGTCACCTTGGTGCCGGGGTTCTGCTTCTCGTACGCGGCGCCCGCCGTCTCGAAGACGTCGGTGAGCGAGGAGGCGGCGAGCACGGTGAGGTCGGCCTTCGGCGCGCCGGTGGCGGTGGACGATTCGGTGGCCTTGGCCCCGGTGTCGTCGGCGTCGCTGTCGTCGCCGCCGCACGCGGTCAGGGGGACGAGCAGGGCCGCGGTGAACGCGGTGGCCGCGGCGCGTCGTATGGCGGTGCTGAGGGTGAAGGACATGAGGGTGGGAACTCCCTGGAAAGCTGAACTCGAAGGCGGACAGGTGGAGTTACGGCGGGGCGGAACGGCCGGACGGATCAGGTGCGGCCGGACGGATCAGGTGCGGCCGACGGGTCAGGTGCGGTCGATGTGCACGCTGGTCGACTTCACGCGGGCGGTGGCCTGCATGCCGACCTCGAAGCCCAGCTCCTCCACGGCCTCCCTGGTCAGGAGCGAGACGAGCCGGTGCGGCCCGGCCTGGATCTCGACCTGGGCCGCGACGTCGCCGAGCTTGACGGCGGTGACGATGCCGGGGAACGCGTTGCGGGCGGAGGTGTACGGGACCTCCTCCTCGCCGCCGTTGCCGCTCTGGCCGACCTCGATCGAGAACGCGGCGAGGTCGCGGCCGTCGATGAGCCGTCGGCCGCCCTCGTCGCGATGGGTCGCGACGCGGCCGGCGTCGGCCCAGCGGCGGGCGGTGTCGGTGCTGACACCCAGCAGGCGTGCGGCCTGACCGATTGTGTAGGACTGCATGCGCGGAAAGATAGGCCGTGAACCTCGCATCTGCAAGGTTTGAGTTGATTATCCATAGCAGATGCGCACCGCCTTGGAGGAACCCCCAAGCCCCGGCACCCTCTCACGCGGGAACAGGAGCCGGCCCGGGGACGAGCCGCGCGCCGACCCACACGCTGGTGATCGCGCTGATGTAACGCGCCCCGCAGCGGTCGGTCGGCACGACGAGCTGACTGCCCACCAGGTCCAGCGCCCGACCGTCGAGCGTGGTGGCGAGCAGCGCGGGCACGGCGCCGAAGTCGGGGTCTATCTCGCCCCAGGACAGGACCGTGTGATGCCCGTCCCCGCCGGTGACGGCGAGCAGGAAACGCGAACGGTCCCTCCGGCGCCGTACGTCGAACTCCGGACGCGCGTCGGCGACGACCTCGCGCAACAGGGGCCCCTCGAACGTGTGGTGCCGGGGCCCGCTGCTCGCGCACTCGAAGACCACGTCGGCGTGGTGCTGCTCCCACCCCTGCCGCAGATCGGCGACGGTCAGCGTGCCGGGCCGCCCCACCTCGCCGCGCAGGGCGAAGGCCCCGGTACGTACGGAAGGAGGGCCACCGGGTGGCGTCCTGAGTCGGCCCATCGAACATCCCCCTTCGAGCGGCGCGCACATGACGACTGCGCCGGGGTGATGCCCGCTGCGCGCCCCGCAGAACCATAAGTGCGAGCGCTCATGGCTGCTTTGCCTCGCTTTTGCCAGCGGAGAAGTCGCCCGTTCACCGCGAATGCGCCGACGCCGGACGGCGCCCGCCGTGAGACGGATCGGCAGACTGGTGGCCATGGTGTGTCTGCGGGTACTCACGACGAACGACCGGCCCCTGTGGCGCGACGCCCGGCTCGCCGCGCTGGCGGAGGCGCCGTACGCCTTCAAGTCCCCTCTCGGGGACTGGAGTCGGGGCGGTGAGGAGCGGTGGCGGGCGCGCCTGGAGATACCCGGTGCGTACAACGTCCTCGCGTCGCTGGACGGGCGGACGGTGGGGATGGCGAGCGGGCTGCCCGGGGACGGCGGCGTGTGCGAGCTGAGGTCGGTGTGGGTGGGGCCCGAGGCGCGGGGGCGGG
>NZ_MDCR01000109.1 GCF_001723055.1 Streptomyces niveus
CCGCGCCGGAGGCCGCAAACCGCCACGCCGGGGGCCGCGACATCGGCCCGCCGGGGGTGGTGGCGTGCCGCCATCTCGCCCAATTGTGCGGTAAGCACACGGGAGCCCGGCCGCTGACGCCGCATCATCTCCCTGGGGTCGGGCAGGCCGCCCCGCGACTGGAGGTGATGGTGTGTCAGCCAGACTTCTGCGGTCCGTCTGTACGGCGGCGCTCGCCGTCCTGGCCGCGATCCCGTGCACCGCGCCGGCCGGGGCGGCACCCGTACCGGACGACGGCGCCCCGCGCAGCGTCTCCGCGCTGCTCACCGATATGCGAAAGCTGTACCAGCAGGCCGAGGAGGCGACCGAGGACTACAACGCCACCGAGGTCAAGCTCAAGGCCCAGCAGGCGAAGGTGAAGAACGTCGGAGCGGGTCTCACCGGCGCGCGCGAGTCCCTGGTGCGCAGCCGGGCCCAGATCGGGCAGCTGGCCCGCCAGCAGTACCAGGGCTCCTCCGAACTCTCCTCCTACGTCGAGCTGTTGCTGGCCGACGATCCCCAACACGCGCTGGATCAGAAGCATCTGATGGACCGTGCGCAGCAGGGCCGGCTGTCGACCGTCGCCCGGTTCACCAACGGCGAGAGGCGCGCCGACACCCTCGCCGCCCAGTCCCGGAAGGTGCTCGCCGAACAGCAGGCGCTCGCCGCGAAGCAGAAGAAGCAGCGCGACACGGTCCGGACGAAACTGACCGATGTCGAGAAGATGCTCGCCTCGCTCACCGCCGAGCAGATCGCGGCGATCGCCGAGCGCGAGGAGGCCGACACGGACAAGGCGCAGAAGAAGCTGATCACTTCGGGCGCGCTCGGAGACGCGGCGCCGGAGCCGGAGACCTCGCCGGAGCCGGAGACCTCGCCGGAGGCGGAGATCTCGACGGAGGCAGGGGCACAGACGGTGCCGGACACGGCGACGAGGAGCGGGGGCGCGAGCCGGAGCCTTCGGGCGCCGTCGGCCAACGGGGGCAAGGCACTCGACTACGCCGTCGAACAGATCGGCAAACCGTACCGGTGGGGCGCGGAGGGACCGGAGGCGTACGACTGCTCGGGGCTCACGTCGCGGGCCTGGGCGCGCGCCGGGGTGAACGTGCCCCGTACGAGCCAGCAGCAGTGGGCCGGGCTGCCGAAGGTGAAGCTGAGCGAACTGCGCCCCGGCGACCTGGTCGTGTACTTCCCGAAGGCCACCCATGTGGCGATGTACCTCGGCGAGGGGAAGGTGGTCCACGCGCCGCGCCCCGGGTCCCGGGTGAAGGTCTCGCCCCTCGCGTCGAATCCGCTGCTCGGCGCCGTACGCCCCGATCCGGGCGCCGGACCGATGGACGCGGAGTCGTACAGGCCGCCGAAGCTGCCGCCGGGCGCCACGAAGGGGTCGGACACCGGCAACAACACGCGCGCGGGGGACGTCAGCCGGTCGTGACGCCTTCGCCGCCGACCGCCGCGAGATAGGCGTCGGTCTTCTCCGCGTCGTAGAAGAAGTCCTCGAAGTCCGACGGGTCGTCGAAGCCGTTCGCGAACCGGTCGGCGACCGGCTGGAGCCGGCCCGCCGCGTCGAACATCCTCAGTACGTGCTCCGGCGGCGGCGCGAGCATCGCGTTCGTCCACCTGGTGGTGTGCCGCGCGCTCTCCCAGTGGCGGTCGAACGTCGCCCGCATCCAGGCCTCGTCGAACTCCCGGTCCCCGTGCGCCACGATCGACTCCAGATACGAAGCGGCGCATTTGGAGGCCGAGTTGGAGCCCTGCCCGGTGAGCGGGTCGTTCGCCACGACGACGTCGGCGACACCGAGGACGAGTCCGCCGCCCGGCAGCCGTCCGACCGGGTGGCGGACGGTGGGGGTGTAGCGGCCGGCCAGCGTGGCGTTCGCGTCGGTCAGCTCGACCTTCATGGCGCGGGCGTACTCCCAGGGCGTGTAGCGCTCCATCAGCTCCAATGTCAGCGAGAGATGGTCGGCCGGGTCGTTGACGCCCTGGAAGGCGTCGACGGGGCCACCGGGCACGCCCTCCCAGAACAGGATGTCCGCGCGGCCGGTGACGGTCAGCGTCGGCATCACGAAGAACTCCCCCACGCCGGGGACGAGATTGCAGCGGACGGCGTCGAAGTCGGGGTGCTCGGGGCGCGGGCCGAGCCCGTGGACGTACGCGACGGAGAGCGCCCGCTGCGGCGTGGCGTACGGGGAGCGGGCGGTGTCCCTGCCGAACATCGCGACCAGCTCGCCCTTGCCGGCCGAGACGAGAACGAGGTCGTAGAGGCGCGAGAAGTAGTCGAGGTCGGACACCGCCGCACCGTGGATGACGAGTTGGCCGCCGCGCTGGGCGAATATCTCCATCCAGCCGGCCATCTTGATCCGCTGGTCGACGGACTGGGCGATCCCGTCGAGCCTGCCCACCCAGTCGACCGCGCGCGAGTAGCCGGAGGGACTGGCGGGGTCGGGCGCGGCGACCGAGACGCCGAGTCCCTCGACGCGCGGGGCCTGGGACTCCCAGAAGCCCAGCTGGAGGTCGCGCTCGTGCTGGAGCGCGGTGTGGAACATGCACTGGGTGGACATGACGCGGCCGGACCGGAGTTCGTCGGGCGTGCGGTTGGACAGCAGGGTGATCTCGTACCCGTACGACTGGAGTCCCAGGGCGAGCTGGAGGCCGGACTGTCCGGCGCCGACGACGAGTATCTTCCGCATGGCGGGGTTCTCCGTATGTTGCTGCCTGCTTGCCTGTTGTCAGGCTATGTGGATACCGCTTCGAGGGCATGGGCCACCAGGGCCAGCAACGTGTCCACGACGGTGATCCGCTGACGCGCGTCCATGATCATCACGGGCACGCGCGCCGGTACGGTGAGGGCTTCCCGTACGTCCTCGACCTCGAACGGCTCGGTGCCCTCGAAGTGGTTGACGGCGACGATGTACGGCAGGCCGGAGTTCTCGAAGTAGTCGACGGCGGGGAAGCAGTCGGCGAGGCGGCGGGTGTCGACGAGGACGACGGCGCCGATGGCGCCGCGTACGAGGTCGTCCCACATGAACCAGAAGCGGTCCTGTCCGGGGGTGCCGAACAGGTACAGGATCAGGTCCTGGTCGAGGGTGATGCGGCCGAAGTCCATCGCGACGGTGGTGGACGTCTTCTCGGGGGTGGCCGCGAGATCGTCGATCCCCTCGGCGGCCCGCGTCATCACCGCCTCGGTGCGCAGCGGCCTGACCTCGGAGACCGAACCGACGAAGGTCGTCTTGCCGACGCCGAAGCCGCCCGCGACGACGATCTTGGTCGCGACGGGCGCTCTGGTGCGGTCCAACTGCCAGTCGCGCAGGCCCTCTTCGGCCGCGCCCGGGTCGTCGGGCGTGCCCGGGACGCCGAACGCGTCAGAGGCGCCGAACGCGTCAGAGGCGGCGGAGTCCACCCAGCACCCTTTCCAGCAGCGCCCGGTCCGGGTGGTCGCTGTCGTGGCCGGTGCCGTACACGCGGATCTTTCCCTGGTCGGCCAGATCGCTGAGCAGCACCCGGACGACGCCCAGCGGAATGCTGAGCAGCGCCGAGATCTCGGCGACGGTCCGCATGCGCCGGCACAGCGCGACGATGGCGCGCATCTCCGGCATGACGCGTGCCGCGGCCCCACCGGCACCGGTACCGGGGTCCCCGGCCGTCAGCTCCTTGCGCTCCTCCGGCGCCTCCAGCGCGGCGACGAACGTCTCGACCAGCAGCACATGGCCGAAGCGCGTCCTGCCACGGGTCAGCGAGTACGGGCGTACGCGCGCGACGCGGTAGCCGGTGCCGCGCCCGGAAGGGCGGCCACCGGCGGGAAGCCCGCGGGCCGATCCGGTCGCGGGTACCGATGTCATCGGGCGCTCTCCATCGACTTGCGCAGCTCGCTGCGGAGTTCGGGGGTGAGTACGTGTCCGGCGCGGGCGACGAACATCGCCATGTGGTACGCCACGACGTGCATGTCGCAGTCGGCGCCGGCGTGCAGGCCGAGCAGCGAACCGTCGCTGATCGACATGACGAAGACGCTGCCCTCCTCCATCGTGACCATGGTGTGCTTCACACCGCCGGTGTCCATCAGTTCGGCCGCACCGAGGGTGAGGCTGCTGATGCCGGAGATGATGGTCGCGAGGTCGGCGCTGGAGCCGCGCGGGCTCTCGTTCGCGCTCGCGCTCTCCGCCGCCTCGTGCTGTGCCGGGTCCGACGAGAGCAGCAGCAGTCCGTCCGACGAGACGACCGCGACGGAGCGCGCTCCGCGTACCTCCTCCACGAGATTGGTCAACAGCCAGTGGAGATTGCGGGCTTCACTGCTCAGTCCGAATGTGCCGGTCGCCGTCAACTGCGTGCCTCCTCGACAGTGTCCCCCGTCTCATCCGTACGAGCGTCGGCCCCCTCCGCCGCGTCCTGCTGCCGTGGTACTGAACCGCTCTGCGCTGAACTGCTCTGCTTCTGCACTTCGGTCTGCTCCAAGAGCTCGGCATCGGCGTCGCGCCTGCCGTCCTTGACCCCTCGGTGGAAACCACCGAGCCTGCGGCGCAACGCGTCCGCGTCGACGCTACCCGGCCGATCGGGCGTCGTGGCAGCGGGCTTGAGGAGTTTGGGGGTGCGCTTGGGCAGTCCCTTGTCGGTGACGGCGTCCGTGACGGCGTCGGTGACGGCGTCGGTGACGGCGTCCACGGTCGGCTCGGATTCGGGGTCCGCCTGCGGTTCCGGCTCGTCCGCGACGTCCGCGACGCGCTCGTGCGCGTCCGGGCCGATGGCGTACGGGTCATCGGCGGGCGCCTCCAGAGGCTCACGCTCCGAACGGCCCGGCAGCACATTGGAGTTGGCCTCCGCCGCCGAGCCCGGCAGCAGCAGCGCCGGCGCCACGCCCCCCACCGGCGACCGGTGCGGCGTGGCGAGCGGCGGGACCGTCGGGAGCAGGGCCTGCGGCAGTACGACGACCGCCACGAGGCCGCCCTGCTGGTGCTCGCGCAGGGTGATCTCGACGCCGTGGCGCGAGGCGAGCAGCCCGGCGACGCGCAGGCCGAGGCCGTTGTCGCCGGTGGTGTCGTCGGTGGCGCTCTTCGCCGGCTTCGCGGGCTTGCCCGGCTTGCTCTGCTTGCCCGGCTTTCCTGCCTTCCCCTGCTTCTCCTGCTTCTCCTGCTTCTCCTCGGAGTTGGCCGGCCCCGGCTCGTGCGTCTCCGGCTTGTGCGTCTCCGGCTTGTGCGTCTCCGGTGCGGCGAGGCGTTCGTTGAGTTCGGCGATCCGAGCCGCCGGCATGCCGATGCCCTTGTCCTGCACCGAGAGCATCACGTCGCCGCTCTCCAGCAGCCAGCCGGACAGCTCGACATGGGCGTCGGGCGGCGAGAACGACGTGCCGTTCTCCAGGAGTTCGGCGACCAGGTGGCTGATGTCGTCGGCGGCGAAGCCCGCCAACTGGGCGCGCGGGGGCAGCGACTGGATGGTGACCCGCTCGTACTCCTCGATCTCGCTGACGGCCGCGCGCAGCACGTCGACGAGCGGTACGGGGCCCGGGTAGCCCCCGCCCGGCTCGTGCCCGGCGAGCACCAGCAGGTTCTCGCTGTGCCTGCGCATGACCGTGGCCATGTGGTCGATCTTGAAGAGGACGCCGAGCCGGTCCGGGTCCTGCTCGCGCTCCTCCAGGCTCTCGATGACGCCGAGTTGACGCTCCACGAGGCCGAGCGTGCGCTGCGAGAGATTCACGAACGTGTGGTGGACGGTGTGCCGCAGCGCTTCGAGTTGCGCGGTGATGTCGGCGACCCGCTGCTGGAGTTCGGCGCGCTGGTCGGCCATGGCCTGCCGGGCGCCGATCAGTCCGGTGCGCTCGCTGTTGAGCTTGTCGGCGCGGGCGGACACGTCGAGGAGCGAGGCGTGCAGGCTGTTGAGGGACCGTACGACCTGGCCGAACTCGTCGTTGCGGCCGGTGAAGCGGACCGGTTCCTCGGTCGTGGGCTCGGAGGCGAGACGCGCGGCGCCGATACGGACGACGGCGAGCGGCCTGGTGAGCGTACGCGCGACGGCGGTGGACGCCCCGACGGCGACGATCAGCAGCCCGCCGAGAAGCGCGATGCTCAGCTCCAGCGAGGTGACGTCGTCGTCGCGCAGCCGCTCCAGCCGCTTGAGTTCGGCGGAGCCGATGCCGGACTCGACGCCGCGCATCTGCTCGATCCGGCTGGACAGCGACGCCGCGACCTTGTCCTGGTTGGCGTCGCGGTCCTTGTCGGAGAGTTCGGGACTGTCGGCGAGGGAGGCGAGGTACTTCTCCGCCGTGTTGACCTCGGGCCCGGTGACGGTCGTGGCGAGGGAGTCGCGCGCCGCGGCGCCCGCCGACTGGTCGAAGTCGGCGAGGGAGGCCAGCTCATGGACGCGGGCCTGCTGGGCGGCGGCGCTGAGCGCATCGCGGGTGCGGTCGTTGTCGGCGGCCTCGCCGCCGTCGTCGGGCTGGACGGGGAGGCCGGTGACCGGGTCGTACTGCGGTGCGGTGCTCTTGGGCTCCGGGACGGCGAGCGCGGCCAGCAGCAGGCCACGGGTGGCCGACGCCTGCTCTACGGCGCGGCCGAGGGCCGCGGGGGCGCGGGTGCCGTCGGCGGCCTCGGGCGGCGTCTTCTCCGCGACCTCGTCGCTGATGGCGTGCAGTTTGGCGATGACGTCCGTGTACGCCTGGTACGCCTCAAGGGCGGTGCCCTTGCCGGTGAGGGCGGTGCGGCGGATGGAGGGGACGGTGGACAGGTCCCTGCGCAGGCCGGGGGAGGCCGCGGCGTCGATCTCGTCGATCTGCCGGTCGACGCGGGTGGCGGGGGCGCCGCCGGGCGCGCTGTCGGCGCCGTCCTTGTCGTCTCCGCTCTCGTTCTCGGGCTCCTCGCGGCCCCCGGCGATGTGGACGACGACCTCGTCCCGCTCGTCGGCGAGGGAGTGGGCGAGGACGGCCGACTGCCGGTTCAGCTCGGCGAGGGTGACCAGGCGCTGGGCGTCGGTCAGTTCGGACGAGGCGCCCAGGATCGCGGGCATGCCCGCCGCGACGACGGTGGCGCCGACGACGGCGACCGCGATGATCAGCCGGCTGCGTACGCGTACGGGCTTCCCGGCGGGGGCCGCGGCCGTACCGGCCGTACCGGTCGCCGGCACCGCCTTACGGGGCTCAGCCGGGCCCTGGGACCCGCCGCGCGTGCCGCTCTTGCCCCGAGGCCGCTTCTTCTGCACCGGTGCTCGCATTCTCGACTCGTCCGCCCATGAGGCGGAGATGACGTCCGGTCACACCCGGATAACCCCTCCACCCCTGGCACGGCTTCCGACCATTCCAGCGTTTCTCGGAGGGGGCGCGTATCGGCCGCTCCGCCACCTGAACGAGTGAACATCAAGGAGGAGTTGGCGAACAACTCGCGCGGGCGCACGGCACCGATGCGCATGGTGGGGCGGTTGGAACTTAGGCGTGAGCTTTGGCAGGATGCCGGGCCACATCGTCGCGGAACGGATCATTCCGGCCACTGTTCCGGCCTGCATCCGGCCATGCGTCCGGCCGTCGATCCAGCCACCCGGCCGGCCGGCCGTCCGGCCGTCCGAAGACGCGACGCCCGGCGGACGAGAGCGTACGCGGGGTGCGCCCCGGCACAGGAAGGGGCCCGGCGGAGGCGGTGGCGCGGCAACGGGGCCGGACGGGCGGCTCGGGCAGACTGGGGCGCATGCGCATCGACATCGCCACCGCCCCTGGCAGCCATCCCCGCCCGAACGAGGACTGGACCGCCGTGGCCGCGCCCTCCGCCGGCAGCGGCGGCACGCTCGTCGTACTGGACGGCGTGACTCCCCCGCCGGACAGCGACGGCTGTGTGCACGGCGTGCCGTGGTTCACCGCGCGACTGGGCGGGGCGCTGACCGAACTGTCCGCTTCACGGCGGGAGATGACCCTCGCCGAGATCCTGGCGGAGTCCATTCGGCGTACCGCCGACGCCCACCGGTCGACGTGTGACCTTTCTCACCCACGAACGCCTCAGGCGACCGTCGTCATGGCGCGCTGGAACGCGGACACGGTCGAGCATCTCGTCCTCTCGGACTCGACCCTGCTCATCGAGTCGCCGGACGGCGCGGTGCGGGCCGTCGTGGACGACCGGCTTGACCGCGTACCGCGCGAGGTACGCCGCCGGGCCGCGGCGACGGACGCCCTGCGCAACGCGGAGGGCGGCTTCTTCACGGCGGCCGTCGACCCGGACGTGGCGGCGAAGGCCGTGACGGGGCGCACGCCCGCCTCGGACGTACGCGCCTTCGTGGGCCTGACCGACGGCGCGGCGCGCTGGGTGGAGGTGTTCCGGGAGGGCGACTGGGCGGACTGTCTGGCGCTGGTGCGCAAGAGCGGGCCGCAGGAGCTGATCGACCGGGTGCGGGCGGCGGAGTCCGCCGACCCGGACGGGATCGCCTTCCGGCGGGGCAAGCCGTACGACGACGCGACGGTCGTGTACGTCGAGCCGTAGCCGCCGCCGGGCCGGCCCGGCGGCGTCAGCTCTCCGCGCGCGCGTTCAAGTGGTGCAGCAGCCGCGCCAGTTCGGCGACCTCCGCCCGGTCCCAGTCCGCGAGTTTGCGTACGTACCGCTCGCGCCGCGCGTCCCGGACCCGGCGGAAGCGCGCGACCCCCTCGCCGGTGAGCCGGACCAGCGAGGCGCGCCCGTCGGCCGGATCGGGCTCGCGCGTGACCAGTCCGAGTGCTTCCAGGGCGTGCAGTTGACGGCTCATCGTCGCCTTGCCGACACCGAAATAGACGGCGAGATCGGTGGCGCGCTGATGACCGGTCTCCTCCAGCCGTACGAGAAGTCCGTAGGCGGCCGGCTCCAGTTCGGGGTGGACCTCCCGGGCCATTTCGCCGGAATTGGCTCTGGCGCGGCGCAGAAAGACGGCCAACTCCCGCTCCAGTGCCAGGAATTCGTGGTCCACATCACTTTTCCCGGCCGGTTCGGGTTCATTCGCCGTACCGTCCCCGTGCACGTCAGCACCCATAACACCCATCGCGCGCTTTCCCGCTCCTGAAAGTTTTCCGTCGCCGGGGCCCATTGCCGCAGCTCGGTCATTATTTCGCAGGTTTATACCAACGGCAGCGGCTTGAGCCTCTTCCGTCGCTCCGTTACTGCCGCGTAGCGTCATGCACAGCGCGAATGTTGGCATGTCCACTCCATGACATGTCGACATGTCATGAGCTCCCCCCTCGAAAGTTCTCGGAGGCACGAACATGTCCGTGCGCAGATCCAGAACATCAGGTCGCCGCCGCCTCACCCTGGCCGGCGTCCTCCTCGCGGCTCTCGCTCTTCTTCTCACCCTGCCGGGCGCGGCGAGCGCCGACGGCACCCCCCGCACCTCTGACACCCCCCAGCGGGGCTCGGCCCACATGGGCATGGGCGTCGTCGAGCACGACGGCCAGGGCGGCACCCCGCCCGCCGGCGACCGCGCGGTGCAGACCGAGGGCGTCGACGTCTCCAGCCACCAGGGGAACGTCAACTGGGCGTCCCTGTGGAGCAGCGGCGTGAAGTGGTCGTACGTGAAGGCCACGGAAGGCAACTACTACAAGAACCCGTATTTCGCGCAGCAGTACAACGGCTCGTACAACGTCGGCATGATCCGCGGCGCCTACCACTTCGCCACCCCGAACGACTCCAGCGGTGCCAACCAGGCCAACTACTTCGTCGACGGCGGCGGCGGCTGGTCGCGCGACGGCAAGACCCTTCCTGGTGTGCTGGACATCGAGTGGAATCCGTACGGCGCCGCCTGCTACGGCAAGACGCAGGCGCAGATGGTCGCCTGGATCCGCGAGTTCCTGAACACGTACAAGGCGCGTACAGGCCGTGACGCCGTGATCTACACGGCGACCAGCTGGTGGACCCAGTGCACGGGCAACTACGCGGGCTTCGGCGCCACGAACCCGCTCTGGGTGGCCCGTTACAACACCACGGTGGGTGAACTCCCGGCCGGCTGGGGCTTCTACACGATGTGGCAGTACACCTCCACGGGTCCCATCGTGGGCGACCACAACAGGTTCAACGGCGCGCTCGACCGGGTCGTGGCTCTCGCCAACGGCTGACGGCTGACGGCTGACGCCGGGCTTCGGGCTTCGGGCGTCGGGCGTGAACGGAAGGGACCCCCGGCACCCGGTGCCGGGGGTCCCTCGTCCGTCGCGCGCCGGTACGCGTTACGCCGCGACCGGGATGTCCGCCGTCGCCGACGACAGCGCGATCTCCAGGACCTGGCGTACATCCGTCACCGGGTGCACCTCCAGCTTCTCCAGGATCTCGGCGGGGACGTCGTCCAGATCCGCCTCGTTGCGCTTCGGGATCACGACGGTCGTGATGCCCGCCCGGTGCGCGGCCAGCAGCTTCTGCTTCAGGCCGCCGATGGGCAGCACCCGCCCGGTCAGCGAGACCTCGCCGGTCATGGCGACATCCGTACGGACCTGACGCCCGCTCAGCAGCGAGGCGAGCGCCGTCGTCATCGTGATACCCGCGCTCGGACCGTCCTTGGGCACCGCGCCCGCCGGGAAGTGGATGTGCACGCCCCGGTCCTTCAGGTCGGCCACGGGCAGCTCCAGTTCGGCGCCGTGCGAGCGCAGGAAGGAGAGCGCGATCTGTGCCGACTCCTTCATGACGTCGCCGAGCTGGCCGGTCAGGGTCAGACCCGAACCGCCCGTCTCCGGGTCGGCCAGCGACGCCTCCACGAAGAGGACGTCTCCGCCCGCGCCGGTGACGGCGAGGCCGGTGGCCACGCCCGGCACCGCGGTGCGGCGCTCGGCCGGGTCCTGGGCGGACTCGGGCACGTGGTGCGGCCGGCCGATGAGGCCGCGCAGATCGCCGTCTCCTACGGAGAAGGGCAGTTCACGCTCGCCCAGCTCGTGCTGTGCGGCGACCTTGCGGAGCAGTCTGGCGATGGAGCGTTCGAGGTTACGTACGCCCGCCTCACGGGTGTACTCGCCGGCCAGCTTGCGCAGCGCCTCGTCCTCCAGCGTGACCTCACCGGTCTCCAGACCGGCCCGCTCCAGCTGCCTCGGCAGCAGGTGGTCGCGTGCGATGACGACCTTCTCGTCCTCGGTGTAGCCGTCGAGCCGGACCAGCTCCATCCGGTCGAGCAGGGCCTCCGGAATGGCCTCCAGGACATTCGCGGTGGCGAGGAAGACCACGTCGGACAGGTCGAGTTCGACCTCCAGGTAGTGGTCGCGGAAGGTGTGGTTCTGCGCCGGGTCGAGGACTTCGAGGAGGGCGGCGGCCGGGTCGCCCCGGTAGTCGGAGCCGACCTTGTCGATCTCGTCCAGCAGGACGACCGGGTTCATCGAACCGGCCTCCTTGATCGCCCGGACGATCCGGCCCGGCAGCGCGCCTACGTACGTACGCCGGTGGCCCCGGATCTCCGCCTCGTCCCGGACACCGCCGAGCGCGACGCGGACGAAGGAGCGTCCCATGGCGTGCGCGACGGATTCGCCGAGTGAGGTCTTGCCGACGCCGGGCGGGCCGACGAGGGCGAGGACGGCGCCGCCGCGGCGGCCTCCGACCACACCGAGGCCGCGGTCGTCACGGCGCTTGCGGACGGCCAAGTACTCCGTGATCCGTTCCTTCACGTCCTCCAGGCCGGCGTGCTCGGCGTCGAGGACGCGCTGGGCGCCCCGGATGTCGTACGCGTCCTTGGACCGCTCGTTCCACGGCAGTTCGAGGACGGTGTCCAGCCAGGTGCGGATCCAGGAGCCCTCGGGGCTCTGGTCGGAGGACCGCTCCAGCTTGTCGACCTCCTTGAGCGCGGCCTCGCGGACGTGCTCGGGGAGATCGGCGGCCTCCACGCGGGAGCGGTAGTCGTCGGACTCGTCGGCGGCGTCGCCGTTGAGCTCGGACAGCTCCTTGCGTACGGCGTCGAGCTGGCGCCGCAGCAGGAACTCGCGCTGCTGCTTGTCGACGCCCTCCTGGACGTCCTTGGCGATGGACTCGGCGACGTCCTGCTCGGCGAAGTGCTCGCGGAGCTGGTCGGTCGCCGTCTTCAGCCGGGCCACCGGGTCGGCGGTCTCCAGCAGCTCGACCTTCTGGGCCGTGCTGAGGAACGGCGAGTAGCCGGCGTTGTCGGCGAGCTGCGAGACGTCCTCGATCTGCTGGACACGGTCCACGACCTGCCAGGCGCCGCGCTTCTTCAGCCAGTCGGTGGCGAGAGCCTTGTATTCCTTGATCAGTTCGGTGACGGACCCGGGCAGCGGGTCGGGCACGGTCTCCTCGACGCGCAGCCCCTCGACCCACAGGGCGCGGCCGGGCCCTGTCGTACCGGCGCCGATCCTGACGCGGCCCCTGCCGCGGATCAGGGCGCCGGGGTCGCCGTCGGAGAGCCTGCCGACCTGCTCGACGGTCCCGAGGACGCCGGTCCCCGCGTACGCCCCGTCGAGGCGCGGCACGAGCAGCACCTTCGGCTTTCCCCCGTCGGAGTCGTCGCGGGCGGCGGCCTGGGCGGCCTCGACGGCGGCCCGCACTTCGGTGTCGGACAGGTCCAGCGGCACCACCATCCCGGGCAGCACGACCTCGTCGTCGAGCGGCAGCACAGGCAGGGTGAGCGGTGTGGACGTGGCAGCCATGGTCTCCCCTTCGGCAGTCAAAAAGTTGAGCTATGTGGACTCAATGCTTGTGAGCCTGCGGTTGTTCCCCGGATACCTGGGGAGGGTGTTCGCTCTGAGCGATCGGTGTCCTGCCGCACCCGCCGCCGGGCCCGCACCCGCCGCCCGCGCGGACTCGCCGGTGGACCTCCACCCCGGACTCCACCCATGGGTCCAGGTGCGAGAAGCCTTGTCCCAGCAGGCTTGCGGGCATGACAACAACCGACTGGATCATCGACATCGCCCTCGTCCTCGTCGTCTTCCGCCAGCTTCGGGAAGACCGGCTCGACCTCAAGACCTTCCTGATACCGCTGGGCATCGTGGCCTTCGTGGCGCACAACTACCTCGACTCGATCCCCACCGCGGGCAACGACCTGGTGCTGATCGTCGTCCTGATGGCCGTCGGCGCCGCCCTCGGCATCGCCGGCGGCGTCTACACCCGGATCCGCTCGGCCGGCGGCCACCTCCTGATCAAGGCGGGCGCGGTCTCGGCGATCCTGTGGGTGCTCGGCATGGGCGCCCGGATGGGCTTCCAGATGTGGACCGAGCACGGCGGCGGTTCCGACGACGTCGCCCGGTTCAGCCTCGCCCACCACATCACCAGCGAGCAGGCCTGGGTCGCGGCGTTCGTACTGATGGCGCTCACCGAGGTGGTCACCCGGGTGGCCACGATCTACGTACGGAGCCGGATGGTCGACCGTGCGCGGCGGGCCACGGCGGCGGTGCCCACCGCGTCCGTCTCCGGCCGCGCGGCCTGACCGTGGACTATGGTCACGCCGTGCCCGCAACCGCCAACGCCCCTCGGCCGTTTCTGCTGAGCGATCCCCGGAGGCAGTGGGCCGCGAACATCGCGATCATGGTCGCCGGGATCCTGACGATCCGGCCGATGGGCTTCAGCGGCCGTGGACTGGCGGTCCTCGTCCTCTTCGTGATCAGCTGCGCGGGGCTGCTGATCCGCACCCTGCCCCCGGCCAGGCTGCCGAAGGGCGTCACCGTTCTCTGGCTGACGCTCGCGATCGTCGCGGCGGCGGCGCTGATCGGGGTCAGCCGCAGCGGCACGAGCTATCTCTTCGCCTTCTTCGTCGCCGGGCACATCGGCTACCGGCTGGAGACCAGAGCGGCTCTCGTGCTCGCGACGCTGTGCGGTCTGCTGTGCGGGGCCGTCCTGTATTTCCGCCTCGGCCCCGGATACCACGAGCTGCCCTGGGTTCTCGGCCTCGCCACCGGCACCCCGGTCCTCGCCGGCATCGCCAACCGCAACCGCCAGCGCGCCGTCGAGGCCGCGATCTCGGCGGCCGAATCCGCCGAGCGGGCCGCCCGCGCCGAGGCCCAGACCGCGGTGCTGACCGAACGCGGCAGGATCGCCCGGGACGTGCACGACGTCCTGGCGCACTCCCTCGCGGGGATCAACATGCAGCTGGAGCTGGCGGACGCGCTGCTCGACACCGGTGACCTGGACAAGGTCCGCGAGGCCAACGACAAGGCGCACAGCATGGTCAGGGAGAGCCTGAAACAGGCGCAGTGGACAGTGCACGCGCTGCGCGAGGACGCCCTGCCGCTGCTGGAGAGCCTCACCGCGATGCTCGAATCCTCCGGCCACCGCGACGTCCTGACCGTCACCGGGACCGTACGCCAGGTGCCGGCGCGGGTGACCCAGAACCTGTTGCGGATCGCCCAGGAGTCACTGACCAACGCCGCCCGGCACGCGCCCGGCGGCGCGGTGGGCGTCGAGCTGACGTTCGCCGAGGCGTCGACCGTGCTTCGGATCCGCAACCGCCCCGGCACCCGCACGGTGACCCGGGACGCCGGCAGCGGCATGGGGCTGATCGGCATGCGCGAACGCGTCGCCCTGCTGGGCGGCACCATCACAGCGGGCCCGGTG
Source organism: Streptomyces niveus (assembly GCF_001723055.1). Lineage (GTDB taxonomy): Bacteria > Actinomycetota > Actinomycetes > Streptomycetales > Streptomycetaceae > Streptomyces > Streptomyces niveus. The sequence continues at coordinate 14,469 of NZ_MDCR01000109.1, forward strand.
ACCGAAGGACCGGACCAGGGCGGCTGGCAAGTGGAGGCGAGGATTCCGGGATGAGCGAACCGACAGAGAACCAGCAGCCGTTGCGTGTGGTCGTCGCCGACGACCAGGCCGCCGTACGGGAGCCCCTCGCGGCGATGCTCGGGCTCTCCCCGGACATCGACGTCGTCGCCGCCGCGGCGGACGGGCACGAGGTACTGACCGCGGTGGCCGCCCGGCCGGTCGACGTCGTGCTGATGGACCTGCGGATGCCGCGCATGGACGGGACCGAGGCGACCCGGCGGCTGACCGAGGAGCACCCCGAGGTGGCCGTGGTGGTGCTGACCACCTTCGCCGACGACGACTCGATCCTGTCCGCGCTGAGCGCCGGCGCCCGCGGCTATCTGACCAAGAACTCCGGCCGCCAGGACATCATCCGGGCCATCCGGGCGGCGGCGGCCGGGCAGTCCGTACTCGACCGCGAGGTGCAGAACCGGCTGCTCGCCACCGCCAGGGCAACGCCCTCGGCGCCGAAGGACCCGCTGCCGCGGGACATCACGCCGCGCGAGCGCGAAGTCCTCACGCTGATCGGCCAGGGCCTGCCCAACCGGGCCATCGCCGAGCGGCTCTTCATCAGCGAGGCCACGGTCAAGACGCACATCAACAACCTCTTCGCCAAGGCCGCGATCCGCGACCGGGCCGACGCCGTACGCCGCGCCATCGCGGCAGGGCTGGCCTGAACGAAGATCGCCGGAGCCCGCGAGCACCATCCGGCCCCGCGGAAAGTGCTCGCGAGTGGGCCACAGGGTGCGCTGTAATAGCTGAATGGACAGTTCGACCATTACGGCAGCGTGGGTCGCGGGATGGGCCGTCTCCCGCTCGGCATCGGCTCCGGTCGTGGAGCCGTGGGGTTACCGCATCGACGTCGGTCTGCCCGGCCATGTGCTGCGGCACATCCTTCCGGAGCCGGACGAGCCCTCCGTAAGGAAGCTCTGCGAAACCGTCACCGAGCCGGGTGCCTGGCTGAAGCTGCTCGCCCCGCCGGAGGTGGTGGCCGGGTGGCTCACACCGGGGTGGACGGTGCCGGACGACCCCGGCTACATGATGTTCCATGCACTGACCCGCTCGGTCCCGCCGGCCCCGCCCCGCGGTTACACCGTGGCGACGGAGGCCCGCGACGGCGTCATCCACGTACGCGTGACGGCCCCCGACGGCGCCCCCGCCGCGCGCGGCCAGATCTCCGCGCCGGACCCCGGCACGACCGCGGTCGTCGACCAGGTCGAGACGTGGGAGGACCATCGCAGGCGCGGCCTCGGCAGCCTCGTCATGCGCACGCTCGAAACGGCCGCCGCCGACGCGGGCGCCACCACCGGCGTCCTCGCCGGCACGCGCGACGGCCTGCGGCTCTACACGTCGCTGGGCTGGCGGCTCCAGGGACCGCTCACGAGCGTCGTACGCCGGCCGGACTGATGGCGACGGTACCGACCGGCCCCACGGCCGCCCAGCTCGCGGCGCTGCACCATGTGCGAACACGGGGCGCGGCCGGCCACGACGACGCCCTCGGCAGGATCGAGGCGGCCCTGGGCGGCGCGGTGGACGTCGGTGCCCTCGTCGCGCTGATCCGCGCCCACGCGCGCGTGACGCTCAACTTCCACCCCGACCGGTTCGTGGCGGGCGGGCGGCGTGAACCGGTGGCGGTGGGGCGGGCGATAGAGGGAGCGTGAGACTGTTCCGCCCCACGGGGGCAGACCGTGACGACGCCGCGCTGCTGCGCGCCGTCGGCAAGGGGGACGCCGAAGCGCTCGGCGTGCTCTACGACCGCCACGCCGGGTGGCTGCACGCGCGGCTGACGCGGCGGTGCGCGGACCCCGAGACCGTACGTGAAGTCCTCCAGGACACCTTCGTCACCGTCTGGCGCTCCGCCGGGACCCATCGCGGCGGGGAGGCGGGCGGCTGGCTGTGGGTGATCGCCGGGCGGCGGCTCGTGGACGCACGGCGTGCCCAGGCGCGCGCCGAACGGGCGGACGAGCGGGGCCGCAGGGAACACGAACCGGCCTCCGTCGCCCCCTCCGCCGAGGAACGGGTGCTCGCGGGGCTGGAGTTCGGCGACGTCGGCGCGGCGCTCGACCGCATCTCGCCCGAACTGCGCGAGGTGCTGCGCGCGACGGTCGTCGACGGACTCACCACCCGCGAGGCGGCGCAGCTGCTCGGCATACCCGAGGGGACCGTCAAGACCCGCGCGCTGCGGGCCCGCAGAGAACTGCGCCTGGAACTGGGCCGGATCGCACCACTGGGAGGCACCGCATGACCCGGACCGGCTGGCATGTGGACGGCGCGCTGGCGGCCTCGTACGCGGCGGGCTCGGCGTCCGAGCCGGACGCCTGGTCGCTGGAGAGGCACGTCGAGTCGTGCGGGGCGTGCGCGGTACGGGTGTCCGCGGCGGTACGGGGGGGCGCCGCGGGCCCCGCACTGGCGGACGTACGGGCGGCGGTGCTGACGTCCGTGGCCCCGGCACCGCCACGGATCGGGCCGGCCGCCCGGCTGCTGTGGGCGGCGGGGCCGGCGCTGCGCGGCGCGTGGCTGCTCGCGGTGGTGCTCGTCGCGGCGGGGGCGGTCGGCCTCGCGTACGGGGCGGACTTCAGCGGCGCGCGCCCGCTGCTGCTGGCGCTGGCGCCGGTGCTGCCGGTCGCGGGGGTCGCCGTGTCGTACGGGGGGACGGCGGACCCTCTGTACGAGATCACCGCGTCCACCCCCGGGGGCGGGCTGCGGCTGCTGCTGACGCGGACCGCCGCCGTCCTCGCGGTGAGCCTGCCGCTGCTGACCGCGACGGGGGCGGTGCTGCCCGCGTCGGCGGGGGCGCCGGGGGCGGCGGTCTGGCTGCTGCCGGGGCTCGCGCTGTCCCTGGCGGCGCCGGCGCTCGGCAGTTA
>NZ_MDCR01000011.1 GCF_001723055.1 Streptomyces niveus
GGACCGGCGCGACGGAGCCGGCCCCGCCGCGCCCGCCCGGCTCCCCGCACCGCCCGTAACCCCCCGGCCCCGGCTCGTGCCGTTCACCGCGGACGGGCCCGGAACGCCCGTGTACTGCGTCTTCGGCGACACCGGTGAACTGACCTGGCTGATGCGTCTGGTCGGTCAGCTGGGGAAGGCCGGTCCGGTGATCGGTGTCGAGTCGCCCGGCTTCCGCGAAGGGGCGACACCGGTCGGCGACATCGACGTCCTCGCCGGTCTCTGTGCCGAAGCCGTTGCCGCCGCGCACCCAGGAGGCTCTTGCCGCATCGCGGGCCAGGGGGTGGCCGGCTACGTCGCCGCGCAGACCGCCCGCCTGCTCCACGACCGTGGTCTGCCCGTCGAGGAACTGCTCCTCATCGGGACCCCCGCTCCTGGGGAGCGGCCGAGGAACGAGACGTGGACAGCGTCACTGGCCGAGGTGGCCGCGACGCTGGCCGGTGTGTGGGGCGCCGGCCGGCCGGCGAACGCCGCCGATCCGGCGGGCGGCCCGGAAGGTGAGGCGCTGGCACGGGTCTGCGCGTCTCTGGCCGTCCACGCGCCGCTGGACACAGAGGCACTGAGCGCCCGGCTGGAGCTCGGCACCCGATGGCGGTCGGCGCTCGTCACCGCCGCCGCCTCCCACCGGCTGCCCCCGATCGGCGGACCGGAGCGCACCACGGTCGTACGGGCGGCGGCCCCGGGAGGCGCGCCGGGGGACTACCACCGGTGGATCGCGCCGCCCCCGGAGATCGTCGACATCGACATCGAGCCGTGGCGACTGCTGAGCGCCGGTCAGGCCGGGCGGACGGCCGGTCGCACCCCGGCACGTCCGATCACCCCCCGGAGCCCGGCGGCCTCGCCCGTGGTGGCCATCAACCGGCACGGTGACAGCCGCCGGTCCATCTGGGCGCACAACCTGTACGGCGAGGTCAGTTACGCCATCTACCTCTCCCGGCATCTGGGCCCGCACACGCCGGTCATCGGTCTGGAACAGATCGGCGCCGCCGCCGCTGACGGTGAGCCCCGCCGGTACGACTCGGTCGAGGACATGGCCGCCCACTACGTCGGCGAGCTGCGCAACCACTTCCCCGGCGAGCCCTACCTGCTCGGTGGCTGCTCCTTCGGCGGGGTGCTCGCCTACGAGATGGCCCGGCAACTTCAGCTGGCGGGCGAGGAGGTGAGCCATCTCATCGCGATCGACCCGATCATGCCGGGCACCGAAGCCTGGGACAGCGTGGACTGGGGCACGGTCACCGAAATGGAGGCCGAGGCGTTCTCACTGGTCATGCTCGGCAACGCGATGTGTCAGCGGTGGGGGGTCGGCGAGCAGATCCGGCTCGACTCGCTCACCGGGCTCGGTCTGGCGGCGCAGTTGGACCTGGTGGCCCGTCACATCCATGATCGCTCCGCCGCTCACCCCGACCGGGAAATGATCGAACGTCAGATTCTGGTACGCCACGAACTCATGCTCCACAACGGTGATCTGCTCCAGGCGTATCGGCCGGAGCCCCTGCGCAGCGCGGTACCGACCACCCTCTTCCACGCCACGGAAGGCTTTCTCGCTCCCGGCAACAGCAACGACCTGCCGGCCGTCCCGCGCACCAGCGCCGACCGGTCCAACGGGCTGGCCGAGTTCGTCGGGCCGCACCTGACCATCCACGAGATGCGCGCCGACCACCACACCATCGCCCACGACGAGAACCTGGCCCGGATCGCCGGGATGCTGTCGCCGGTACTCAACACCCGTACGTTCCCCAGCAGTCTGTTTCCCGCCTCGCTCAGCCCGGCGGGCCCCGACGCCACCAGGTGAGGAAACCCATGGACTTCAGCGTCTACTTCTTCTCCGCCAACGACCGCAACGACTTCGGCAGCCGGTACCGGTTCATCCTCGACGTGGCCCGCTACATCGACCGCCGCGGATTCACCGCGATCTGGACCCCGGAACGCCACTTCCAGGAGTTCGGCGGCAGCTTCCCCAACCCGGCCGTGCTCTCCGCCGCCCTCGCCGTCACCACCGAGAACCTGCGGATCCGGGCCGGGAGTGTGGTCCTGCCCCACCATCATCCGGTCCGCCTCGTAGAGGAGTGGTCCCTGGTGGACCAGCTCTCCGGCGGACGGGTGGGTGTCTGCCTGGCAACCGGATGGCACCAGGGGGACTTCGTCTTCTACCCGGACCACTACGAGCGGCGCAGGCAGTACACCCTCGGCCATGTCGACACCGTCGCCGCCTTGTGGCGGGGCGAGTCCCGTGCCTTCCCCGGACCGGACGGCAGCACCCTGGACGTGCGCACCTATCCCCGTCCGCGTCAGGCGGAACTGCCGCTGTGGCTGGTCCACACCTCGAACCCGCACACCTGGACGGAGGCCGGGGAGCGCGGACTCAACGTCCTCACGCTGCTCACGAGCTGGGAGAAACTGGCGGAGGACATCAGCCGCTACCGGGCGGCCCGCGAGCGAGCCGGCCACGACCCGGCCGCCGGCACCGTCACCGTGGGCATGCACACCTATGTCGGCGACGACGAACAGGCCGTCTGGGACCGGGTACGCGAGCCGGTCAAGCGCTACCTCGCCTCGTTCATGACGCAGAAGCGCAACGACGACCAGGTCGGCGGCCACCGGCGCGGCACCGACGCCGCCGAACAGGACAGGCTCGCCGAGATCATGGCGGAGGATTACTACAGCCGCCGCTCGCTGTTGGGGACCGAGGACAAGTGCGCCGCCACCGTCGAGAGGCTGCGCGCGGTGGGGGCGGACGAGATCGCCTGCCTCGTCGACTTCGGGCTGCCCCTCGACGACGTACTCGCAAGCCTTCCCGCGCTGGACGCGCTCCGCCGCCGCTGCGCCGTCGAACCCGCCGAGCCGGCCGGCCCGGCCCCGGACTCCGCGCCGACCGCCGCCACCCCCATGAGCTGGTACTACACCACCTGACCACAACCGGCTCCACGCACCGCCGCCCAGCGCGCCCGTGGCCGAACTCCACGGGACCCGTCCGACCCACCCAAGGAAGAGGTACGCATGACCTCGTCGCAGCCCGCCTCCAACAGCGAAGCCGTCGCCGATCTCTACGACACCTTCAGCGAGTTCCACGCACGCATCAACGACAGCAACCTCCACGTCGGCTACTGGCAGAACGCCGACGACACGTCCACCTTCCAGGAAGCCACCGAGCGCCTGACGGGCCTGATGATCGAGCGCCTCGCCCCTCAGGCCGGTCAGCGCGTGCTCGACATCGGCTGCGGCATCGGCAAGCCGGCGTTGCGGCTCGCGTCCGGCCACCCGGTCGATGTCGTGGGTGTGACGGTCAGCCCTCGCCAGATCGAGCTGGCCACCGCTCGTGCCATCGAGTCGGAACTGGCGGACCGGGTCCGGTTCGAACTCGCCGACGCCCAGCAACTGCCGTACCCCGACGCCTCGTTCGACGCGGGCTGGTTCTTCGAGTCGCTCATCCACATGCCGGACAAGCCCCGGGCCGTCGCCGAGGCCGCCCGGGTGCTGCGTCCGGGCGCGACCCTCGCCGTCGCCGACATGTTCCACGAACCGGGCAAGGACTGGTCCGAGATCCACCCGCTGGTCACCGCGGTGACGCTGGACACGTACGAACCACTGCTGACCAAAGCCGGGTTCGAGGTCCTGGAGGTGACGGACGTGACGCCGCACATCCGGGTGCCCGAGCCGGTACGCGGCCAACTCCGCACGATGATGCTGGAACATCGCGAGGAGTGGGTGGACATCGCCGGCGAGGAAGTCGTACGCGCCATGCTCGACCCCGAGGTCGACACGTTCTACACCCCGGGACTCGGATACGTCCTGCTCACGGCACGCAGGCGCTGAGAGCGCTCAGGGCACCAGCGCGCGAAGCACCTCCGCGGACAGGTGAGCCAGCAGCCGGTCGCGGGACGGCTGGAGGAAGAAGTGATCGCCGGGCAGCAGCACCCCAGTGCAGCCGCCCCGCGTCATCTTCCCCCAGCCGGCCAGCGATTCGGGGGTCGTCTCCGGGTCCTCGGTGCCTCCGTAGGCGATCACCGGGCAGCTGAGCGCGGGCCCCGGCACGTACCGGTAGGTCTCCAGCATGGTGGTGTCCGCCCGCAGGATCGGCAGGTACATCGCCCTCATCCGGGCGTCCTCGCGAATGAGCGGCGGGATCGCGCCGTAGCGCCGGTCCAGTACGTTCAGGTACTCCTCGTCGGGCAGTTGGTGCACGGCGCCCCTGTATGTCGGCTCCTGCGGCGCGTTGCGGGCCGACACGGCGAGGAGTACCGGCTCCGGCACCCCCCGCCCTCGCAGCGCCCGTACCGTCTCGAACGCGACGAAGGCGCCGAGGCTGTGACCGAAGAACGCGTACGGCCCGGACAGCGTCGGGGCCAGGGCATCGGCCAGTTCGCCCGCCGTCGCGCGCAGGTCGGTCCGCGGTGGTTCGGTCAGCCGGGCGTCGCGGCCCGGCATGCGTACCGCCCACGGCTCGACCGCGGCCGGCAGCCCGGCGGCCCACTCGTGGAAGACGGCGGCGCCGCCCCCGGCGTACGGGACGCACACCAGGCGCACCAGTGGATCCGGCGCTCCCGCGACCGGTTCCCGCATCCGCAGTGCCCACGCGCTCGCCGCCGGGACGGACGTGGTCACGGTCACGCGCCGGCCGGTGCCGGTACGTCGAGGATCTCGACCACCGCGCAGGAGAAGGAGATTCCGGCACCGGCGCCCAGCAGCATCACCCGGTCGCCCGGTGACAGCGCGCCCGTCGACACCAGATGGTGGAGCGCGCTGCTCTGATCGCTCGCCCCGGTGTGACCGACACCCCGGCCGAAGTCCCACACACCCTTGTCCGCCGCGTCCTCACCGAACGGTTCGAGCAGCCGTCCCAGCACCTGTCGGTCCCCGACGAACTGGTGGGCAACCCGCGTGATGTCCTGCGGCTTGAGCCCGGCCTCCTCCAGGGTCTCGACGATCAGTGAGCGCTGGGTCTCGCCCATGAGCCGCCCCGCGTCGACCAGATCCTGACCGCCCTTGTACGTGGCGGCGCGCTCGCGCAGATCCACCCGCGTCCCGGTCGTACAGCCCGGCGGGAACAGCGGCTCGCCGCCCCGGTTCAGTTCCTCAAGCTCCGGCAGGGACACGGCGCGTACGTTGACCAGCCGGGCGAAACCGCCACGCCGCGACAGGACGCACGCCGTGGCCACATCGCCGAACAGCCCGCCCGGCGTGGCGCGCCAACGGTCGACAAGCGGATCTCCCCAGTTGTCCGCCGATGTGATCAGCGCCGCCGTACGGTCCGCCGACGCCGTCAGGTAGAGGCTCGCGAACTCCATAGCGGCGAGAAAGCCGTTGCACCCCTGCCGTATCTCCAGGGCCGGAATGGTGCCGCCCACGGTGTGGCGCAGCACGTAATGCTGCGGCGACCACAGATCGGGACCCTGGTGGTTGCACGACACGTGTATGAGGACATCGATGTCGGCGTCGGCGTGGGCGGACGCCGCGAGTGCCTCGCGGGCCGCCTCGATCGCCATGTCGGGTGCCGGGGTCCCGCCGGCCACGGCCACCGACCGCCAGCCGAGCGTCTTCGCCTCCGCCGCGTCGTACCAGCCTGCGGCTACGGCTTCTTCGGTGGTGACCCGTGCGGGAACACAGGCACCCAGACCCGCGAGGTACACGTCGGAGAGCAGCATGATGGTGGACGACCTCTCGTTCAGGCGGTGGCGGGACCGGGCTCGGCGGATACCGGCACAGGCCGGTCGAGCCCGTGGTTGCGCAGCGAGAAAAGACGTGCGTTCAGCCACATGCACGGTTGGATCAGGGTGTCGACCAACACCAGGAAGCACACGGTGCCCAGCCCCACCGGACCGCCCAGCAGATAGCCGGTCACCAGCAGGATCAGTTCCAGGCTGCCCTTCGCTGCCCAGAACGGCCAGTGCCACCGGTGTGTCATGGTGATCGCCACCAGATCCATCGCACGGATTCCGATGCCGCTCATGATGATCAGCGCGGATCCGTAGGTGCACAGCAGTACGCCGACGAGCATCAGCGCGCCGGGCCGTACCGGCACCAGGCCGGCCGCGTCCACGGCGCGGAGCACGTCGATGACGCTGCCGCAGAGGAAGAACGTCACGAACGGCGAGACGGGCGGCCTGCGCCGGTTCCAGCCGGCCCACACGGCCAGGCACACCACCGCGACGAGTGCCTGGGCGATACCGATGGTCAACGGCGCGTGTTCCAGCAGCCCGAGGGCGAAGACGTCCAGCGGGTCGGTGCCCAGATCGGCGTGGATGAAGAAGGCGGCGCCGGTCGAGAAGAGCAGGCACCCCATCAGATAGACGGCGTAGCGCCCGCGGTGGCGCGCCACATGGCGGCGCATACGGCTGTTAGGTTCCTGACCCCGGGACGTGTCACTCACTCGACTCTCCAGACAGCTGGGGCGGTTGAGGCAGGGCGGTCACGGACGACGAGCCTCGCCCAAACCACGGACGCCCGCCCCGGGACCGGCCCCAGCATCAACCCCAGTTCCGCCGCGCCGTCCGAAGCGGTCTCTTCCCTCAACTGGGGCTCAGATTCCTGTAACGATCATGCGCGGTGGGCCCGTGGGCCTCTGAAATGGGCCCGATCTTGTGACGTGCGTCACTAAAGAGCATGTAAAGGGCGTGGTAGGACTGCCTGAATCCGTTTCCGGGGACTCTCTTTCCGGTGGCGGTTTCGCCGGTGCGCACCGGTACGTACCACCGGGGTGAGTCCGGTCCGGGTCCGCGGATCGGGTCGCCCCTGACGGTCCCGGACCTGGCTGTCTCCCCATGCCTGCCCCCACCCGGCGTGTGCCTACGCGTCGGCCTGCGCCTCCGAGGTAGCCAGATGTCACTTGATTCGCTCACCGAGTCGGTCGACGAATCCGTCAGTGGATTCTTCGAACCGATCGCCTCCTGGCTCGGGGAGGTGGTGTTCTACGCCGTTCCCGTCGGGAGCACGGAACTCCCGCTGATCGTGGCCTGGTTGGTGATCGCGGGCCTCGTCTTCACCGGCTGGTTCGGGTTCGTACAGTTCCGCCGGTTCCGGCTGGCCGTCGCCGTGGTGCGCGGCAAGTACGACGACGAGTCGGCCGCGGGCGAGGTGAACCATTTCCAGGCGCTCACGGCGGCGGTCTCCGGCACCGTGGGGCTGGGGAACATAGCCGGCGTCGCGGTCGCGGTCAGTATCGGCGGGCCCGGAGCGACGTTCTGGATGATCCTCTGCGGGCTGCTCGGCATGGCCACCAAGTTCGTCGAGGTCACCCTCGGCGTGAAGTACCGGGAGGTGCACGCCGACGGCACCGTCTCCGGCGGCCCCATGCACTACCTCCCCAAAGGCCTGGCCGAACGGTTCGGCAGCCGCGGCGCATCCTTCGGGAAGATCCTCGCCGTGCTCGCCTCGGCGATGATCCTCTTCTTCGGCCTCTTCGGCGGCAACCTCCTCCAGGTGAACCAGAGTTACGCGCAGCTCGTGTCCGTCACCGGCGGCGAGGACGGCGCCTTGGGCTCCTCGGCCGGTGCGCTGCTGTTCGGCCTGCTGGTCGCGGCTCTTGTCGGTGTCGTCCTGCTCGGCGGCATCCGCTCGATCGCTTCGGTGACCAGTCGTCTGGTGCCCGCCATGGCAGTGATCTACATCGCCGCGTGCCTGACCGTCATCCTCGTCAATGTGGGCGAGTTGCCCTCCGCCGTCGTCACCATCGTCGAGGGTGCCTTCAACCCCGAGGGCGTCGCGGGCGGTGTGCTCGGCGCGCTCATCATCGGCTTCAGGCGTGCCGCGTTCTCCAACGAGGCCGGGCTCGGATCGGCGCCGATCGCGCACTCGGCCGTCAAGACGAAGCACCCGGCCAGCGAGGGCCTGGTGGCGCTGCTGGAGCCGTTCATCGACACGGTGATCATCTGCACCATGACGGCGCTCACCATCGTGATCGCCAACCCCGCGAGCTGGGCCGAGGCCCGGACCGGACAGGACATCGGCGGCGTGACGATCACCTCCGACGCCTTCGAGACCGTACTGCCCTGGTTCCCCTACATCCTCACCGTCGCGGTGCTGCTCTTCGCGATCTCCACGGTCCTGACCTGGGGCTACTACGGCCTCAAGGCGTGGTCGTACCTCTTCGGCCGCAGCAGGACCAGCGAGATCACGTACAAGGTGGTCTACACCCTGTTCGCCGTCGCCGGCTCGCTGCTCACCCTCCAGACCCTGATCGACATGGCGGACGCCGTGCTGTTCACGCTGGCCGTCATCAACATCATCGGCCTCTACTTCCTGGCCCCGGTGGTCAAGCGGGAACTTGAGACGTTCCTGGCATACGTACGCCGGCGCGACAGCGGTGAAGCCCAGGACCCGGCCGCGGAGAAGGCTCCGGCCGTCTCCGAATCCTGACCCTCACCGTCTTCCGGCGCGGTCGGCCCCCTGCCGGGGGGCCGACCGCGCCTCTCTCCTCTCCAGGAGCCCGTCCGGGCTCTTACCGGCCGGTTGTGCCGCGGCGGACGGCTTCGGCCACCAGGGTGCTGATGCGCCGAGGGGCCTCCTCCGTTGCCAGGTGTCCGGCGCCGGGCAAGACGTGCAAGCGGGTGTGAAGGTCCCGGGTGGTGGGGGTACGCAGGCGGGCGGGTGGCAGGAAGATGTCGTGTTCTCCGGTGGCGACGAGGTTGACCGCCGCGTTCCTGGCCTGTGCGAAGGTGCTGGGCGGCAGTGGTGCGGGGGCAAGGCTGGAGCGGCAGTTGCCGGCGACCAGGGTCATCCAGGCGGCGAGTTCCACTCCTGGCGCGCCGTGCGGCCCGGACATCATCCGCAGCAGGCGCGTGGAGCGTGTGTCGGTGGGGCGCAGCAGCCAGGGCAGGGTTGCCGACAGGACGCACCGGCTGACTGAAAGCCGGGTCAGCCCGGCGGGGGATATCAGGACTCTGCCGCAGATCAGCGGGGAGTCGCAGGCCAGGGCGATACCGCCGCCGAGTGAATGCCCGAGCAGGATGGTGGGCCGGCCCACGGCGTGGTCCAGGACTTCGCCGAGCCACTGTCCGTAGAAGGCGAGGCGGGGCCGGGACGGCCGGTCCGGGCCGCTGAGACCGGGCTGTCCGGGCACGTCGAGGAGGTAGGTGGTCCAGTGCCGGGCGAGTTCGGTCGCCAGGACCAGACTGGTCGCGGCGTTGAAGTTCGTGCCGGGTAACAGGACCACCGCCGGTGCGCCCAAGGGCCGTTGGGCGCCTTCGTTCGCCACGACGAGGTGGGTCGGGCCGGCTCGGGTGCTGATCTCCGCCGTGCGGTGCGCCGTCGGCCACCGACCGATACGGGTGGTGCACCAGTCGCGGATCTTTTGACGGGCTTCGGCACTGCGGTAGAGGGAGGCCATCGTGTCACTGTCCCAGACGTGTCCCCCAGACGATCCTTTCCGGTGCGGATCCACGGCTCGCTCCACCACCGTCACCAGGCAGGATGCACAGGTGCGTGGATCAGCCAATGCGGATACCGTGCCAGTAACGCGTCAAGAAACGCGCTGGAGTGCCGGGAAGTCTGGTCGGCGACACGGGAGAACTGTGTCCGCTCACTGGTCGACCCCGGAGGTCTCCCTTTCATGCGCCGTGCCTCTGATGAGCGTTCACCATTTCTCGGGGTGCCGTCGTGGCGCGGGCGGACGGCCGTGGCGGGGGCGCTGCGGACCGAGACGGTCGGCGGCATGGTGCTGCTGGCAGCGGCGCTGGCCACGCTCATCTGGGCGAACTCCCCCTGGAGCGGGAGCTACGTCTCGGTGCGCGACGCGCACTTCGTAATCGGTGCGCTGGGTCTGGACCTCTCCGTGGGGCACTGGGCTGCTGACGGGCTGCTCACCGTGTTCCTCCTCGTCGCGGGCATCGAGCTGAAGCGCGAGCTGGTCGCCGGTGAACTACGTACTCCCGCCGCGGCGGCGCTGCCGGTGGTGGCCGCAGTGTGCGGGATGGCGGTACCCGCCGCTCTAGCATCGTGAACCCCAACGACCACGAGGTGCCGGTGTACTGGTGGTCCAACATCGCCGTTCCGGAAACGGCTGACACCCGCGTCATCGCCCCGGCGGACCAGGCTTGGCATTTCGCCTACGATCACCGGCTCCGCCGCGTCCCGGTGCCCAACTACGCCGGTACGGATCTCACTTACACCGCCCGGGCCGCCGCGTCCGCCGACTACTTCTTCGAGCTCGACAGCGGGGACGGACCCTAAATGATCGACCAGGCGCCTGACCGGGCGCAAGCTCCTCCACTGGGGCACGCACCGAGGCGGCAACCGCTGGCAGGAATGGCTCTCCGGCCCCGGCACGCCCTACCTGGAAATCCAGGCGGGTCTGGCCCGCACCCAGCTCGAACACCTGGCCCTGCCGGCCAGAACGACCTGGTCCTGGACCGAGGCGTACGGCCACGTGCACATCGATCCGGCCGCCGCCCACAGTGACGACTGGCAGCAGGCACGCGCCGCCGCAGGCAGGGGAGTTGACGCCCTGATCACCTCCGCACGGATTGAGCGGGAACTGGAGGAAGCCGAAGACTGGACCACCGGAGAACCCGTCGAGTTCCTACACCCGGGCTCCGGCTGGGGCGCGCTCGAAGGCCATCGACGCGCCAACGGCCTCCTACGAAGTCTCCCCGGAATGGGAGCCGCTGCTCGAACAGGCCGACGGGCGGCTCTCCCCGCTCTGCCTCGGCGTCCTGCGAGTCGCCAGGGGAGATCTCGACGGCGCCGCCGACGCCTGGACCCGATCGGTCGAGGACACCCCCAACGCCTGGCTGGCGCAACCTCGGAGCACTCGCGGCCCACCGCGGGCGGCTGCCCGCCGCCGTGGACGCCTACGTACGCGCCGGCGACCTGGCCCCCGACCACCTTCCCCTCACACGGGAGCTCGTTGGCATCCTGCTGCGTGCGGGCGGCGCCGACCTGGCACTTGAGCGCATCGACAGCCGGGGCGCGGACCAGCGGGCGGACGGACGTCTTCGTATGCTGGAGGCGAGAGCGGCGCTCGAAACCGGTGACACCACCCGATGCGGGCGCATCTGGAACGACGGCCTCGACGTCCCGAACCTGCGCGAAGGCGACACGGCACTGAGCGACCTGTGGAATGCCTGGCGGCGCGCCACCGCCGAGGCCGGGCCCTCACCGCGGGTCCTGACACGACGCTTCCCCACCGGTACGACTTCGTCATCCGGCCCGAAGGCTCCTGAACGTGTAGTTGTCAGGGGAGGCGTGTCAGACGCACAGGACTTCGATGCCTCGGCTGGAGATCTCCTCCACGATGTCCTGCGGCGCGTTCTTGTCGGTCACGAGGACCGATACGGCACTCATCTCGCACACCAGGGCAAAGGCGCGGCGGCCCAGTTTGGACGAATCGGCCACCACGATCACCTGGTTCGCGCACTCGGCGAGCGCGCGATTGGCGCCGGCCTCCGACTCGTCGTGGGTGGCCGCTCCGAGGCGGGGGTGAACGGCGTCCACCCCCAGGATCGTGAAATCGAGTGCGAGACCGTTGAGGACGGAGTTCACCAACGGGCCGACGAGTTCGTAGGAGTTGGGCCGTGCCACCCCGCCGGTGACGACGATCTTCACGTGCGGGCGGACCGCGAGTTCGTTGGCGATGTTGATCGCGTTGGTGACGACGGTCATGGTGACGCCGCCCGCCGCGTCGGCGGGGGCGGGCCGTACGGCCAGCTCCCTGGCCACCTCCGAGGTCGTCGTGCCGCCGTTGATCCCCACGGTGGAGCCCGCCGGGATCAGCGCGGCGGCGGCCTTGGCGATGCGCAGCTTCTCGTCCGCCTTGCGGGCCACCTTGTACCGCAGGGGCAGGTCGTAGGCGACGGCGCTCACCACGGCGCCGCCCCGCGTGCGCGTCAGCAGGTTCTGCCGAGCGAGTTCGTCCAGGTCTCGCCGGATCGTGGCGGGGGAACACCCCAACTGCTCGGCGGTGTCGAGCACGTCGATCCGGCCCTTGTCGCTGAGGATCTCCAGCAGCTGAGTCCACCGCGCGTGTGACGCCACTTGTTCCTCCTCGCTCGTTTCGGCAGTTTAGCGCGCAACAATGTGCGCGAAACGACTCAGGTGCCGCCGAGGACCCGCAGGAGTCGTGCGACCTCCGAGGCCACGGCATCGCGGGCCGGGCCGAGGTACTTGCGGGGGTCGACCGTTGCGGACCGGCCCAGGCCATCGCGGACAGTACGCGTGAAGATGCTGTTCAGGTGCGTCGACACGTTCACCTTCGTCATGCCTGACGCGACGGCCGCGCGGAGATCCGGGTCGGCGACCCCCGAGGAGCCATGAAGGACGAGGGGGACGCCGACGGCCTCGCGCAGCTTGGCGATCAGGGCGAAGTCGAGGACAGCGTCGCGGCTGAGCATGGCGTGCGAGCTGCCGACCGCGACCGCCAGGGCATCGACACGCGTCGCCTCGACGAAGGCGCGCGCTTCACCGGGGTCGGTGCGGACGCCGGGCGCGTGGGCGCCGTCCTTGCCGCCGACCTCGCCAAGTTCCGCTTCCACCCAGGCACTTGAGTCGTGGCAGTACGCGGTGATGTCGCGCGTGGCGGCCACGTTCTCGTCGTACGGCAGCTTGGACGCGTCGAACATCACCGAACTGAAGCCGAGTTCGACGGCCTCGTAGACGAGGTCGACCGATTCGGCGTGGTCGAGGTGTACCGCGACAGGGACGTCGGCGAGGCGGGCCAGGGCGAGCGAGGCCGAACCGATCGGGACGATCGAACCGTGGTAGCGGACGGTGTTCTCGCTGACCTGAAGAATCACCGGCAGCCGGGCCTCCTCGGCGCCCGCGACGATGGCCTCGGCGTGCTCCAGTTGCACGACGTTGAAGGCACCGACGCCCACGCCGTCGCGGTAGGCCGAATCGATGATCTCGTCAGTACGTGTCAATGGCATGGGTCGTCTCCTGTTGTTGTGTCGTCCGCCGCCTGCCAGGCCATCAACGCCGCGCCCAGGCACCCTGCCTCGTCTCCGAGTTCACTCCGGACCAGCTCGGGACGCCGCTGGAAGGTGAGCCGATCCATGAGGCGCGCGCGAAGCACGTGGTGAGGCGGCCAGTGCCGTGGCCGGCGCGTCAACCGCGCAGTCCCACACCGCTTGGGCGCCGGGGTCGCCTTGGGTCAGCAGGGCGGCCACGGCGGCTGCTCCGTCGACACCGCGCCCGGAGCGCGCGGAGTATGCCGCGGTGATCGACGCGGCCGACGCCGGCGTTTCCAGGCACGCACGGCTGTTCTTCGGGATCACGGAACGTGCTCGGCGCAGTCATGCACGAACTCCAGGATGGGCGAAGGGGGCGAGGCGGACATGGGAAGCGGCACCCCGGTCTGAGGAGCGTAACGCCTGTTGCTGCAACTTGGATGCTCCAAGTTGCTCATAAGATACAGGTTGGCAGCAGAATCAATCATCGCCGTCGGAAGGCTCGGGGCTCCTCGGCCGGAGGCGGTCACTTGACGGGCCACGTCGCCGAAGAGTTCGAAGAGACGAACGCCGGCTCCTTCGGAGTTCGATTCCCCGCTCGCGTCCAGGAGCGACCAGCACTGCGCGAAGAGTTCGCGGGCGTCGCCCGCAGCACTGCCCTGCGGCCTCTGTCTTCCTGCTCGCGGCACCCGCCCCTCTTCACCGCTCGATCACGTCCCTCGCGCACCACGGTCATGAATCAGCCCAACTACGCCTTGCCAAAGGGGAGTTCGTATGATGCCGCCATGGCAAGTCACGGGGATCTCATCGCGGGGCGCTACCGCGTCACGACACCGCTCGGGCGCGGCGGTATGGGCACGGTCTGGCGGGCGAACGACGAGTTGCTCGGGCGGGCCGTCGCCATGAAGGAGCTGCACGTCGACGAAGGGCTCTCGCCCGCCGAGGCCGAGAGCCGGCGCGAACGCACCATGCGCGAGGCGCGCTCGGTCGCGCAGGTGAGGCATCCCGGCGTCCTGGTCCTGCACGACGTCGTCCAGCACGACGCGCAGCCCTGGCTCGTGATGGAGCTGATCGACGGCAGTTCGCTCGCCGACCGGATCGCCGTGGACGGCCCGGTGCCACCCGCCGAGGCCGCCCGGATCGGCCTCGCCCTGCTGGCCGCGTTGCGCGCCGCGCACTCGGCCGGTGTGCTGCACCGCGACCTCAAGCCCGCCAACGTACTCCTGGAAGCCGGTACAGGCCGCGTGGTGCTCTCGGACTTCGGGATCGCGCAGGTCGACGGGCAGACGACGCTGACCGAGACGGGCGCGTTCGTCGGCTCGCCCGAGTACACCGCGCCCGAGCGGATGTCGGGGAAGCGAACGGGCCCCGAGTCCGACCTGTGGTCGCTCGGCGTGCTGCTCTGTGCGGCCGTCGAGGGCGAGTCGCCGTTCCGCCGCGACTCCGTGGTGGAGGTGCTGCACGCCGTGGTGATGGACGAGGTCAAGGTGCCCGACTCGGTCGGGCCGCTGCTGCCCGTCGTGAACGGTCTCCTTGAGCGTGATCCCGGCCTCCGCCTCGGCGCGGACGCGGTGGAGGACGCGCTGCACGGACTTCTGGCGCAGGAGGGAACGGGGGAGGGAACGCAGCCGGGAACACGGGAGCGAATACCCGGCGCGCCCCGCCCGACGGCGTCCCGCACATCGGCGCCCACCCGGCCCGGTTCCCCGGTCCCCGCCGGCGACCCGGTCGTGCTCGGCGCCGCTCCCGCGCGGGCCGCGCGCCCCCGTGTCCGCACGTCGCTGCTGGCCGGCGCGCTGGTCGTCGCCCTCGCCGCGGGCGGTACCGGTGCGTGGGTGATGACGAGGGACGACTCCAAGGCGACGGAGAGCGCCGGTCCGGCGGACGAGGTGCGGGAGGGCCAGGAGTCCGACGCCGCGACACCGAAGCCATCCAAGAGCCCTGACGGGAAGCGTTCCGACGAACCCGAACCCCTCGGCGAGGGGACGGGTGCGGGGAAGCGCAAGCCCGGTCCCACCGGGTCGGCGGCCACGCCCGGGGCCGACGACCCGGCCCCCGCCGGCTACCGGACGGTCTCCGACCCCACCGGCTTCACCATGGCGACGCCCACCGGCTTCGTCCGCACCGACGAGTCCCCCCGCGTCTTCTACAACTCGGCGGACGACGCCTTCCGTATCGGCGTCCATCCCCAGCCGCAGGATCCGAACGGCCCCGCCGCGGTGATGCGGCAGGCGCACGAGTCCGGCCCGTCGGACTACCCGGGCTACCGGGACGGTTCCGTCCGCGAGACCACGCACAACGGATTGCCCGCCGCCGTCTGGGAGTTCACCTGGGACGGCGGCGCCCAGGACGGCGGGCCGCGCCGTACCTACGACCTGAGCTGGAACGAGGGCGGCAAGATGTACGACCTGTGGGTCTCCGCGCCCGCCGGTCAAGCGGCCCTGGGGGAGCGGCACTTCGTCGAGGCGCACAGGTCCTTCGCCCGAACGGGCTCCTGAAACGGGCGCCTTCACGTACCCGTAAGCGAACACCTGGGCGGTACCCTTGCCGCCAAGTCTGGCCAGTACGACGGTGTGGAGTGCGGCGATGCAGAACCCGAAGGATCGGATCAACACCAAGACGGCGCACTCGGCGCGCGTGTACGACTACATTCTGGGCGGCAAGGACCACTACCCCGTCGACGTCGAGGCCGGCGACGCGATGTGCCGCCACTGGCCGGCGCTCCCCGTCCACATGCGGGAGAACCGCCGCTTCATGCACCGCGCGGGCCGTTTTCTCGCGCGGGAGCGGGGCATCGAGCAGTTCCTCGACATCGGCACCGGTCTGCCCACATCACCCAACCTGCACGAGGTCGTCCAGGAGATCACGCCCGAGTCGCACGTGGTCTACGTCGACAACGACCCCATCGTCCTCGCCCACGCCCGTGCCCTTCTGAACAGCTCCCCCGAGGGAGCGACGGCGTACATCGACGCCGACATGCAGGACCCGGAGTCCATCACGCAAAGCCCGCAATTCCGGGAGCTGTTGGATCTGGACGAGCCGGTCGGACTGATGATCATCGGCATCATGCACTTCATCAGGCCGCCCGCCGACCGCGAACTCGTACGCAGGCTGCTGGAGCCGCTCCCCTCGGGGAGCTATCTGGCGATGACGATCGGCACCGGCGACTTCGCGCCGGAGGAGGTCGGCCGGGTGGCGGAGGAGTACGAGCGCCAGAACATGCCGATGGTGCTGCGTGACCACGCCACCGCCCTCTCCTTCTTCAACGGCCTGGAACTGGTCGATCCCGGCGTCACACAGGTCCACAAGTGGTGGCCGGAGGCCGACCAACGGGGTGTCCTCGACAGTGACATCGCGATGTACGGCGCGGTGGCGCGCAAGCCCTGAACCCTCCCGCCGACCCCGCTGACTCCGCGATCCCGCTGACCACGCTCACCGGCGACCGGCCCGGCTGAGGCCGGCTGGATGGTCGGGCAGTGTCACGGTGCTGCTGACCCGCTCTCCCAACCTGAGCATGCCGTTCAGGAGCAGCGGGCGGGACAGCAGCGTGTTACGCAGACGTATGCCGGTGGCGGTGCCGGGCGCGAGGAACTTCCCCGTGCGGTCGCCGCCCGCCTGGCAGCCTTCGGCGTACTTCCGGAGCCCGCGCTCGTAGCGGGTGAACGCGGCCCGGTGATCGTCCGGGGTGCGCGCGAGTTCGCAGGCCAGCACGTAGGCGGCGACCAGCGCGGTTCCCGAGCCCATGCCGCCGATGGTGGCCCCGCAGGCGGCGTCACCGACGAGGCATACGCGCCCCTTCGACCACGTGTCCACGTCGGCGCGGCTGATGGAGTCGAAGTACAGCTCGGGCGCGTCGCGCAGGGAGGCGAGCAGCCGGGGCACCTCCCAGCCGAGGCCGTCGAAGGCGTCGTGGACCAGACGCTTCTGCTGGTCGATGTCGTGGCGGTCGTACGCCAACTCCGGTGCGGCGAAGGCGAAGAACGCCCCGGCCTGGGTCGGGTCCCGGTGATCGGCGCCGACGGACGCGAGTCGCCCCGGCACGTTGTAGCCGACCGATCCCTTCTCCAGCGCCAGCGCCAGATCGTTCGGCAGCCGCCAGGTGGCGGCGTAGTACCCGAGATGGCTCACATAGTCCTCCTCCGGGCCGAACGCGAGACGACGGACGTTCGAGTGCAGCCCGTCCGCGCCGACGACCAGCCCGAAGTCGCGTGAGACCCCGCGCCGGAAGTCGGCCCGGACGCCGGTGGACGTCTCGGTGAGGCCGGTGATCGAGTCGCCGAAGACGTACTCGGTGTACGGCAGGCTGTGCTCGTACAGCACCTTGGCCAGGTCCCCGCGCAGCACCTCTGTCTCGCCCCCGGCGAACTCGGCGGGCAGTCGCAGCAGGGTCCGGCCGCTCGCGTCGACGAAGCGCATGGGGCTGCCGCCGGTCTCGATCTCGCGCAGTGCGGGGAGCAGGCCCATGCGCTCCAGCACGGTCAGGTGCGCCGCGCCGCGGAAGTCGACGGCCTGACCTCCTTGGCGCAGGGCCGGGGCCAGTTCGACGACGGTGGGCTTGAAGCCGAGGCGGCCGAGCCAGAAGGCCAGTGCCGGGCCGGCGATGCTCGCGCCGGAGATGAGGACGTTCTTGTTCATGGATGATCCCCCGCTCAGAAACTGTGTCCCAGGGGCACTATTGATTACTGTGTACCTTAGACGCAGTTGTTTCGGCAAGGCGCGAGTGCGCGGCGCACAGGAGGAGCGGCAGGCATGGACGGTGAGCACGCCGAGATGGTGCGGCTGCTGTGGGGCCCGCACCCCAGACCCGCGCGCGGCCCCCGGCCGACACTCGACCTGCCCCGCATCGCGCGGGCGGGGATCGAGATCGCCGACGCGGAGGGGCTGGCCGATGTGTCGATGCAGCGGGTCGCCGAAAGGCTGGGCGTCACGAAGATGGCGCTCTACCGGTACGTCCCCGGCAAGGCGCAGCTGGTCGCTCTGATGGTGGAGGCCGCCATCGGCCCGTGCCCCGCACCGGCGCCGGGTCGCCCGCCCGGCGGCTGGCGGGAGCAACTGGAGTCGTGGGCACGCCAGTTGCTCGCCCTGTTCCTGCAGCACTCCTGGGTACTGGCCGCCACGGTCGGGCCGCGCGTGCAGGGCCCGGGGGAGCTGTCCTGGCTGGAGCGAGCGGTCTCCGCGCTGGACGGTACGGGACTGACCGGCGCCGAACGGATGGACGCGGCCGTCCTGCTGGTCGGCCACGTGCGCGGTATCACCCAGCAGGCCCACGCGTCAGGCGGCCCCGCGGGCAACCCGGAGGCACAACTGGGGGCGATCCTCGGCGACTTGATCCAGAGCCACGGCGAGTCGTATCCGGCGCTCACGGCGGCCTTCGCGTCGGCGGTCGAGTCCGACGGGCAGGACCAGGCGTGGGAGTTCGGCCTCCAACGGATCCTGGACGGCCTGGCCGCCCTCATCGACCGCCGCGCCGCCTCACCTCGGCCGTGAACCGGGGTTGAGCAGGCCGATCATACGGACGGCCTGGCGTTCGGCCGTTCCCGGCGGGTTGCGGGGATTCTCGGGATCGTCGAAGGACAGCAGGAACAACCACACCAGCGCGAGCAGCCTGCGGCAGTCCTGAAGACGAACGCGTTCCACGGCGTCCAGGTCGAACTCGCCCAGGAACGAGGCGACATCGAGGGGGTGGTCCACCCAACTGGCCACGTGCTCGGTGATCTCCGCCAGTTCGAAGGCGCGGTCGCTGAGGCCGGAGTCCTCGAAGTCGACGATCCGTACGCGCGAGCCGTCCCAGAGGTAGTTGGCCAGATTGCCGTCACCGGGCCCGAAGACCCGCGGCACATCTGGCCGGCCGGCTCCCTCCATGCCCGAGCGGGCCAGCCACTCCAGCCCCCGGTCCATCGCGACGCCCACCTCGCCGCCGACCCGGGGGCGAGCCCGCGGCGCCCACGCATGGATCTGGGCGATGAGCTGGTCCTGCCGGCCAGGCCTGAGGGGGACCTCGTCCAGTACGCCGGCGGGCAGCGCCGCGTACAACTCACCCACAGCGGCTGCCAGGGCCTTGAGCTGCCGCCGGGTGAGCGGCTTCCCTCGTAGCGGCTCGCCCGGCAGCCGGGACATCACCACGAACGGCTCGTCGGCCGTCAGTCCCACATCGAGAGGGGTCGGCGCGAGCCCCGGTGCGTACGTCGCGAGCAGCGTGAGCGCCCGCCACTCCCGCTCGCACCGCTCTCGGCCCCCGTGCCGGAATCGCTTGGTCACGTCGGCCGGCCCCAGCTCGACAGCGTGAGTGCTCCACGGGACAGAACTCATGAGACGCGATCCTGCCAGGCGAGGAAGGCCCGGGCCGTCACTCTTCTGCCGCTCACCGCAGCTTGCGGCGAGCCCGAGGCCGACCAGACCGGTTTCCGTGTCTCGTGGGACATCACCAACGGGTCCAAGAAGCCGATCGACCTCGACGCGTGGGGCTTCGACGCGCAGGGCGCCACCACCGGCGGTACGACGGAATCGGTCTTCACCGAGAACGGGTCCCGGTTGATGGGCGGCCGGCTCGCCCCGGCCAAGACCGGCACGTTCACCTCCGAATACGCACTGCCCAAGGCCGACGGCCTCGACATCGTGTTCACCATGACCCGCATGGACGAGAGCGTTGACATCCTCGCCGAGGACCCCCACTGGACGGGCTCCATCAAGTAGCGCCCCCGGCCGAGGCCGTGACCCCGTCAGGGCCGGCGGCCGAAGAACTCGACCTCGGCCAGGGCGATTCGGCGGTCCTTCCCCGCGCCGTACGCCGAGTTGACGGTGAGTCTGGCCCGTACGGTGTCCGTGCCGCGCAGGTCGAAGGTCTGCTCGCCCGCCTGGTCCCGAAGCCGGATGGTCCGGCTCGTGCGTTCGCCGTCCTGTGAGGTCAGTTGGACGCTGAGCCAGGCCGGGCGGGCCTGGGTGAGGAACTCGTCCTTGCGTGCCGAAGTCCCCGAGAACACCAGCAGCTTCATCACCCGCACGGGCTCGGCGAAGTCGCACTCCAGGAACTCGCCGATGCCGTCACCGGTCTCCTTCGGCGCCCAGTAACGGTTGTTGAAGCCGTCCACCGCCGCTGCGGCCGGATGGCCCGACTGGGCGGTGGAGGCGCGGCATTCGGTGGGCGGTACCGATTCGGGTTTCCCCGTCTCCTCCTTCGCCAGGCCGAACAGACCGGCCATGTGCGGGAGCGCGAACCAGATTCCCACCGCCAGCAGGATCAGCACGATCGGCAGACCGACCCGCGGTCTGCGCCATCCCTGTCGCGGACGGGTGCCGGCGACGGGGGAGCGGCGGGGGCCGCGGGTGAGGATCCGCCGCCACCAGGGCGGGCGGATCGCGGGCGGCGGGCCCGGGTCCAGGAGGAGGGCGCAGCGGACGCAGAGGGTGCGGTCCGGGGTGTTCGCCGTACGGCAGTGGGGGCAGATGACCGGCGGTCCGGTGGTCGTGGGCGGTGGTGTCGGCTCGGTGGCAGCGGCCGCACGGGTGTCCACGTCCGGACCCGGTGCGGGGGTGTCCGCGCTCTCGCCGGGACGTCTCGGGGCCGCGACAGGGGGATCAGGCTGTGCGGGCGGGGGAGTTGGCGCCACCGGTGCCGGAGACACGGGCGGCTGCGGCGGTGCTGGTGCTGGTGTCGGTGGTGCCGGTGTTCCCTCCTCCGGCTCCCATGCCAGGAACGCCTCGCACGAGGCGCAGAACTCCCGCCCCGGCGCGTTCCGGTGGCCGCACGCTTCGCAGATCACTCCCCAGCACCTCCCGCGCCCGCGCCCCCGCCCGGCGGCAGAAGTTCCAGCGTGAACCCGACATGCGCCGGGACCTCCGTGGCGATCAGCTCCTCCAGCCGTACCCGGTCGAGCCGCTGCCCCTCACCCACCCTGACCCGGATCGTCACCCAGGGAACGGCGTCGCCCGGCAGCGGGGTGTTCGGAGTTGTGGACCAGACGGTGCCGCCGCTCTCGACGATCTCCGGCTCCGTGCCGCCGGTCTCCAGCCGCAGCGCCTCGGCCAGTCCGCCGACCGTCCCGCGCCGCGCGTGCCGGGCCACCGCCCCGCGTACCTCGGCACGCCGCTGGTCGGCGGGGCTGTCCCCATGCGGCTCCACCGCCACCCACCCCGCCAGCCAGTTGAGGAAGTCGTCCGGCGCGCTGCGGTGGTCCAGATACGCGGGCACGTTGTCGATCGTCAGCAGCACCGGGGCGAGTACGTCGTCCAGCGCGGCGAGGAAGCGCCGCAGGAAGTCCTGTTCCAGGTAGACGGCGGGCAGTTGCTCGATCAGCGGGTGCGGGGTCGGCAGACCGGGAACGTCGGCGCGCATCGGCTCAGGCTCCTCTCACCCGGAGTTGGTGCTCGTAGCTGAAGACGAGCGCGTGCCGGTCCAGCGGGATCTTCGTCGTCGCGTCGGTGCGTTCCCCGGTGACCGGGTCGGCGCGGTACAGCCGTACGTCCTCCACGAGGTCGACCCCCGGTACGCGCTGGAGCACGGCGAACGCCTCACCCGACTGCACCGGTCTGCCGAACGGCCAGCCCTGGCCGCCCGGCCCGCCGGTGAGCGGGTTGAAGTACCCGTACAGCGCGGCCAGCGCCGTCTCCCGTACCTTCTCGGCGACCGCCCCGCGCTCGGTCTGGACCGAGGCGACGACCGTGACGCCCTGGTAGAACGGCGGCTCGACCGCCAGCCGGGTGCCGATCGGGCGCCGGGCGTTCAGATGGTCGGAGATCAGACTGAGCGTCTGCTCGGGTGGGACGAGTTCGTCGAACTCGATCCGGCCCCGCGCGTCGCCGCGTCCGGCCGGGACGATGAGCAGCCGTACCCCGCCCGCCTCGACCGCGCCCGCGTCGTCGCCCCCGTCGGCCCCGGCGCTGGCGTCGTCCAAGCTTGCCGGGATGCAGTGCACGCGCGCCGCGTCCGGGGCGACCTCGCGCGCCAGCAACTCGTAGTCGTGCGGGACGACCGCCCGGTGCAGGGTCCGCAGCGTCATCGGCCCGCGCACCCGCGCGCTGTCGACGCTCTCGCCGTCGACCCCGCCGAGCGCCGGGCGGCGGTTCTCGACCCGGGCCACGTACGGGATCGCGCCGCGCAGGACCCGCAGCGTGGAGCGGGCGACGTTGCCGCGCAGCCCGCCGCCGGTGCGGTAGGACCGCACCCGGACCGTGGCGCCCTTGGCCGGTACGCGGCCGTAGTAGCGAATTCCGCCGTCCCGTTCGCGTACGGCGGGGCCGAACTCGACCCGGCCGGAGTTCGCGTCGAGGGTGACGTGCCGGTCCTCGGGACCGGAGTGCGCGAAGTCGTCGACGCGGGTCCACCGTTCGGGGTCCGCCCCCGATCCGGGGCCGGTCACCTCGACCACGAACTCGCCCGGTACGACCGGCGGTCGGGCCAGCGCGAACGCCTGGCCGGGCACCCCCTCCGCCTGCCCGAGCACCTCGTCGGTGACGGTCTCCGCGTGCTCGGCCGGGACGGTCGCGCCGATCGTGAACGCGGTGATCCCACGGACCACGGGCGGCGCCATGTACGTCGGCTGGTCAGCCTCCGCCGCGATCAGCCGACAGCGCAGCCAGCCACCGGTCCGCCGGACAACTGCCGCCGGGGAATGGGTCTTCGGCAGATGCAGGATCAGTTCGCCGGACCGGTTGAAGCCGCCGGTGTCGTCCTTCTCGATGTCACAGACCGTCCAGGCGCCGCCGTCCCACGCCTCCCACAGCACCGGCGGTCGCCGTGGATCGACACCGACGCCGTCCACCGTGCAGTCCAGCCGCAGTACGACAACTCCCGCCGGTACAGCGGCGGACAGGCCCACGTACAGGCAGTCGCCGACGGCGGGGGTTGTCCCGAAACAGGGCACGTCCCGGCCGAGCGCCAACTCCTCGGTCCGGTCGACGGCCTCCCCGGACGACGGCC
Source organism: Streptomyces niveus (assembly GCF_001723055.1). Lineage (GTDB taxonomy): Bacteria > Actinomycetota > Actinomycetes > Streptomycetales > Streptomycetaceae > Streptomyces > Streptomyces niveus. The sequence goes on from NZ_MDCR01000011.1 coordinate 22,834, forward strand.
GGGTGGCGAGATGGGCGAACGCGCTCGGCACGATCGACAAGGGGGCGGAGGTGGTGAACACGACCGCCTCCTCCGTCTCCGTACGGACGGTGGCGACCTCCGTTCCGGCGCGCACCACCACCGGGTCCGGGCGGGGCGCGGACAGCCGGAACGTCACGTCCGTGTGCGCGGCCGTCGGCGGGTGGAGCCGTACGCCGATCAGATCGAGGAAGGCCAGATAGTTCTTCTCCGGCACCCGGTTCACTCGGTAGACCAGCTGGTCGACCATGGTCGCGAACGCCTCGATCAGCGTCACTCCGGGGTCCGAGACATTGTGGTCGGTCCACTCCGGGCAGCGCTGCTGCACCCGGCGTTTGGCCTCGTCCACCAGGCCCTGGAAGGTGCGGTCGTCCAGCTGCGGACCGGGCAGCGTCACGTGCCCGCCTCCTCGTCGTCGGCCGATTCCTCGGCGTGCTGCGGAATCACGTAGAACGGGAAGACGAGATTGCGCGGGTCGTTCGCGCCCCGCACCGTGTAGCCGATGTCGATGTAGAGCACCCCGTTGTCGGCCTCGTCGAAGCGGACGACGACCTCCGTGACATCGATCCGGGGCTCCCAGCGCTCCAGCGCCAGCCTTACCTCGTACGCGAGTTGGCCTGCCGTGCCCGCGTCGGCGGGCGCGAACACGTAGTCGTTGATGGCGCAGCCGAACTCCGGGCGCATCGGCCGCTCGCCGGGCGAGGTCGCCAGGATCAGCCGGATCGACTCCTCCAGGGCGTGCCGGCCGCGCACCAGGGCGATGGACCCGGTGGCGTCGGTACGCGGCGGGAACGCCCAGCCCGCACCGATGAATTGCTGTCCCATACGGCCCGCTCACCCCCCGATCAGCACGGTCGCGCAGCCCGACACCACCGGTGAGCCGCAGCCCGCCAGATCGCCGACGCGGGCGGCCGGGCTGCCGCCGATCAGCACGCTCGAACTGCCGGGCGGCGCGAGCGCCGACGGCGGATGGGCGGCGGGCGACGCGCAGTTGTGTACGGTGCCGACCGTCGCGGCGGGCTTGCCGCCGATCAGCACGGACGGCACACCGGGCGGTCCGACCGTGCCGGGGTGCCCGGTGGGGTCACCGACCCGGGCTGCCGCGGCTGCTGCTGCCGACATGCGGTCCACTCCTGTTCGTGTAGCTCTGACGTACCGTCAATTGAGCTTGATCATGGGGGCGTTGACCGAGACCGAGCTGCCGCTCTTGATGTCGGTACGCCGGGCGCCCTCGACCGTGACCTGGCCACCGCGCACCTCCACCGAACCACCGCTGGAGAGCGCGACCTTGCCGTTCCCGCCGTCCACCGCGACGCCGCTGCGGGAGGTCAACGTCACGCTGTCCCCTGTGAGTTCGAGTGCTCCACGGCCCGCGTCCAGCGCGACACCGCCGGCCGCCTTGATGGCGACCCGCTCCTTGGCCTCGATGGTCACGCTGCCGTCGCTGTTGACGACGATGGCGGTGTTCGTGCGGTCGAGGGCGATCGTGAGCTTGCCGTCGCCCGTGCGGAGCCGTACGCCTTGCGGGCCGTTCGCGGCTTCCAGCAGCTCCAGTTGGTTTCCGCTCTTGGAGGCGAAGGCGCGGCGGTTCACGGCGCCGCTGGTCGGGTCGACCAGGTCGCCTCCTGAACCGCCTCCTGGAATACCCGTACCGCCGTCGGCCGTGTCGCCCCCGCCCCCGCCGCC
>NZ_MDCR01000110.1 GCF_001723055.1 Streptomyces niveus
CCACCATCCACGCCGGTACGGGTATCGGCGTGGATGGTGGTGGTCAGGGCTTTGACGTAGATCTCCACGTCGGTGTTGTACTCGTCGGCCAGATTGGCCATGGGGTTCTCCGGTTCAGCGGCGGCGGGCGGCGGGCACGGAGGGCTGCTCCACCGGTGTCGTCCGCGTCGTGCCGGGTGCCGTCCGCGCCGGGGTGCGGGCGGCGTGGTCGCGGGCGAGGAGGATCCGGTGGGCCGTACGCAACAACACCTCGGTGCTGTCTGTGAGCTGGGTTACCGGCTCCGGCTCCGCGCCCACGGCGTCCGTATCCGCGGCCAGGGCGATCCAGGCGGCCAGGACGACTTCCCGCACCAGCGGCAAGACGCCCGTGGTCGGAGCGGCGACCGCGGTGAGGACCTCGGCGACCTCCCTGCTGCTGGTGGCATCCGAGGCCCGTTCGGCGAGCCCGGCGAGATACCGCAGAGCCGCCTCCCGATCGCTGTCCGGCGAGACCAAGAGGTTCAGGGCGGGGTCGAGGTGAACGCTGTGGCCGGCAGCGAGGAGAGCGTGCGAGGCGACCGTCGCCTTCACACGCTGCTCCTCAGTGGTCAGGCCGTGCGGCAGACGGTGGTATTCGCCGTGCGGGCCGGGGCAGTTGACGAAGCCGCTTCGCTGGAGGATGTCAGCCTCCTGCTCGGTGCCGCCGATGGCCACGACCAGCCCGGTACGGGCGTCTTTGGTGAGGGTGACGTACTCCAGCACCCGGAAGTCGGGTTCCCCGTGCGTCATCGAGCCCTGCTGACCTGGCCCAGGGTGCCGGCCGGGGACGGCGGCGCGGTGCCCGGAGCGGTCCGGGTTGCCGGGTGCCGAAGACTGATGCCGATGCCCAGCGCGTCGAGCTGCGGGCCGATCTCACGCACGGCAAGGGCCTGCGCGGCGGTGTCGTCCCCGTTCAGGCGGTAGATATCGCTCTGCTCGTCCTGGAGGAAGCCGTTGGCCACCAGAACGGCGCCAGCGGTATCACCGACGGGCGCGGTCGCGATACTGCCGTCCGGCTGCCAGGTCATCACGACCCGGTCCGGCTGCGACGGCTGGACGCCGCCGATGGCATTGTGACGGGCCTGGGCGAGCGCGGTGTCGTAGCGGACCAGCAGGTCGGCGGCTACCTGTTCCGCGCTGAGGAACGGGTTGTCGGTGACCGCGATGCCGTCCGGTTCCCGCACGTTGCCGTATGCCTCGTCGGGCAGGCCGCGGGGGGCGAGGGCGGCGACGAGGAATCCGCTCCGTCCGTCGTGCCGGTCGAGAACGGCGAGCTGGGCGCCGTCCGTACGGGTGAGGACGGCCGCCTGCCGCAGCGGGTGAGTGGCGAGAGACTCGGCGACGAGATCCAGGTCCCAGATCCGGTCGGCGAGTTCGGCGAGGTCGTCCTTGTCCGCGGGCGGGTGACAGGAACTGGTCCAGGTGCCGGCGAGCCCCTCGGCGAGGAGGTCGGCGTAGGAGGCGAGGTGCTCGGAGTTGTCGTGCATGGTGTCCTTGAAAAGTGGTGGAGGTCAGCGGCGCGGTCCGGCGGCCACGGCAGGCGGTGGCGGGGCCGGAGCTGCGTACGGAGGGGGCGGGCAGGCGCACACGGCGGAGCGTTCGCGCTCCGTGGCGGGGACCTCGGCGGTGCAGGTACGGCGGCCGGGATGCGGGGCATGGCGGTCGGCGAGGGCGTCGCGGGTGTGGGAGAGGTCGGTGCGGATGATGCGCAGGTGTTCCTTGGCGAGGTGGCGCAGCCGCCTGCCGATCTGCGGGTCGGACGGCTCACCGAGGCCGTCGTGGAACTCCGCGGTGGCGGTGAGGACTTCGTCCAGGGCGGTGAGGATGCCGTCGTGGGCGGCGGTCAGCTCGTGAGGACGTTCGCTGCCTCGTCGGTGGTGGTGGCCGCGCGGATCCGCTCGGCGAGGTGCAGGATCTGGGCGCCGAGCGGGAGGTGGTGCGGCTCGCGCAGTTCGGTCTCGAAGTCGTCATCGCAGTCGACGTGGTAGCCCACGGTGCGCAGCCGGGCGACCGTACGGGTGGCGAGGCAGATCTCCTCCGCCTCGTCGAGGCCGACGGGGAGGCGGTGGTAGTGCTCGTGGAGACGGACGACGGGCACCCAGTCGGTGCGCTGGAGGATGCTGTGCGCCTCCGGATCCCCGCCGCGGGCAAGGACTTCACCGGAGTGCGGATCACGCCGCAGGGCGAGCAGGCGGTCGTACAGGGTCAAACAGGGGCCTTTCTGATGGCGAGGGGTCGGTTCACCGGGCGCGGTGCGACCCTGGCACCGGCGGCGGGGCGGGGACGAAGGGGGTGGTGCTGGTCCGGCCGGCGGGTTGGAGCAGTGCGGTGGCGGTGGTGTCGAGGTCCTGCTGGAGGGCGAAGAGCCGGCGGGCGGCCCATTCCAGGTGATGTCCCGCCTCCGCACCGTTGCTGCCGGGGAGGGCATCGAGGCGGTGGGCGGCGTGCTCGATGAGCTTGCGCGCCGCGGCCAGCGGTCCGGACCCTTCGTCGGCCAGCTTGGCGAGAATGGCGGCGGATTGAGTTGCCGGGGTCGGCACCGCCCGTGCACTGGCCGGTTCTGGGGACGCGACGGGTACGCGGGTCAGGCGCAGGTCGTGTTCGATACGCCGGGCCTCGGCGGAGATTCGTTGTGGGAGGTCGGCGGACTGGGGCTGCCAGGCGCCGTCGAGCCGGATCAGGTTGGCGATCAGATCGAGGCGCCCGGGTTTGCCCTGGACCGCGATCCAGTGGCAGCCGGTGTGGTCGCCCGGTATCTCGATACCGGCGGCACGGGCCAGGCGGTGTGCTGCCTCGGCCCACTCCGCGCCGGTCAGGTCACGGTCCTCGGGATGAAGGTGGACGTTGAGGTGGAAGAGTGCCCGCCGGTCGCCGGTCGGGCTGGCGGCGAACGGGTGCTCCAGCAGCGGTTCTTCGACGTGCTGCGCCCACTGGGCGGCGGTCCACGACGCCTGTTCGTCGTCCAGGGTGTAGGAGTCCAGGCCGGGCCAGTAGGCGACGACCGAGTGCTCGGCAAGGCCGCCTTCGATGGGCACCGGGCGCCCCAGTGCTTCGCCGAGCGGATCGTGCGGGGTGTGCGTGCGCTCGTGGACACGGGGGATCACTTCGCCGGGCCTCCGGCCTGGGCCAGTGGGCACTGGCGTCGCATGTCGTCCGCTGCGGTGATCAGGGAGCGCTCACGCACGAGATCGGCCTGGACCGCAAGGTCGCCCGGCGGCAGCACGTCCAGAGCCCGGTCGATGACGCCGAGTGCTTCGTCGTAGCGGCCGAGGCAGCGCAGTGCGCCTGCCGTACGGAAGAGCGCGATCGGATCGCGGCCGGTGTCGAACGGCCGGCCGGAGCTCAGGGCCAGCAGCCGCTCGGCGCCCTGGTCCAGGTCCTGGCCGAGCCACAGGCCGTGCAGCAGAACATGCCGCGTCTTGGGGTGATCGCCGGCCTCCGCGAGGACCTCGT
>NZ_MDCR01000111.1 GCF_001723055.1 Streptomyces niveus
ACATAAGGCATGTCGGGTTGCCAGGCGGTGGACAAGGTCAGCACCAGCGGGGCGCCTGGCCGATGTTCTCGATGTACGCGGCCGAACCCCAGGCCCAGTTGCCGTCGGTGAGCAGGTACCAGCGGTCGTTGCCGTTCACGTTGTCGCCCCGCGTCTTGCAGAAGATGTGCACGATCTGGCCGTACGCGGCGGTGCCGATGACCCGGCTGCTGCGGGTGGGCCTGTCGCGCAGCAGGAGCCCGCTCCTGGCGATGACGCGGCCCTTGTACTCGCGGGCGGCGGCGGCCTCGGCCTCGTTCTCGGCGGCCTCGGTGACTTCGGGGGCCCCGGTGGTCTCGGCGGCCTCGTTGGCTTCGGCGGCGGCTTCGTCGGCATCGGTGGGCGCCGGGCCCTCGGTGGGGGTGTCGACGTGGCCGTTCCAGCTGACCGGCGGCGGGGTCGGAACCGCCGCCAGCGCGGGAGTCGCGGTGAGGGCCGCCGCGGCGACGGCGAGGGCGGCGGCGTACGGGCCGAAGGAACCCCGGAGGCGCGGGGCAGAGGAACGCAGGGAACGCTGGGACATGCGTGACTCCTGATGTTCGGGAACGGGGCGGGAAGCCGACGGAAAACTGCTCGGTCCTCGCCCGATTTACCCTAGGTTCGTCACATTCTGTCCGCAACCGTAACTCTGCGTCGCCCACGCCCCCGCGTGCGCGTCAGCGCTGGTACGGGTTGCCGCCCTGGCCCGGCTGCTGCCCCTGGCCGCCCTGGCTGAACGGGTTCCCGCCACCCTGCTGACCGCCCTGACCGCCCTGCGCGAACGGGTTGGCGCCGTGCTGCTGGCCGACACCCTGCTGGGCCTGCGTCGCGCTCTGCGCGAGCAGCTGCTCGGCCTGCTCGTTCGGCACCTGGTGCTCCACGCCGCAGAAGGTGCACTGCGTGTAGTGCTTCGTCGAGTACGGGAACAGCGGCACGAAGAACAGCGTGAACTTGGAGACGCGCTTGCGCAGCGTGTGCGCCGACGGATTGCCGCACTGGCCGCACACGAGCGTCAGTATCGCCAGTTGGTAGATGTAGCCCTTGGTGCCGAAGATGATCATGCGTGGTTCCTTCTCTGCTCATGGCGCTTCACGACGCCTCATCACGCTCATGACTGGCGTGCCCCTATGGTGCCTGCCGCCGGCGGCGGCTGTCAGGGCAGGCGTCCGGCCCGGTTGAGATTGATGAGCGGGCCGAGGAGGTCCCCGTACCGCTCCAGCCGCCCCGCGATGTCGCCGACGCGGAAGACCAGGTCCTCCGGCGCCGCGCATCCCGCGACCTCTTCCCAGGACACCGGGGTGGAGACGGTCGGTTCCGTCCGCGCGCGCACCGTGTACGGCGCCGCCGTCGTCTTCGCCGCCGAGTTCTGGCTGTGGTCGACGAAGACCTTGCCGGGGCGCAGCGCCCGGGTCATCCGGTGGACCACCAGCCGTGGCAGTTCGGCCTCCGCCTCGACGGCGAGCGACTTGGCGTACGCGGAGACCTCCGGCGACGGCGTCGGCTCCAGCGGTACGAGCAGATGCAGACCCTTCGAGCCGGACGTCTTGGCGTACGCGCTCAGCCCGTCCGCCGCCAGCCGCTCGCGCAGCCACAGCGCGGCGGCGCAGCACTCCACCACGGTGGCGGGCTCGCCGGGGTCCAGGTCGAAGACGATGCGGTCGGCGCGCGCCGGGTTGTCGACCTGCCACTGCGGGGTGTGGAACTCCACCACCAGGTTCGCCGCCCACATCAGCGTCGCCAGATCCTCCACCAGCACCTGCTTGGCGAGCTGGCCCGCCGAACGCGGCACCGCCGCCGTACGCACCCAGGAGGGCGCTCCGGGCGGCGGATTCTTGGTGAAGAAACGCTGGCCCGCGGGGCCGTCCGGGAAGCGGAGGAAGGAGACGGGGCGGCCCGCCAGATGGGCGAGCAGGGCGCCGGCCGACGTCGCGCAGTAGTGCAGCAGCTCGCCCTTGGTGGTCCCGGTGGCCGGATAGAGGACCTTGTCGAGATTGCTGAGGGCGATCCGTCGCCCCTCCACCTCCGCGATTGGCGTCATACGATGAGAATCCCACGAATTCGGATGTAAGGGATTAACCGTGCGATCCATATGGAACGGCGCAATCTCCTTCGGTCTGGTCAGCATCCCGATCAAGCTGGTGAACGCCACCGAGAGCCACTCGATCTCCTTCCGGCAGATCCATTTGGCGGACGGCGGCCGGATTCGTTACCGGAAGGTCTGCGAGCTGGACGAGGAGGAGGTCACCTCCGCCGAGATCGGCAAGGCGTACGAGGACGCGGACGGCTCGATGATCCCGATCACGGACGACGACCTGGCCCAGCTCCCGCTGCCGACGGCGAAGACGATCGACATCGTGGGGTTCGTGCCGGAGTCGTCCATCGACCCGCTCCAGGTGGGTGCGGCGTACTACATCGCGGCGAACGGCGTACCCGCCGCGAAGCCGTACACGCTGCTGCGTGAGGCGCTGAAGCGCAGCGAGAAGGTCGCGATCGCGAAATTCGCCCTCCGGGGCCGCGAGCGGCTGGGCATGGTGCGGGTCCTCGGCGACGTGATCGCCCTGCACGGGCTGCTCTGGCCGGACGAGATCCGGCAGCCGGAGGGGGTGGCGCCGGAGACCGAGGTCAGCATCCGCGACGCCGAACTCGACCTGGCCGACGCCCTGATGGACACGCTCGGCGAGGTCGAACTGGACTCGCTGCACGACGACTACCGGGAGGCCGTCGAGGAGCTGATCGCCTCCAAGGCGGGCGGCGCGGCGCTGCCGGCGCCCGAGGCGGGGGAGCGGCGCGGGGGGAAGGTGCTGGACCTGATGGCGGCGCTGGAGGGCAGTGTGCGGGCGGCGAAGGAGTCGCGGGGCGAGGGCGACGCCGAACACGCCGAGGTGACGCACCTGCCGACGCGCACGAAGCCGACGGGCACGAAGAAGGCGGCGTCGAAGACCACGGCGAAGCAGGCCCCGGCGAAGACGCCCGCGAAGAAGGCGGCGGCCAAGAAGACGACGACGGGCAAGACCGCCGCGAAGAAGACGGCGGCGAAGAAGACGACCACGAAGACGACGGCGAAGAAGGCCCCGGCGAAGAAGCGCGCCTCCTGAGACCCGGTGTGTCCCGCGTTCCGCCGAGTCGGCGGCGGGCCCTCAGTCGAGACAGAACTCGTTGCCCTCGACGTCCTGCATCGGCTGGCACGACTCGTTCTCGTCGTCGGCCGGCAGCAGCTGCCCGCGTACGGCGCCGAGCGCGACCAGTCGGGCGCATTCGGCCTCAAGCGCGGCCAGGCGCTCCTCACCCACGAGCCCGGTGCCGACCCGCACGTCGAGGTGCACCCGGTTCTTGACGACCTTGCCCTCGGGGACGCGCTGGAAATAGAGGCGCGGGCCCACGCCCGAGGGATCGCCGCAGGCGAACCCCGCGCCCTGCCGCTCGGGCGGTAGTGAGCGCGTGTACTCGTCCCACGTGGCGAACCCTGTCGGCGGGGGCGGTACGACGTATCCCAACACCTCGCACCAGAAGCGGGCGACCCGTTCGGGGTCCGCGCAGTCGAAGGTGACCTGGAACTGCTTGATCGACGCCATCGGGCCATCGTAGGGGCGGGGCGCGGCCGTGATCGAGCGGTTTTGGAGCCGGCCGGGTGCGTGGGCCGGACCCGTCGGCCGGGCACGTCGGCCGTGCCCCGGTCACGAAGGCCCGCGCCGTATGCGCGTTATGGATTCTGTTGGATTCTGTGCGACAGACCCTGGCGGTTCCGGGGAATTCCGGTGGACAATCCGGGGCGCGGGTGCCCCGTCAGGCAGAGCCCTGTCGTCACCGACTCGCGCCCCGTTGTTGCCCGTTGAGCCCGGCTCCGAGTGAGAGGGACAAGCGATGACGCACAGCAGACCAGGATCAGCGAACCGATGGCGCGCCGCCTGGGCGACCGCACTCGCGGGGGTGCTCTGCCTCGGGACCCCTGCCGCGGCCCAGGACGGCGCGGGCGACCCCCGGCCCGCCGGCGCCGCCTGGACCGTGTCCCGCGGCGGGCCCGCCGCCGACGTGACGCTCGACCCCGCCGACGGCACGCTCACCCTCGCCGTACGCGACGGGGCCCGCACCCTCGTGGAGCCCTCGCCGCTCGGCGTCGTCACCGAGGACGCCGACCTGACGCGCGGGCTGCGCCTGGTGGACCGCCACGACCGCCGGATCGCCGAGCGGTACACCACCGTCGTCGGCAAGGAGCGGCGCCGCACCGTGGACATGGCGCAGTCGCGCTTCGCCCTGGAGGGGGCGGGCGGGGCCCGGATCGACCTGGTCGTGCGCGCGGCGGCCGACGGGGTCGCGTACCGCTATGTGCTCCCCGCCGGTTCGGGGGACGTGCTGCGCGAGGCGTCCGGCTTCGTGCTGCCGGGCGACGCGCCCGCCCGGCTGAGCGACTACTCGGTCAACTACGAGCAGCCGTACGACGGTTCGACCGCCGCCGGGGCTTCGAGCGGACAGTACGCCTACCCCGCGCTCTTCCAGGTCGGCGACGACCACGTCCTGCTCTCCGAGGCGGACGTCGACGGCCGCTATCCCGCGAGCCGTCTCACGCACACGGCGGGCAGCGGCCGTTACGACGTCGCGCTCGCCGACCCCGCCGTGCCCGTGCCCCCCGACGGGCCGCTCGCGACGCCCTGGCGGACGGTGATCGCGGGTGATCTGGCGACGGTGACCGAGTCCACGCTCGTGGACGACCTGGCCCCGCCCTCCCGGATCGCCGACACCTCCTGGATCCGCCCCGGCGCGGTCGCGTGGTCCTGGCTCGCCGGATTCGGGGCGGCGCAGCGCAGCCTGGAGACCCAGCAGCGGTTCGTGGACTACGCGGCGGCGCACGGCTGGGAGTACTCCCTGGTGGACGACGGCTGGAACACCACCGACTGGATGCCGCAGCTGATGGAGTACGCCGAACGACGCGGCGTGGGCGTCCTGTTGTGGATGCACTGGACCGATCTCGACACCGCCGCCGAGCGCACGGCCCAGCTCGACAAGGTCAAGAAGTGGGGCGCCGCCGGGCTGAAGATCGACTTCATGGACTCGGACTCGCGGGTACGCATGGGCTGGTACGACGAGATCCTGCGGGAGACCGCCGACCGTGAGCTGATGGTCAACTTCCACGGGTCGACCCTGCCGCACGGCATTCAGCGCACCTGGCCCCATGTCATGACGATGGAGGGCGTGCACGGCGCCGAGCAGGGCGACGTCCAGGCCGACGACATGGCCACCCTGCCCTACACCCGCAACGTGGTGGGCTCCATGGACTTCACACCCATGGGCTTCCAGTTCGGGCGGCGCAACAACACCGAGGCCGCCGAACTGGCGCTGTCCGTCGTGTACGAGTCCGGGTTCCAGAACTACGCGGGCAGCGTCGAGGCGTACCGCTCCCGCCCCGAGGTCGCCCGCTTCCTGGAGCAGGTGCCGACCGTGTGGGACGAGAGCCGGCTCGTCGCCGGTTCACCGGGCGAGGGGGCGACCTTCGCGCGCAGGAACGGCGACCGGTGGTTCGTCGGCTCGGTGCGGGCGGGCGACGGGGGTACGGAGCGGGTGCCGCTGACGTTCCTTGGCTCCGGGCCGTGGCGGGTCGACACGGTACGGGACGGCGCGGCCGGACTGGTCAGGGACAGTCGTGTGACGGACCGTCAGGACGCGATCATGGTGCCCGTGTTGGCGGACGGCGGCTTCGTCGCGCAGATCTGCCGCGCGGTCCCGGGCCGGGACAGCTGCGACCGCCCGGTGGACACGGTGCCGGCCGGCACGCTGTCCGTCACCCCCGAGAGGACCGACGCCCGGCCGGGGACGACGGTCGATGTCGCGGCGCGCTTCGTACTGGACGAGGCGGGCCCCGCCGAGGACGTGACGCTGCGCGCCCGTACCCCCGAGGGCTGGGCGGTCGACGGCGCGGACGCCACGGTGGACGAACTGGCCGACGGCGCCGCGCTCGACGCGTCCTGGCGCGTCACGGTCCCCGCCGACCCGGCGTACGGAACGACGGAGATCCCGGTCACGCTGACCTACCGCGACCCGGACGCCCCACGGGGCGCGCCGCCGCTGACGGTCGAGCGCACGGTGCGCGTCTTCGTCGCACGCGAAGGCACCGTGTACGTCAGCTCGTTGCCGTTCACCGCCGAGTCGAACGGCTGGGGCCCGGTCGAACGCGACCGGTCCAACGGCGAGAACGGCCCGGCCGACGGCGGCCCCCTGCGGCTCGGCGGCACGACGTACGACAAGGGACTCGGCGTCCATGCCCGCTCCGAGGTGACGGTGGCCCTGAACGGCGCGTACGACCGCTTCGCGGCCGAGACCGGCATCGACGAGGAGAAGGCGGACAAGGGCTCGGTGCTCTTCGAGGTGCTGGGCGACGGTCAGGTACTGGCCCGCAGCGGCGTCCTGGGCCCGGCGGACGAGCCGTACGCCTTCGACGTCGACGTGAGCGGCGTCGGCCAGCTGACGCTGCGCGTGACGGACGGCGGCGACGGCATCGACTCGGACCACGCGGACTGGGCGGACGCGCGCCTGCTGGAGAAGTAACGGCCCGTCACCGACTCCGGCGGGCCGCCGCGCGGCGGCCCGCCGGAAACGCCGGACAGAACAGCTAGCGGCCCGGCGCGTCCGGTACGAAGACGCTCAGCCGATACGTCGTCGGCAGCACCGTCCGGCCGCAGAGCGTGTCCAGACGGAACATGGACGGGTCCCGCACCTCGTGTTCGGCCATCAGACGCCGGGCCTCGGTCCGCCACCGTGCCCCGTCGGTGGTCTCGTAGAGGACCGTCCAGTGGCCCGGCCCCAACTCGGCCGCCGAGGCGCGCCGTTCGGCGCCCCGTTTGCGCTTCCGCTGCCCCGGCACGTGCCCACCACCGCCAACTCGTGCCCCACCGGCGATCGTAGAGGCGTATGTCACTCGAATAGGATTCCACACCAGGGTCACCACCAGCAGCACCAACAACTTCGACCGAGTGGAGAGTCCGGTATGCGTGGAGGCAGCGTCGCCGTCGTCGGCGGCAGCATCGCGGGGTGTGCCGCAGCCCTGGCAGTGTCCCGAGGCGGAGCCGAGAAGGTCACCGTCTTCGAACGGGCCGACGCCGAACTCCGCGACAGGGGCGTCGGAATCGCCCTCCACGGTGACCGGTACGCCGAGCTGGAGAGTGCCGGATACGTGGCCGCCGAGATGCCGTGGGCGCCGCTGACCCACCGGGTGTGGACCGTGCGGGACGGGGAGTCCGAGTACGGCCGCGGCATCGCCGAGCAGTACTTCCCCTTCCGCGCCTACAACTGGGGCTCCCTGTGGAGCGAGTTGCGGCGCCGGGTCCCCGAAGAGGTCACCTACCGCTCCGGAGCGCTCGTCAGCGCCGTGGAGCCCGACTCCGACGGCGTCACCGTCCAGCTCGCCGACGGACAGCGGGAGCGCTTCGACGCCGTCGTCGGCGCCGACGGGTACCGCTCCGTCGTACGCGACGCCATGTTCCCCGGCCTCGACGCCACCTACGCCGGCTACATCGGCTGGCGCGGCACCTCCGCCGACGTCGCCGACCTGCCCCAGGACGGCAAGGAAGCGCACAACGTGGCCTTCCCCGGCGGCCACTGCATGATCTACCGCATCCCCGACGGCTTCGGCGGCCACCGGCTCAACTGGGTCCTCTACACCGCCCCGCCCGAGTCCGAGGGCCTGCACCCGGACCTCAAGACCCCCACCTCGCTGCCGCCCGGCCGGCTCAACGCGGCGCTCACCGACCACCTCCGGGCCCTCGTCGCCGACAACTTCCCGCCCTACTGGGCGGCCAAGGTGCTCCGTACGCCCCCCGAGACCACGTTCATCCAGCCCATCTACGACCTGGAGGTGCCGCACTACACCTCGGGCCGGATGCTGCTCGTCGGCGACGCCGCCAGTGTCGCCCGCCCGCACATCGGCGGCGGCAGCGTGAAGGCGCTCCAGGACGCCAGTGCCCTGGAGACCGCCGCGGTGGCCGGGGGCAGCTGGAAGGAGATCCTGGAGGCGTACGACATCAGCCGTGGCCCCGTCGGCGCGGCCATGGTCGCGCTGGCCCGCAGGATGGGCGCCGCGCAGGTGGAGAACACCCCGGACTGGAGCACCATGGACAAGGCGCGGTTCGACGGGTGGTGGCAGGACCAGAACAGCGGCTCCGACCGCAACAGCGGCTTCGGCGGGCACAGCATGAAGCGCCCGTAGCCGTCGTGGCGGGGGCGCCCGGCGCCCCCGCCGAAGACACGGCTCAGCGCGCGGCGGACCGCACCGGCGCCAGCTCCAGCGCCTCGTGCAGCGCCGTCGGATCCTCGCGGGCGTCCGCGCCGTCCACCTGGAGCGTGACGCGCCCCGACGTGAGGACCGTGACCGTACGGGCGCACTCGGCCGCCTGCGCCGGGCTCGGCGACACCAGCAGCACAGCGATGCCCTCCTCGGCCAGCGTGCCGACCAACGCGTAGATCTGCTTGGCCAGTCCGGGCGCCAGCCCCTCCGTGGGCTCGTCGAGCAGCAGCACACTCGGCGAGCCGAGCAGCGCCCGCGCCAGGGCGAGCATCTGCTGCTCGCCGCCGGACAGATCGGTGCCCCGGTTGCCCCGGCGCTCGCCCAGCCGGGGCAGCAGCTCCAGCACCCGCGCGGGGGTCCACTCGCTGGGGCGCGTCGCGTCGCCGCGGCCCGGCGGGCGGTGGGAGAGCCGCAGATGCTCCGCGACGGTGAGCCCGGCGAAGACGCGGCGGCCCTGCGGTACGAGACCGATACCGGCGCGCGCCACCGTGTGCGCGGGCTGCCCGGTGATGTCCCGGCCGCCCAGCCGTACCGACCCGGCGGAGGGCCGGATGAAGCCCGCCACGGTGTGGACGAGTGTGGTCTTGCCCGCCCCGTTGTGGCCCACGATCGCGTGGACGGAGCCGGCGGGAACGGTCAGGTCGAGGTCGTGCAGGACGGTGCCGCCGTGGTAGCCCGCCGTCAGGCCGGTGAGTTCCAGCATCGGTGGTCGGTCACCCTCTCGCTTCTACGGCGTCACGTGAGGCGCCGCTCGTGGCGTGGTACGCGTCGCGGACCTCCGGATGGGCGAGCGCCTCCGCCGTCGGTCCGGTGATCAGGACCTTGCCCGCCGCCAACACGGTCACCGTTTCCGCGAGTTCGGCGACGACCTCGACATGGTGCTCCACCAGGATGATCGCGACGCTCTCCGGGAGGCCGCCCAGGATCGACAGCAGCCGGCCGATGTCACCGTCCGTCAGACCGGCCGCGGGCTCGTCCAGCAGCAGCAGACGCGGGTCGCCCGCGAGGGCCGCCGCGAGGTCGAGCATGCGGCGCTGCCCGTGCGACAGGTCGGCGGCCGGCCTGCGGGCGGAGCCGGCGAGGCCGACGGCCTCCAGATGGCGGGCGGCGGACTCCTCGTGCTGCCGGTAGCGGGACGGCCGCCGCCACGCGCCCCGGCGCAGCGGATGGTGCCGCCAGCCGGCCAGCACGATGTTGTCCAGGACCGACAACTCACCGATGACGGAAGGCTGTTGGAAGCTGCGGGCGATACCGAGACGGCTGCGTTTCGCCGTGGCCGTACGGGTGATGTCCGCGCCGCCCAGGGCGATGGTGCCGTGGTCGGGGCGGTCGGTGCCCGCGATCAGGTTCAACAGGGTGGTCTTGCCCGCCCCGTTGGGCCCGATGACGGCGTGCCGCGCCCCGGCGGCCAGCTGGAGGCTGACGTCGTCGACGGCGGTGAGACTCCCGTAGCGCCGGGTGAGGTTCTTGAGATCCAGTACGCGCGGTGCGTCCGGGACGTCGGGTACGGCTGTCATGGGGCGACCTTCCCGGCCGGAACGCTGTCGTGGCCGGGCGGGAGTTCCGCACCCTTGGCGGGACCCCGCGCACCGGTCCCCAGGCGCAGCCCGGCCAGACCGCGCGGCAGCAGATAGACGGCGGCGACGAACAGCGCGCCGAGCAGCAGCGGCCCGTGACCCGGCCAGGAACTGGCCACCCAGTCACGGGTGAAGACGATGAGACCGGCACCGAGCAGACCGCCGATGACGGACGTGCTGCCCCCGATGACGGCCGCCAGCAGCGCGAAGGCCGCGATCTCGAAGCCGACGTCGGCGGGGGAGAGGTACTGCTGGACCGTGACCATCAGCGAACCGCCGATCCCGGCCAGCGCACCGGCGCCGATGTGCGCCATGAACAGATAGCGCCCCACCGGGTGGCCGGACGCCCGCATCCGCGCCTCGGCGTTACGGCTGCCGGTCAGCAGCTTTCCGGCGGGCGAGCGCAGCACGGCGATCGTCGCGACGACGGCGACGACCGCGACGACGAGCGCGTAGTTGTAGACCTGGTCTTCCTCGATCATCCCCTCCCCGCCCCACAGCGCCTGCGTGGGCGGGAAGCCGACGAGACCGTCGGCGCCGCCGGTGACCGACTTCATCTGGTTGATGGCGGCGCTGGCCAGCTCGCCGATGGCGAGCGTGATCATCAGGACCGTGGTCCCCCGCGCCCGGATCACCGCGGGCCCCGTCACCACGGAGAACAGCGCGGCGGCGATCGCCGCGACGACGATCTGCACGGGGCCGACCGTCCAGCCCGCGTCGGCGAGGTTCGCGGTGGCGTACGCGCCGACGGCGAACGGCGCGGTCTGGCCCAGGGTCGGCAGCCCGGCGTAGCCGGTCAGGATCGTGACGCTGACCGCGAGCAGCCCGAGGGCCAGTGCGGAGCCTGCCAGCGAGAGGGAGTACGCGTCGAGCAGCGCCGGCAGGGCGATGAGCACGACGAGGAGGATGAGCAGCGGCGCGGCCTGGCGCCCCCGCGAGGCGAGGGTGCTGTCGTCGGGGCCGCCGCGCGGCAGCCGTGACAGCGGCCCGCCGCGCCCGGATGACCGTACGGCGCCGTCGGCCTCAGCCGTACCGCGCCCGCGCCCCCGCTCCTTGAACGACGCGGAGAGCCGGCGCCGCAGCCACTCCACCGGGTCCGAGCCCGCGTCGCCGCCCCCGTGCCCCGCCGTCGCCGGCTCGGTGAACTGGGACCGCAGGATCAGTACGGCGGCCATGGCCGCGAACAGCAGGTACGGCGCCCAGTCCGGCGCCAGCGAGACGCCCAGCGTCTGCACCTCACCGACGGCGATCGCCGCGAAGAACGTCATCCACAGCGACCGCAGCCCGCCGAGGACGACCACCACGAGCGAGAGCATCAGCACGGTGTCGGCGGTGCCGGCCCCCGGCCCGATGATGGGCGCCCCGAGCACCCCGGCGGCCCCGGCCAGCGCACCCGCGGCGGCCAGGACCCCGGTGTGCACGGCGCGCGGGCTGTGCCCGGTGGTGGCCAGCATCTGCGGGTCGTCGGCGGAGGCGCGTACGGCCGCCCCCACCCGGGTGCGGGTGAGCACCCACGTACCGAACGCCGCGAGCAGCACGGCCATCAGGATGAAGCAGAGCCGGTACGCGGGGTACCGGTGGCCCAGCAGCGTCACCGAGGAGTCGAGCGCCTCGGGGACGCGTACCGGTAGTTCGTCGGCCCCGAAGAACTCGATGAGCAGATTGCCACCGATCAGGGCCAGTCCGAACGTGAGCAGTGCTTGTGCGAGATGCCCACGACGGGCCAGGGGGACCGTCGCCGCGGACAGACCGGCGCCGGCGGCGGCTGCCGCGGCGGTGCCGGCCGCGAGTCCGACGGCGAGTCCGCCCCAGGTCCCGTCACTCAACTCGGCGCCGGTGTAGGCACCGATCGCGTACAGCATGCCGTGCGAAAGGTTCAGCACGCCCGCGGTGCCGAAGGCGAGACTCAGGCCGGCGGCGACGACGAACAGCAGCAGCCCGTAGGCCACTCCGTCGACCGCCGGCACGAGGTGGGCATCGAGGAGATTCATGCTCAGCTGCCGAGAGTCGCCAGGTCCTGGACCATGACGTTGGCCAACTGGTCACCGTCCTTGCGCACCTGGCGCAGGTACCACTGCTGCACCGGTGAGTGCGCCTTGTCGCCGAACTCCCAGTTGCCGCGCGGGCTGTCGATCTGGCCGAGACCGCCGATGGCGGTGTTGATGGTCTCCGGCGTGACCTCGCCCTTCTCGGCGGCGTCGGCGATCGCCTGGTCCAGCACGGCGGCGGCGTCGTACGAGGCCATCGCGTAGGTCGTCGGCTGGGTGTCGTGCTTGGCGGTCCAGTCGGCGGCGAACTTACGGTTGGCCTCGTTGTCGAGGTCGGCCGCGTAGTTCAGGACCGAGTAGACGTCCTTCGCCGCGTCGCCCTGCGCCTGGAGCACGCTGCCCTCGGTCACGAAGGCCGTGTACAGCGGGATGTCGGCGACGTCGGACTGCGCGTACTGCTTGGCGAAGTCGATCGCGGCCTTGCCGGCGTAGAAGCAGTACACCGCCTTGGCGTCCGTCTTGGCGATGTCGGCGAAGTACGGCATGAAGTTCGTCGTCTTCGGGAACGGCGTCCACTTGGTCTTGCCGTCCGGGTTGGCGAGCTTGCCGCCGACCTTCTTGAACTCGTCGGTGAAACCGCGCAGTTCGTCGTAACCACCCTGGTAGTCCGGGCCGATCGCGTAGACCGGGCCGTCCACCTTCTCCTTGATGTACGGGGCGATGGCCTTGCCCGGCTCGTCGGAGAGGAAGCTCGTCGTCCAGACGTACTTCATATCCTTGACCGGCGGGCGGGCGTTCGAGCCGAGCAGCGGAATCTTGGCCTGGTTGATCAGCGGCAGCACCGCGTTGACCGAACCACCGCCGACGAGACCGGTCAGCGCGTCGACCTTGTCCTTCTTGATCAGCTTGGTGGCCGCGGGGACCGCGGTCGGCGGACCGTCGCCCTCGTCCGCCACGACCAGCTCGACCTTCCGGCCGCCCAGCTTGTTGTCGTGGGTCGCCAGGTACAGCTCGAAGCCCTTCCGCAGCTCCGTGCCGACCGGCTCGTACGTGCCTGACAGCGAGGCCACCAGACCGACCTTCACGGTGTCGTCGCCGGCGCCGCTGTCGCTGCTGCACCCGGTGACGGCTGCCAGGCCGAGTGCGAGGGCGGCTGCGCCGACCGGCCGGACTCTACGGCGGCCTCGCGGGAGGGATATGTCGAAGAACATGAGGGCTCTCATCAGGAGGGAGTGAAATACGGACGGAACAGACGAAACGAGCGGGAACTGCGCGAACGGCGAACGAGAAACCGAACGGTGGGGGCGAGTGGCGACCCGGACGTCAGCGCGAGGGCTGCGCGTTCGCGTCGCGGACCTGGGGAGTCAGGGAGTCGCCGACCTGGTTGATCAGCTCGGACATCATGTAGCTGACCTCGCCGATGTCCGCGTCCCTGGTGGTCGTCACCAGCAGCGAGGCGCCGCTGGACACGGCCATCGAGAACATGTAGCCGCCCTCCATGGCCGTCAGGCTGTGCTCGACCGGGTCGGTGTTGGTCAACTGGGCAGCCGCGGAGAGCAGGTTGACGACACCCGACGCGATGGCGGCCAGCCGGTCGGCGTCGTCCCGCTCCACCCCCGTGTAGGCCAGTGCCAGTCCGTCCACGGACACGGCTATGGCCTGGGTGACCTCCGGAATACGTCCGGCGAAGCCGCTCAGGATCCAGCTGAGGTCGTTGGGTGACGTCATTTCTTGCTCCGTTGGGTGTCGTCGTCGGTGGCGGAGCGCCCGCGGTGGCTCGTGCTCCTGTTGATCCCCTGTGCGTAGGCCGCCAGGACGTCAGAGACCTGACGGGAGTCCCTGCGGCGGGGCGACGGTTTGGGGGCGGCGCCGGATCGCTGGTCGGCGCCGTCGCGTTTGCCCAAGGTGGGCCACTGCTTGGGCGTGTTGCGCTGCCGCAGCGGCAGTCCCGAGGAGCTGACTCCGGCGATGCGGGAGACGGGCTCGGCGTGGACGGGGTGCTGGGAGGGCGCGGTGGCGCCCGCGCGGTCGTCGCCCTGGGGGCTGGGGTTTTCCTGCGTGGCCGTGGAGCCGTTGGATCCCGCGGACCCGTTGGAACCCTGGGATCCGTTGGACCCCTGGGCTCCGGCGCCCGCCGGGTTGTAGTCGCCCGACTCGACGGCGTCGCCGTTCCTGCCGATGCCGTTCCGGCCGCCCGGGGTGCCCGCACCCGCGTTCGTCCTGCGGCTGAACTGGCCGGGCCCGGTGATCGGGCGCGGTGTCTCGTACCGTACGCCGGGACGCTCCCCGCTCAGCGAGCCCTGCGGACGCGGCGTGGTCTCCTGCGGAGCGGCGGCCAGTACGTTCGCCGGGAGGGTGACCTCGGCGATCGTGCCCGGTCCCGAGGAGTCCCGCAGTTCGACCACGATGCCGTGCCGGGCGGCGAGCCGCGCGACCACGTGCAGACCCATGGAACGCACGTCGCCGATACCGGACTTCGGCTCCAGCAGACCCTTGTTGAGGTTGGCGCGCCGCTCGGCGGTGATGCCCACGCCCTCGTCGACTATCTGTACGACGGCCCGGTCCCACAGCCGCCAGACCGCGACCCCGACCTGCTTGTCCGGGGGCGAGAAACGCGTCGCGTTGTCGAGGAGTTCGGCCAGGATGTGCGCGACGTCGTGGACGACGCGCGCGGCTATGCCGATGCCCGATTCGATGACTCCGAGGGAGACCCGGTCGAACCGCTCGATCTGCTGCGCGGCGGCCACGATCACCGTCGAGCAGGAGATGTCCGCGGACCGCACCCGGCCGTGCCCGTAACCACCGAGCACCAGCAGGTTGTTGGTGTTGCGCTCCATGCGGATCGCGAGGTGGTCGAGCGCGAACAGCGTCTTCATACGCTCGGGGTCGGCCTCGTCGCGCTGCACCATGTCCAGCTCGGACACCATGACGGTGGTCAACTGGGCGCCCCTGCGGGCGACACCGACCAGCGTCTCGGCGAACTGCTCGTGGATGTGCGCCTGTTGCGCGGCCAGTCGTACGGCCTCGTGGTGGACGGCGTTGAACGCCTCACCGACCTCGCCGATCTCGTCCAGACCGGTGGTCTTCACCGGGTTGCCCGACCGCTCGGCGACCTGCTCGGGGGTGGCACCGCTGAGCGCGCCGGGCTGGGACAGCTCGGTCATCACCCGCGGCAGACCCGTGTGCGCCACCTCGTGGGCGGCGTTGCGCAGATCCCGCAGCCGGCGGATCATCACGCGGCCGAGCCGGATGGCGACGACGACCGCGCCGATGAGCGTGAGCAGCACGAGCGCGACCTCGGCGCCGGCGAGCCAGGCGAGCGAGGTACGTGTCTCGGTGACGGTCTTGAGTACGGAGTCGTCGATCCGGCTCTCGACCGAGCGCAGCAGGGTCAGCCGGTCGGCCGACGCCTTCTGCCACTCCTCGGGGTCGACGGTGAGTTCCTGGTCCGGCGCGGTACGGCTCACCGTGTCCTCCAGCCGGCGCGCCTCCAGGGCCTTCGGGCCGGAGAGGGTGCGCTCCAGCCAGGTCCGCCACTGCTGCGGGCCGAGGTCGAAGAGGGAGCCGGTGGCTTCGGTGTAGCCGATCCTGGTGGCGTCGAAGGTCCGCTTGGACGCCTCGGTGAAACCACCTGTGGCCTGGGCCTTCATCACCGCGACCTGCTGCTGGCCCATATGCTCGGAGGCCCGCGAGATGGCGGCGGCGGCGCGGATCCGGTCGGCGACGTCGGCGTCGACGCCGTCGGCCTGGGCGATGCCGTCGCGGTAGTCGATGAGGTCGGCGATCACGATCCGGTAGCCGAACGTCAGCGCGGTGACGGTGCTTCCACCGGAGCGCACCTGGGCGCGCAGCGAGGGCATCTCGTCGATGAACCGGTCGATCCGGTCGAGCGCGCTCTGCGCGTTGCCCGGCACGGACGACAACTGACCGAGTTCGGAACGGAATCGCGCGACACTCTTGTCGGTGGCGCTGGAGGTCTCACGGAACGCTTCGGGGTCTCCCTGGGTGGAGACGAGCGCGGTGGCCGCCGCCCGTTCACGTTGCAGATGGTGCGTCAACTGGCTGGCGGACGAGGCGACATCGACCATGGCCGTCAACCGGTTGGCCTGGAGCGCCTGTTGGGTCGCGGGGGCGAGGGCCAGTACCGCGAAGGTGACGGCCACTACGAGCGGCACGGTGACCAGCAGGACGAGGCGACGATTGATTTTCACTGCGCGGCTCCATCGCCGGAACCGGTGCTGAGTATCGGTGACACGCAGATACCTATTAACGGGTTGGGGGGGTCGGTGGGGATCGCGAGTAGATCGTGTGCAACGTTGAGCAAGGGACTGGCGAGGCCCCCGTGGCGCGGCTTGATCCTATGCCGTAGCACCTCGTTACGGATGCGTACATCCTCGAAAAATGCAGGTGTCCAACCAGCCACGAACGATCCAACTCGGCCATTTCCGGCGGCAGAAGTCCCCACGAATCCGTAAGCGGAATCACCGAATCGTTGCATCCTCACCATAACTGACCAGCCCAGCGAGGCCTGTTGGGCCTCCGACCGGCTGGCCAGCGGAATGTCCCGGGCGGTGCTTCGGCGTGTCGGCTTGACTGGAACAACAACTGTCAGAATGTCGTCAGGACATGAGAAGTCGCCGAGCTGAACAGGCCTGCCACGAACGGCATTTCGGTCACCACCGCACACATCGCGCGGATCACGGAACCTGCGAGGCCTCACGCGGAGTGCCCGACACTCCGGGACAACGGTGACATCCACGGCGCCGCGTCCGCAGGAGGGAAGTCCGGGCATGAGAAAAGGCTCTGACCGGCGTATCGCGGTCAGAGCCTTTGTTCCGGAAGTGCCCCCGGCAGGATTCGAACCTGCGCACCCGGCTCCGGAGGCCGATGCTCTATCCCCTGAGCTACGGGGGCGTATCGCCGTGAATCTTGGCGACGGGTGAAACCTTACCAGCCCCGACAGGGTCGTCGTGAACAGGTATTTGGCGAGCGCCGCGCGGCCGGGCCCCCGCCCGGGGGTCCCCCGGGCGGGGGGAGAAGTGGGGAAAACCCGGACGCGGCCCGGGACGCCGCCCTACTCTCAAGCTGTGTCAGGCGCGTCAGGCCGGGTGCTCGTTGTCGATGACAACAGGGTCATCAGGCAGTTGATCAGGGTCAACCTGGAGCTGGAGGGCTTCGAGGTCGTGACCGCGGCCGATGGTGCCGAGTGCCTGGACGTCGTTCACCAGGTCAGGCCCGATGTGATCACCCTCGACGTCGTCATGCCGCGCCTCGACGGCATCCGCACCGCCGCCCGGCTGCGGGCCGATCCGGCGACCTCGCACCTGCCCGTGGCGATCATCAGTGCCTGTACGCGGTACGAGGTGGAGACCGGCACGGCCGCCGGCGTGGACGCCTTCCTCGCCAAGCCCTTCGAGCCGACCGAGCTCGTCAGTGTCGTACGCCAGCTGATACGCCGGGAGGGCCCGCCGTCCTTGGACGGCTGGCATGGGGCCGGGCGTGCGGGAAGCACGCCCGGAAGCGCGCGAGGCTGACGACGCCCCTCCGGGTGCCCGCATCGCGAAACCGGTTCGCGAAGAGGTCCCCCTCCTCCCATACGCTTGTCCCGTGACCCCCGCCGACCTCTCCCGAACCGTGCTGCGCGCCGTGCGCCGCGCGGTCGACGAGGGTGTGCTGACCGGGCCCGTACCGGACAGCGTCCAGGTGGGGCGCCCAGGCCCCGGCGGCAGCGGCGACTACGCGACCTCCGTCGCCCTGCGGCTCGCGGGCCCCGCCCGCCGCAGCCCCCACGACGTCGCGCACATCCTGCGCACCGAGATCCTGCGGGCCGGCCCCGGACTGAGCCGCGTCGACGTCACCGGACCCGGCTTCCTGAACTTCACCCTCGCCCCCGGCAGCCGCGCCGGCCTCGTCCGGGCCGTCACCGACGCCGGGATCCGGTACGGGCACGGGGACGCCCTCGCCGGCACCACCGTGGTCCTCGCCCCCGCCGACGAGCCGCGCGCCGCCGTCTGGGCCGAGACCGTCGTACGGCTGCTGCGCGCCCAGGGCGCCGACGCCCGCACCGGCGGGGACGCCACGGAGCGGCTGACCGTACGCCCGGTGCCCGCCCGCCTCGCGGGTGACCTCTTCGCCCGCCTCGGGCCCGACGCCGCCCGCTGGGGCCTGCTGCGGCCCGCCGCGCACGACCGGCCCGCGACGGGCGACGACCTCCTCGTACAGCACGAGACCAACCCCCTGTTCACGGTGCGCTACGCCCACGCCCGTACCCGCGCGCTCCTGCGCAACGCCGCCGGTCTCGGCATCCCGTCAGGCGGCGGCGACCCCCGCGACTCCGGGGCCCGCCCGCTTCTCGACACCATCGGCGACCACCCCGGCGTACTCGCCGCCGCCGCCCGCCATCGCGCCCCCGACCGGGTCGCCCGCCATCTCGAACGCACCGCGGAGGCGTTCCTGCACTTCCAGGAGACCTGCCGCCCGCTGCCCGCCGGCGACGAGAAACCCTCGGCCGCCCACCGTTCCCGGCTCGCACTCGCCGAAGCCGCCGGGACGGTGCTGGCCGGTGGCCTCACCCTCCTCGGCGTCGACGCGCCCGAACATCTCTGAGAGAGCCACGAAGACCATGAGCCGTTCCGCCCACCCCGCCGGGCCCCGCTACGCCGACGTGCACACCGAGGGCCACTACTCCCCGCCGCCCGCCGACCTCAACGCCCTGGACGAGAAGATCTGGTCGCGTACGGTCCGCCGGGACGAGGACGGTGTCGCCACCGTCGCCGGACTGCCGGTCACCCGCCTCGCCGAGGAGTTCGGCACCCCCGCGTACTTCCTCGACGAGGCCGACTTCCGGGCCCGCTGCCGCGCCTGGACCGACGCCTTCGGCAAGGACGCCGACGTCTTCTACGCGGGCAAGGCGTTCCTGTCCCGCGCCGTCGTCCACTGGCTCAAGGAGGAGGGGCTCAACCTCGACGTCTGCTCCGGCGGCGAGCTGGCCACCGCGCTCGACGCGGGCATGCCCCCCGAGCGCATCGCGCTGCACGGCAACAACAAGTCCGTGCACGAGATCGAGCGCGCCGTCTCCGCGGGCGTCGGCCGCATCGTCCTCGACTCGTTCCAGGAGATGGTGCGCGTCGCGCACATCGCGCAGCGCCTCGGCCGCGTCCAGCCCGTGCAGATCCGCGTCACCGTCGGCGTCGAGGCCCACACCCACGAGTTCATCGCCACCGCCCACGAGGACCAGAAGTTCGGCATCGCGCTGGCCGACGGACAGGCCGCCGAGGCCGTCCGCCGGGCACTGCGGCTCGACGGCATCGAACTCATCGGCATCCACTCGCACATCGGCTCGCAGATCTTCGACATGGCGGGCTTCGAGGTCTCCGCGCGCCGCGTCGTCGAGCTGCTGGCCGCCGTCCGCGACGAACACGGCGTCGAACTCCCCGAGATCGACCTCGGCGGCGGCCTCGGCATCGCGTACACCCCCGAGGACGACCCCCGCGAGCCGCACGAGATCGCCAAGTCGCTGACCGCGATCGTCACCCGCGAGTGCGAGTCCGCCGGGCTGCGCACCCCCCGGATCTCCGTCGAGCCCGGCCGCGCGATCGTCGGCCCGACCGCCTTCACGCTCTACGAGGTCGGCACCGTCAAGCCCCTCCCGGGGCTGCGCACGTACGTGAGCGTCGACGGCGGCATGTCGGACAACATCCGCACCGCGCTGTACGACGCCGAGTACAGCGTCGCCCTCGTCTCCCGCCGCTCCGACGCCGAGCCGATGCTCTCCCGCGTCGTCGGCAAGCACTGCGAGAGCGGTGACATCGTCGTACGCGACGCGTTCCTGCCCGCCGACCTGGCGCCGGGCGACCTCATCGCGGTCCCCGCCACCGGCGCGTACTGCCGCTCGATGGCGAGCAACTACAACCACGCGCTGCGCCCGCCGGTCGTCGCCGTCAAGGACGGCGCGGCGCGGGTCATCGTCCGGCGTGAGACGGAGGAAGATCTCCTGCGGCTCGACGTCGGCTAGCCGGCACGCAAGGCCGGACAGGGCCCGGTGCCCCGAAGGCTGAGATAGATGTCTCGCATGACGGACGGAGGGGTGAAACTTCCGTCCGGTGCGTGAGACTGGTCCACATCGCTGTGAGAGGGAATCGAGGTCGCATGATGCGTACGCGTCCGCTGAAGGTGGCGCTGCTGGGCTGTGGAGTGGTCGGCTCAGAGGTGGCGCGCATCATGACGACGCACGCCGACGACCTGGCCGCGCGGATCGGCGCCCCCCTGGAACTCGCCGGGGTCGCCGTCCGCCGTCCCTCCAAGGTGCGCGAGGGCATCGACCCCGCGCTGATCACCACGGACGCGACGGCGCTGGTCAAACGCGGCGACATCGACGTCGTGGTCGAGGTCATCGGCGGTGTCGAGCCCGCCCGCACACTGATCACCACCGCCTTCGAGCACGGCGCGTCCGTCGTCTCGGCCAACAAGGCGCTGCTCGCCGAGGACGGCGCGACGCTCTTCGCGGCGGCCGAGAAGCACGGCAAGGACCTCTACTACGAGGCCGCCGTCGCCGGCGCCATCCCGCTGCTGCGCCCGCTGCGCGAATCCCTCGCGGGCGACAAGGTCAACCGCGTGCTGGGCATCGTCAACGGCACCACGAACTTCATCCTCGACCGGATGGACTCCTCGGGCGCCGGCTACTCCGAGGCGCTGGACGAGGCGACGGCGCTCGGTTACGCGGAGGCCGACCCGACCGCCGACGTCGAGGGCTTCGACGCCGCAGCCAAGGCCGCGATCCTCGCCGGGATCGCCTTCCACACCCGCGTACGCCTCGACGACGTCCACCGCGAGGGCCTGACCGAGGTCACCTCCGCCGACATCGCCTCCGCGCGGCGCATGGGCTGCACCGTCAAGCTCCTCGCCATCTGCGAGCGCGCCGTCGACGGGAAGTCGGTCACCGCCCGCGTGCACCCGGCGATGATCCCGCTCAGCCACCCGCTCGCCTCGGTGCGCGAGGCGTACAACGCGGTCTTCGTGGAGGCCGAGGCGGCCGGCCAACTGATGTTCTACGGCCCCGGGGCGGGCGGCGCGCCCACCGCGTCCGCCGTGCTCGGCGACCTCGTCGCGGTGTGCCGCAACCGGCTCGGCGAGTCCACGGGGCCCGGCGAGTCCGCGTACACCCGGCTGCCCGTCAGCTCGATGGCCGAGGTCGTCACGCGCTACCACATCAGCCTCGACGTGGCCGACAAACCGGGTGTACTGGCCCAGGTCGCGACGGTCTTCGCCGAGCACGACGTGTCGATCGACACCGTGCGCCAGCAGGGCCGGCTGGACAGTGAAGGACTCGGCGGCGAGGCATCTCTCGTCGTCGTCACCCACCGCGCGCCCGACGCCGCCCTCTCGGGCACCGTCGAAGCGCTGCGCAAGCTCGACACCGTGCGCGGTGTCGCCAGCATCATGCGTGTTGAAGGGGAGTAAGGGACCCATGACGAGCATCGGCACCCACCAGTGGCGCGGCATCATCGAGGAGTACCGGGACCGGCTGCCGGTCACCGAAACGACGGCGGTGGTCACGCTCCGCGAGGGCGGTACACCGCTCGTCCCCGCCCAGGTCCTCTCCGAACTCACGGGCTGCGAGGTGCACCTCAAGGTCGAGGGCGCCAACCCGACCGGGTCGTTCAAGGACCGCGGCATGACGATGGCCATCACGCACGCCAAGGAGGCGGGCGCCCAGGCCGTCATCTGCGCCTCCACCGGCAACACCTCGGCGTCGGCCGCCGCGTACGCGGTACGGGCCGGCATGGTCTGCGCCGTCCTGGTGCCGCAGGGCAAGATCGCGCTGGGCAAGATGGGCCAGGCGCTGGTGCACGGCGCGAAGATCCTCCAGGTCGACGGGAACTTCGACGACTGTCTGACGCTGGCGCGCGGACTGTCCGACAACTACCCGGTGGCGCTGGTCAATTCGGTCAATCCGTCCCGTATCGAGGGCCAGAAGACGGCGGCCTTCGAGATCGTGGACGCGCTCGGTGACGCCCCCGACATCCATGTGCTGCCCGTCGGCAACGCCGGCAACATCACGGCGTACTGGAAGGGCTACACGGAGTACACCAACGACGGCCCGGCCACCCGTCGCCCGCGCATGTGGGGCTTCCAGGCGTCCGGTTCGGCGCCGATCGTGCGCGGCGAGGTCGTCAAGGACCCGCACACCGTGGCCACCGCGATCCGGATCGGCAACCCGGCGTCCTGGCAGCAGGCGCTCGCCGCCCGCGACGAGTCGGGCGGGTTCATCGACGAGGTGACGGACCGACAGATCCTGCGTGCCTACCGGCTGTTGGCCGCACAGGAGGGCGTCTTCGTCGAGCCCGCGTCGGCCGCGTCCGTCGCCGGTCTGCTCAAGGCGGCCGAGGACGGCAAGGTCGATCGCGGGCAGCGGATCGTCTGCACCGTCACCGGGAACGGGCTCAAGGACCCGGACTGGGCGGTCGCGGGAGCGCCGCAGCCGGTCACCGTGCCGGTGGACGCGGTGACGGCGGCGGAGCGGCTCGGACTCGCGTAACGCGCCCCCGGTGCGGCCCGTGGTCACGGAAACCGGCCCCGCGGCCGCACAAAGCACACCAAGACGCTTCATAGGCGCACAGGAAGCCACGCGACACGCATCGTGCGCCTCCTGTGCGCCCTATGTCGCCACAGAACCTTCCTTCGATAAGGTGTGCCTGACCCGCCCCGCCGCATATGCCGCGGTGTTGTCGCCCTCGTGGTCGTCGGGTGTCTGACGTATCTCGCCGAAATCCCGCAGTCTCGCAGCCTCGTCTCCGTTCGCCCCGCCTCTGCTCGCCCCGTCTCCGTCCAGCCTTCCTCGCCGTCACACAAGGAGAGTCGTCTAAGCGATGGCCGGTCCAGCTTTCCGCGCCGCCGCCGTACGGGTGCGCGTCCCCGCCACCAGCGCCAACCTCGGGCCGGGATTCGACGCCCTCGGCCTGTCGTTGGGGCTCTACGACGACGTGGTGGTCCGAGTCGCCGACTCCGGGCTGCACGTCGACATCGCCGGCGAGGGCGCCGGAACGTTGCCCCGCGACGAGAACCACCTCCTCGTACGGTCCCTGCGCACCGCGTTCGACCTGCTCGGCGGCCAGCCGCGCGGCCTGGAGGTCGTCTGCGCCAACCGCATCCCGCACGGCCGGGGCCTCGGCTCCTCGTCCGCCGCCATCTGCGCCGGGATCGTCGCCGCGCGCGCCGTGACGATAGGCGGCGACGCCCGGCTCGACGACACGGCGCTGCTGGAGCTGGCCACCGAGATCGAGGGCCACCCCGACAACGTCGCCGCCTGTCTGCTCGGCGGATTCACCCTCGCCTGGACCGACGGGGGAGCGGCACGCGCCATCCGTATGGAGGCCGCCGATTCCGTGGTCCCCGTGGTGTTCGTACCCGACCGGCCCGTCCTGACCGAGACCGCGCGGGGACTGCTCCCGCGCGCCGTCCCCCATGTGGACGCGAGCTTCAACGCGGGCCGCGCCGCGCTGCTCGTCGAGGCGCTGACCAGGCGTCCCGACCTGCTGCTCGCCGCCACCGAGGACCGGCTCCACCAGGAGTACCGCGCCCCGGCGATGCCGCAGAGCGTGGAACTGGTCAACCGACTGCGGGCGGACGGCGTCCCCGCGGTCATCTCCGGCGCGGGCCCCACGGTCCTGGCGCTGACCGAGGACAGTGCGGCCGACAAGGTCGCACGGCTGGCCGGCGAGGGCTGGGCGGCGAACAGGCTCGGCCTCGACGGCACGGGCGCGACCGTTCTGCCGCTGGGATCTCAGTGACGGTGGATTGCCGGTGAGTGAGAGGGGGAATGTTTGTTGGAGCCGGTAGTGTTAACCTCAAGTCTGCACCCGAAGTCTTTGTGGCTCGGTGCTTCGCGTCCCCATTCGGGACCACCATTCTTCCGGGAGCCTCCCCGACTGCCTGCGCAGCCTGCCTGAGCAGTCTTGAGCACGCCCCGGAACCGGCACGACACCCCTCGCTATGTCCAGGAGTGGGCCGAGCAGGGGGACCTCGGGCCGGACCCATTGCATGTACGCAAGTCTTCCGCCGTACCCGGCGGGACCATCGCCCCGACTTCGGCCGGTGATCGACACGATCACAACCCGCGGTCGGACAGCACAACCGGTCGCCGAGCCAGAAGGCCGACGTCCGCTCCAGGGAAGGACCCTTCGTGAGCGACACCACCGATCTGATGGGCGTGAGCGCCGACAACAGCGTCGACACCGCCGCGCCCGCCGAAGGTGCTGCCACCGGCACCACCTCACGGCGCCGCCGCTCCGGCACCGGCCTCGACGGCATGGTCCTGGCCGAGCTCCAGCAGGTCGCGTCAGGCCTCGGCATCAGGGGCACCGCGCGGATGCGCAAGAGCCAGTTGATCGAGGTCATCAAGGAGGCGCAGGGCGGCGGTTCGCCCGCGCCGAAGACCGACGGGACGGCCGGCGGCGACGCCGAGGCGAAGCCCAAGCGGCGCGCCACCTCCAAGGCCCGTACGGGCGACGCGGCCCCGGCCGCCGACGCCCCCGCCGACCAGGCCCCGGCCAAGGCGGCGAAGACGGAGAAGGACGGCAAGGCCGACTCCTCGATCGACATCCCGGGCCAGCCGGCCAGTGACGACCAGCCCGCGGGCGAGCGTCGTCGGCGCAGGGCCACCGCGCAGGCGGGCAGCCCGGACACCAAGACCGAGACCCGCGAGTCGGGCACCGACACCGTCGTGGACGAGCGGCCCGACGCCAAGGCCGAGGCCGCCGTCTCCGCGTCCGACCGCGCCGAGGCCGACGGCCGCCGCGGCGACCGCCAGGAGCGCGGCCAGCGGGGCGAGCGCGGTGAGCGTGGCGACCGCCAGAGCCGCCAGCGTGACCGCCGCGGCAAGGGCGACGACCAGCAGGGCGGCGGCCAGCAGGCCGGCGGCCAGCGCCAGCAGCGCCAGGGCCAGAGCCAGGGCGGTCAGAACCAGGGCAACGGCCCGCAGGACGACTTCGACGACGAGGCGGGCGGCCGGCGCGGCAGGCGCGGCCGGTACCGCGACCGCCGGGGCCGTCGTGGCCGCGAGGAGTTCGGTGGCGGCGGCGAGCCGCAGGTCGCCGACGACGACGTGCTGATCCCCGTCGCGGGCATCCTCGACATCCTCGACAACTACGCGTTCATCCGGACCTCCGGCTATCTGCCGGGTCCGAACGACGTGTACGTGTCGCTCGCCCAGGTCCGTAAGAACGGCCTGCGCAAGGGTGACCACGTCACCGGCGCGGTGCGCCAGCCCAAGGACGGCGAGCGCCGCGAGAAGTTCAACGCGCTCGTGCGCCTGGACTCGGCGAACGGCATGGCGGCCGAATCGGGCCGCGGGCGGCCGGAGTTCCAGAAGCTCACCCCGCTCTACCCGCAGGACCGGCTCCGCCTGGAGACCGACCCGGGTGTGCTGACGACGCGGATCATCGACCTCGTCGCACCGATCGGCAAGGGCCAGCGCGGTCTGATCGTGGCCCCGCCGAAGACCGGCAAGACCATGATCCTGCAGGCCATCGCCAACGCGATCACGGTCAACAGCCCCGAGTGCCACCTGATGGTCGTCCTCGTCGACGAGCGTCCGGAAGAGGTCACCGACATGCAGCGGTCGGTGAAGGGCGAGGTCATCTCCTCGACCTTCGACCGCCCCGCCGAGGACCACACCACCGTCGCCGAGCTGGCCATCGAGCGCGCCAAGCGCCTCGTGGAGCTGGGTCACGACGTGGTCGTCCTGCTGGACTCCATCACCCGCCTGGGCCGCGCGTACAACCTCGCGGCCCCGGCCTCCGGACGCATCCTGTCCGGTGGTGTCGACTCGACCGCGCTCTACCCGCCGAAGCGCTTCTTCGGCGCGGCGCGCAACATCGAGGACGGCGGTTCGCTGACCATCCTGGCCACCGCGCTCGTCGAGACCGGCTCGCGCATGGACGAGGTGATCTTCGAGGAGTTCAAGGGCACCGGCAACATGGAGCTCAAGCTCGACCGCAAGCTCTCGGACAAGCGCATCTTCCCGGCGGTCGACGTGGACGCGTCCTCCACCCGTAAGGAAGAGATCCTGCTCGGCAGCGACGAGCTGGCCGTCGTCTGGAAGCTGCGCCGGGTGCTGCACGCGCTCGACCAGCAGCAGGCCATCGAGTTGCTGCTGGACAAAATGAAGAAGACGAAGTCGAACGCCGAGTTCCTGCTTCAGATTCAGAAGACGACTCCGTCCCCCGGAAACGGCAACGACTGACGTACCCACTGACGTCCGTTTGCTCAACTTCCTTATGGATCCGCCCCGTTACTCCGGTGACGGGGCGGATTTCTGCATGTAACATTCGTTTAGCCGTTCCATCCCCCCACACGGCGCCAAACCAATTCCCTTGATTAGTGGGAGATTTGCGTGCGTGTGTCGCCTCATGGCAGACCTGTATCGAAAATGGGAAGACTCATTGCCTGCGGTACGGCGGTAGTCGCCGTCCTCTCCGGCGGACTGGCGAGCACGGCCCAGGCCGATGACAACGGCGGCGAGAAGTTCCTGCCGCCCAAGAACTCCGAGGTCGTCAGTACCAAGGACGTCTCCACGCGCATCATCGGCGGAACGAACACCTCCATCAGCAGCGCGCCCTGGATGGTGCAGCTGCTTTTCGAGTTCGACAACGACGGATACTTCTACTTCACCTGTGGTGGAACGCTCGTCGCGCCCAACAAGGTTCTTACGGCGGCGCACTGCGTCACCGACGAGAACGGGAAAGCGCTCGACATGGTCGGGCGCGGCATGATTCTCGCCAACACGGCCAAGCTCGCCGGCGGTCCGAACGACGAGGGCACCGCGGTCTCCATCAGCCGCTCGTACCACGCCGGCTCGTACAACGCGGACACCATCGACAACGACGTCGCGCTGCTGACGCTCGCCAAGCCCCTCACGGGCACCCCGGCGCAGCCCGCGCCGTACCGCGAGACCACCCGCTACGCGCCGGGCACCACCGCCACCACCTACGGCTGGGGCATGACCGGCTCGTCCCCGGACGACCGGCTGGCCGACACCCTCCAGCGGGTGACGCAGCCGCTGCGCTCGGACGCCGAGTGCTCGGAGAACCTCGACACCTCGCTCGGTCTGCCCGGCGCGTACAAGGCCGGGCACATGATCTGCGCGGGCAACGGCGGTACGGGGAACGACGCCACCGGCAAGGCGACCTGCCCCGGTGACTCCGGCAGCCCGATGATGGTGAACGGCCGGATCATCGGCGTCACCTCCTGGGGTGTCGCCACACAGTCCGAGCTGTGCAACTTCGGTGGCACGTACGACGTGTACACCAAGGTGTCGACCTACATGCCGGCCCTCCAGCCGCGCATCGAGGACACCAACTTCAGCCGGGACACCAAGGCCGACCTGTGGGCCCGTACGAGCTCGGACGGGAAGGCCTACACCTTCACCTCCACCGGCTCCACGTTCGCCTCCCGCAAGGCGTTCACGGGCTCCTTCAGCGCGTACAACCTGGTCGTCCAGACCGACCTGAACCGGGACGGTTACGAGGACCTCGTCGCGCGCGGCAACTCGGGCGACGTGTACTGGCTGCACCGCTCCGCGACCAGTTCCACGTACACGAAGACCAAGATCTTCAGCGCCTGGAACACCTTCCGCGCGATCGTCACCCCCGGTGACGTCACCGGCGACGGCCACCCCGACCTGCTCGCGGTCGCCTCCACCGGCCAGCTCCGGCTCTACCCGGGCCTGGGCAACGGCAAGTTCAGCGCCTCCACCGCGGTCGGCACCGGCTACCAGCTCTACAACCAGGTGCGCGGTCACGGTGACTTCACCAACGACGGCAAGCCCGACCTGCTGGTCCGCCGGGGCAGCACCGGTGACCTGCTTCTCGCCAAGGGCACCGGCAACGCCGCCGCCCCGTTCGAGACGCCCGTCGTGGTCCGCACCAACTGGTCCGCGTACACCACCATCGCCACCCCGGGCGACGTGACCGGCGACGCCAAGCCCGACGTCGTGGTCCGTAACGCGGCCGGCAGCCTGTACCTGCTCAAGGGCACCGGCAAGGCCACCTCCGAGATCTTCGCCACAGGTGTGAAGATCGGATCCGGCTGGACCGGCTACCACACCATCGCGTGAAACCGCAGGTGAGAACCGGCTGACCGGTCACCGACCGGTATGTCTCTGTGGCCCCCGCCCCGGCGGGGGCCACAGCTTGTTGTGCAACCCTGCCAGCTTCCCCGTGCGTCTGAACGACGGACGAACCGTGCCACGTAAGCGCCGCGGGAGCCGACGAGGCCGACGAGAGCCGAGGAGCACATGAGCGAGCAGAGCAGGGGCGGCCGAATACGGGCGACCGGATCGCGCCGCAAGAAGCCCAGCACGCGCCGACGCGCCACGACCCTGGCGGCCTGGTCGGCCGCCGCACTGGTCCTGGTCGGCGGATCCGGTCTCGGCTACGTGTACTTCAAGCTCAACGGCAACATCCAGGGCGTCGACATCAACGCCAGACTCGGCACCGACCGCCCCGTGGACGTCGACAACGGCTCGATGGACATCCTCGTACTCGGCTCCGACTCGCGCTCCGGCGCCAACTCCGAGTACGGCGCCGACCAGGGCGGAGCCCGCTCCGACACCGCGATGATCGTGCACGTCGACGAGGGCCACAAGAGCGCCAGCGTCGTCTCCGTACCGAGGGACACGCTCGTCGAGCGCCCCGACTGCGAGACCGACAACGGCACCGCCGCGGGCGCCCGGCGGGCCATGTTCAACACGGCGTACGAGGTCGGCGGCCCGGCCTGCGCGGTGAAGACCGTCGAGAAGATGTCCGGCATCCGCATGGACCACTACATCGAGGTCGACTTCACCGGGTTCAAGCAGCTCATCGACGATCTCGGCGGGGTGAGGATCACCACCAAGGAGGCGATCGACGACCCCGACAGCCATCTGAAGCTCGAACCCGGCCCCCACACGCTGAACGGCGAGCAGGCGCTCGGCCTCGTCCGCACCCGCCACAGCGTCGGCGACGGCAGCGACCTCGGCCGGATCCAGCTCCAGCAGGCCTTCATCAAGGCCCTGATCAACCAGGTCAAGGAGATCGGCCTGCTCAGCAGCCCCAAGAAGCTGTACGCGATCGGCGACACCGCGACCCGCGCGATCACCCCCGACTCCGAGCTCGACTCGGTCAGGGAACTCGTCAGCTTCGCCGGCGGCCTCAAGAGCCTCGGGGCCTCGGACGTCAACATGATCACGCTCCCCGTCCAGTACGACCCGGCGGACCCGAACCGCGTCGTACCGCTGGAGAAGGCGTCCCAGCAGGTGTGGGACGCGCTGCGGGCGGACAAGCCGATCCCGGCGTCGGCGACCGAGGACTCCGCCGGTGACAAGGGCGGCGCGGCCGACGTGGTCACCGGCGGATGAGCGCGGACGAGCAGTCCGTGGCCGGGCGGACGCGCCCCGTGGCGGCGGAATAGATCCGCGGCCACCCCGGTTTTGGAGATACGGCCGGTCCTGGCAGACTGGATCGTCGGCCCCGGTTCACGTACGAGCATCCGCGCGTGCGACCCGGCGCCTTCCTCGCCTGGCGAGGATGTTCCCTAGGAGACACCTTGAAGCGCGACATCCACCCCACGTACGTCGAGACCCAGGTCAGCTGTACCTGTGGTGCGTCGTTCACCACTCGCAGCACGATCGAATCGGGCTCCGTCCGTGCCGAAATCTGCTCCGAGTGCCACCCGTTCTACACGGGCAAGCAGAAGATCCTCGACACCGGTGGCCGTGTGGCCCGCTTCGAGGCCCGCTTCGGCAAGGCTGCCGCCGGCTCCGCCAACAAGTAGCGAGCCAACTGCGCCGGTTCTCGGCGCCCCAGCCCTGGGGCGTCGGGACCGGCGCTTTGCCGTCCCGCAGCACCTTCCCAAGCACCTTCGCGCAGCACTTCCGTACGCAACCCAGGAGCCCCCGAATGTTCGAGGCGGTCGAGGAACTGGTCGGCGAGCACGCCGACCTGGAGAAGAAGCTCGCCGACCCGTCGGTCCACTCGGACCAGGCGCACGCCCGCAAGCTGAACAAGCGGTACGCCGAACTCACCCCGATCATCGGGACGTTCCGCGCCTGGAAGCAGACCGGCGACGACATCGAGACGGCCCGTGAGTTCGCGGCGGACCCCACCGACCCGTCGGCGGGCGAGTTCGCCGCCGAGGTCAAGCTGCTGGAGAAGCAGCGCGAGGAACTGACCGAGAAGCTGCGTCTGCTGCTCGTCCCGCGCGACCCCAGCGACGACAAGGACGTCATCCTGGAGATCAAGGCGGGCGCGGGCGGCGACGAGTCGGCGCTCTTCGCCGGCGACCTCCTGCGGATGTATCTGCGCTACGCGGAGCGCGTCGGCTGGAAGACCGAGATCATCGACGCCACCGAGTCCGAGCTGGGCGGCTACAAGGACGTCCAGGTCGCCGTGAAGACCAAGGGCGGCAACGGGGCCACCGAGCCCGGACAGGGCGTCTGGGCGCGGCTGAAGTACGAGGGCGGGGTGCACCGCGTGCAGCGCGTGCCCTCCACCGAGTCGCAGGGCCGGATCCACACCTCGGCGGCCGGTGTCCTCGTGACGCCGGAGGCGGAGGAGGTCGAGGTGGAGATCCTCGCCAACGACCTGCGGATCGACGTCTACCGCTCGTCGGGCCCCGGCGGCCAGTCCGTCAACACGACCGACTCCGCCGTCCGGATCACGCATCTGCCCACCGGCGTCGTCGCCTCCTGCCAGAACGAGAAGAGCCAGCTCCAGAACAAGGAGCAGGCCATGCGTATCCTGCGCTCGCGGCTGCTCGCCGCGGCACAGGAGGAGGCGGAGAAGAACGCGGCGGACGTCCGGCGCAGCCAGGTGCGTACCGTCGACCGGTCCGAGAAGATCCGTACGTACAACTTCCCGGAAAACCGGATCTCGGACCACCGCGTCGGCTTCAAGGCGTACAACTTGGACCAGGTGCTCGACGGTGAGCTGGCGGCAGTGATCCAGGCCTGCGTCGACGCCGACTCGGCGGCGAAGCTCGCAGCCGCCTGACGCGCCTCCGCCCCGCCCGTACCCGATCACGTCCCCCTCCCCGTCTACGTCTCAGGAGGAACCAGCGTGCAGCCACCTTCTGGGGGGCCCAGCGACCCCCAGCGGCTCCGCCGCGGGCCCGCCCCCCGCAGTCTGCTGCTTGCCGAGGTGGCCCAGGCCACCCAGCGGCTGGCCGACGCGGGCGTGCCGTCGCCGCGGTTCGACGCGGAGGAACTCGCCGCGTTCGTGCACGGCGTCAAGCGCGGAGAGCTGCACAGCGTCGTGGACGAGGAGTTCGACGCCCGCTACTGGGAGACCGTCGCGCGCCGCGAGGCCCGCGAGCCGCTCCAGCACATCACCGGGCGCGTGTTCTTCCGCTATCTGGAACTCCAGGTCGGGCCAGGGGTGTTCGTGCCCAGGCCGGAGACCGAGTCCGTCGTCGGCTGGGCCATAGACGCGGTCCGCGCGATGGATGTCGTGGAGCCGCTGATCGTCGATCTCTGCTCGGGATCGGGCGCCATCGCGCTCGCCATGGCCCAGGAGGTGCCGCGCTCGCGTGTGCACGCCGTGGAGCTGTCCGAGGACGCCCTCACCTGGACGCGGAGGAACGCCGAGGGGTCCAGGGTCACCGTGCACCGCGGAGACGCTCTGACGGCCCTCCCGGACTTCGACGGCCAGGTCGACCTGGTGATCTCCAACCCGCCGTACATCCCGCTCACCGAGTGGGAGTACGTGGCGCCCGAGGCCCGTGACCACGACCCGCAGATGGCGCTCTTCTCGGGCGAGGACGGCCTCGACACGATCCGCGGCATCGAACGCACCGCGCACCGGCTGCTGCGGCCCGGCGGCCTCGTCGTCGTCGAGCACGCGGACACCCAGGGCGGCCAGGTCCCGTGGATCTTCAGCGAGGAGGCCGGCTGGGCGGACGCGGCGGACCACCCGGACCTGAACAAACGCCCCCGCTTCGCGACGGCCCGCAAGGCACTGCCGTGAGGGCCACCACGAGTAGTCCCGTACACCGCAACACATCCAGAGGGGATCGTTAGATATGGCACGGCGATACGACTGCAACGACGCGACCGACCGTACGACCGGTCTGCGTGAAGCCGCGTCCGCCGTCCGTCGCGGCGAGCTCGTCGTCCTGCCCACCGACACCGTCTACGGGCTCGGCGCCGACGCGTTCAGCTCCGAGGCCGTCGCCGACCTCCTCGACGCCAAGGGCCGGGGCCGTAACATGCCCACGCCCGTGCTCATCGGCTCCCCGAACACCCTGCACGGCCTGGTCACGGACTTCTCGGAGCAGGCCTGGGAGCTCGTCGACGCCTTCTGGCCCGGCGCCCTCACGCTCGTCGCCAAGCACCAGCCCTCGCTCCAGTGGGACCTCGGTGACACTCGCGGCACCGTCGCGATCCGGATGCCGCTGCACCCCGTCGCGATCGAGCTGCTGACCGAGGTCGGCCCGATGGCCGTCTCCTCCGCCAACCTGACCGGACACCCCGCGCCGGAGGACTGTGACGCGGCGCAGGAGATGCTGGCGGACGCCGTCTCGGTCTACCTCGACGGCGGGAAGACCCCCGGCATCGTCCCGTCGTCGATCGTGGACGTGACCGGCAAGGTCCCGCTGCTGCTGCGCGCGGGCGCCGTCGACGCCGACGAGCTGCGCAAGGTCGTACCCGACCTCGAGGTGGCCAATTGACCGCCCCTGAGGGGCGTGGCATAGCGGGACTCCCCGACACCTTCCGCATCCTCCACGTCAGTACCGGCAACGTGTGCCGCTCGCCCATCACCGAGCGGCTGAACCGCCATGCCCTCAGCGACCGCCTCGGCGAGCGCCTGACGGGCGGGCTCATCGTGGAGAGCGCGGGCACCTGGGGGCACGAGGGGGCTTCGATGGAGGCCAACGCGGAGGCCGTCCTGGCGGATTTCGGCGCGGACCCGTCCGGCTTCGTCGGGCGGGAACTGCTGGACGAGCACGTCATCCGCGCCGATCTGGTGCTCACCGCGACGCGTGACCACCGGGCGCAGGTCATCTCGATGGGGCACTCGGCGGGGCTGCGGACCTTCACGCTGAAGGAGTTCACGCGTCTCGTACGGGCCATAGACCCCGCGACGCTGCCCGACCCCCTCGACGAGGGTGTGGTCGAGCGGGCCCGTGCGCTGGTGCGTGCCGCCGCCGCGCTGCGCGGATGGCTGCTCGCCCCGAACGCGGAGGCGGACGAGGTCTACGACCCGTACGGCGCCCCGATCACTTTCTTCCGGTCCATCGGCGACGAGATCCACCAGGCGCTGGACCCGGTGGTGACGGCGCTCACGGGCGTACCGACCCGGCACTGACAGCGGGCCGCTCGCACACCGTCGACCTGCGGCGACGTACGGTGAGAAACGCGGCGGGGCATAGGGTGTGACGAGTTTGTGCAACCATCGCGCCGCCGTGTATGTCCTTACCTCATGTGGCAACGCGCATTCCAACAGCCGTCCTTCCCCGCGTTAGTGTGTGTGGCTCAGATGGTCGGCGATTCCTGTGGGGCAGCCTGTGCGTGATTACCTGCTGACGCTCTGCGTGACGGCCGCGGTGACTTATTTGCTGACCGGTCCGGTGCGGAAGTTCGCCATCGCGATCGGCGCGATGCCCGCGATCCGCGCCCGCGACGTCCACCGCGAACCGACACCGCGTCTCGGCGGTATCGCGATGTTCTTCGGCCTGTGCGCCGGACTGCTGGTCGCGAGCAACCTGCAGAACCTCAGCGGGGTCTTCGAGCAGTCCAACGAGCCCCGCGCGCTGCTCTCCGGGGCCGCCCTGATCTGGCTGATCGGTGTCCTGGACGACAAGTTCGAGATCGACGCCCTGATCAAGCTCGGCGGCCAGATGATCGCCGCCGGCGTGATGGTGATGCAGGGTCTGACGATCCTGTGGATCCCGGTGCCCGGCGTCGGCACCGTCGCGCTGACCTCCTGGCAGGGCACGCTGCTGACCGTCGCGCTCGTCGTGATCACCATCAACGCGGTCAACTTCGTCGACGGGCTCGACGGCCTGGCCTCCGGCATGGTCTGCATCGCCGCGGCGGCGTTCTTCCTCTACGCGTACCGCATCTGGTACGGCTACGGCATCGAGGCCGCCGCCCCCGCGACCCTGTTCGCCGCGATCCTGATGGGCATGGGCATCGGCTTCCTGCCGCACAACATGCATCCGGCGCGGATCTTCATGGGCGACTCGGGCTCGATGCTGATCGGTCTGGTCCTCGCGACGGGCGCCATCTCCGTGACGGGGCAGGTCGATCCGGACGCCCTGAAGATCTACGCGGACGGCTCGACGCGTGAGGCGACGCACGCCGCGCTGCCGGTCTTCATCCCGCTGCTGCTGCCGTTGACGATCATCGCGATCCCGGTCGCCGACCTGGTCCTGGCGATCGTGCGCCGTACCTGGAACGGCCAGTCGCCGTTCGCCGCCGACCGCGGCCATCTCCACCACCGGCTGCTGGAGATCGGGCACTCGCACAGCAGGGCCGTGCTGATCATGTACTTCTGGTCGGCGCTGATCGCCTTCGGTGTGGTGCTGTACTCGGTCCACTCCTCGTCCACCATGTCCACGATGTGGATCGTCTTCGCGGTCGTCGTACTGAGCGCCCTGGGCCTGCTGCTCCTGCTGCTGCCCCGCTTCACACCGCGCGCCCCGCGCTGGGCCGAGGCCGTCGTACCGCCCCGCTACCGGCGCCGCCGGCGGCGCGGCCAGGGGGAGTTGGCGGACGTGGCCCACGAGGCGCCCGAGCCGCGGGAGAGCCCCCGGGGCGCCGGATCACAGGTGCCTCACGATTCACTCACGGCCGACGCCGTACCGGCGGACGGACCGGCCCCGGTCCCGGCGGGCGTCAACGGAGCGACGGCGATCGGACGCCGATCTCATTTCCCCGACCGACGCAAGGCGGATTCGTCGCACTGAGAATTGCCTCAACGGCCCCCATTACCAGACAAGACGGCCCGATGTCCGGCTCAGGCGCGCGAATTACGCCTCATGTGTGACGGTAAGCACACGTTCATGGTAAAGACCTCATCAAATAGTTTGTGATACCGTTCACGAGACCCGGCGCCAGAGCCGAAGGACCGTAGTGCGACGGTCCGTTGGCCCGAGAATCCAACTCTCGGACCGGGCCTACGCTCGTCCATGACGACACCATCTGCCCCACCCAGCAAGCGGAGCTGCCGCCATGCCGACCAACGACGTCCGGATCCTGCTCAATTCCGCCGTACCCACCGCCGCCGCCGGCGTCATCGCCGCGGTGATCAGCGGTGTGGTCAGTGGTGGCAAGGGCGCTCTGGGAGCCGCTGTCGGTGTGCTGGTGGTCATTCTCTTCATGGGTGTCGGGCTCACCGTCCTCCAGCGCACCGCGAGGTCGCTCCCGCATCTCTTCCAGGCGATGGGGCTGATGCTCTACACCGCCCAGTTGCTGTTGCTGCTGGTCTTCCTCGCGGTCTTCAAGGACACCACGCTGTTCAACCCCAAGGCCTTCGGCTTCACGCTCCTCGCGGCCACCCTCGTCTGGATCGCCGCGCAGGCCCGCGCGTACATGAAGGCCAAGATCCTCTACGTGGAACCGGAGTCCTCGACGGCCGGGAAAGCGGAGAAGACGGGGTCCTCGGCGTGAAGGGTAGGGCCGGGATAAGTGCCCGTTCGGGATCCTGCTATCGTCCGGTTCCAACTGCGGCATTGCGGGCGCGGGCATCCGAGCTGACGCCTGTTCCATCGCGAGGCTCCATGCCTGAGAGCCGCCCCCACATCTGTCACACCAGTCCAGTGCCGAACCGCGGCTTCGTGCCGCGCCGACACAACGAGGTTGCCGTACCTATGCGCCACGCTGAAGGAGCCCGCGGTGAGTGCTGATCCCCAGACCCTCGCCTTCGATGCGAGCTGCCATATCTTTTCCGGCTGCGGGTTCCCGGCTCCGGGCCTCCATACGTTCATGTACAAGCCCATTTTCGAGGTGGGCGGGTTCGAATTCAACAAGCCGATGCTGCTCGCACTGCTGAGCACCATCCTGGTTGTCGGATTCTTCTGGATGGCCTTCAACAAGCCGAAGCTGGTGCCGGGCAAGGTCCAGATGATCGGCGAGGCCGGTTACGACTTCGTCCGCCGCGGGATCGTCTACGAGATCATCGGCAAGAAGGACGGTGAGAAGTACGTCCCCTTGATGGTGTCGATCTTCTTCTTCGTCTGGCTGATGAACCTCTGGTCGATCATCCCGATCGCCCAGTTCCCGGTCACCTCGCTGATCGCGTACCCCGCGGCCCTGGCGATCATCGTCTACATCCTCTGGGTCGGCCTGACCTTCAAGACGCACGGATGGGGCGGTGGCTGGAAGAACATCACCGGCTACGACAAGTCGCTCGGCTGGGTCCTGCCGCTCGTCGTGGTGATCGAGTTCTTCTCGAACCTGCTGATCCGGCCCTTCACCCACGCGGTCCGACTGTTCGCCAACATGTTCGCGGGTCACCTGCTCATCGTGATGTTCACGCTGGCCACGTACTACCTGCTGAACGGACTGGGCTTCGTCTACGCCGGTGCCTCGTTCGCGATGGTGCTCATCATGACCATCTTCGAACTCTTCATCCAGGCCGTCCAGGCGTACGTCTTCGTGCTCCTGGCCTGTAGCTACATCCAGGGCGCGCTCGCCAAGAGCCACTGAGCCCGGCCCGTAATCCAGAGCCAACACAAGAACCAACAGACGTCCGGTGGCCAACCCCCACCCGGTCCGTGAAAGAGAAGGAAGTAACGGCATGTCCGCTGCTCTCGAAATGGTCAACCTCGCCTCCGCCAAGACGACCGTCGTCGGCAACGTCGCGTCCATCGGCTACGGTCTCGCCGCGATCGGCCCCGGCGTCGGCGTCGGCATCATCTTCGGTAACGGCACCCAGGCCCTCGCCCGTCAGCCCGAAGCGGCCGGCCTGATCCGCACCAACCAGATCATGGGTTTCGCCTTCTGTGAGGCGCTCGCCCTCATCGGCATCGTCATGGGCTTCGTCTACCAGTAAGCCGGACCGACAGCCCTACCCCTTTCACGGAAGGCATTGATGTGAACGCTCTCTATGTTGCGGCAGCGGCGGAGCCTCAGAATCCGCTGATCCCGCACCTTGACGAGCTCGTCATCGGCCTGATCGCCTTCGCCATCGTCTTCGGCTTCCTCGCCAAGAAGCTCCTCCCGAACATCAACAAGGTTCTGGAGCAGCGCCGTGAGGCCATCGAAGGCGGCATCGAGAAGGCGGAGGAGGCCAAGACCGAGGCGCAGAGCGTCCTGGAGCAGTACAAGGCACAGCTCGCCGAAGCGCGTCACGAGGCGGCTCGTCTCCGCCAGGAGGCGACCGAGCAGGGCGCCGCCATCATCCAGGAGATGAAGGCGGAGGGGCAGCGGCAGCGCGAGGAGATCGTCGCCGCCGGTCACGCCCAGATCGAGGCCGACCGCAAGGCCGCGGCCTCGGCGCTGCGCCAGGACGTGGGCAAGCTCGCCACCGACCTCGCCGGCAAGCTCGTGGGTGAGTCCCTTGAGGACACCGCCCGGCAGAGCCGCACCATCGACCGCTTCCTCGACGAGCTCGAAGACGGCGCGTCGAAGGCCGAGGCGGCCCGATGAATGGCGCGAGCCGCGCGGCGCTGGCCGCCGCACGCGAGCGTCTCGACGCGCTGACCGACAACACCTCGGTCGACGCTTCGAAGCTCGCCGATGAGCTGACCGCCGTCACCGCGCTGCTCCACCGCGAGGTGTCGCTGCGCCGGGTCCTGACCGACCCGGCGCGGTCGGGCGAGTCCAAGGCCGACCTGGTCGGCGGACTGCTCGGCGGGCAGGTCGGCGGCGAGAGTGCCGACCTGATCACCGGCATGGTCCGGTCCCGCTGGTCGCAGCCGCGTGACCTGGTCGACGCGGTGGAGGAGCTGGCGGCTCTCGCCGAGCTCACCGCCGCGCAGCGGGCCGGTGGCCTCGACGACGTCGAGGACGAGCTGTTCCGGTTCGGCCGGATCGTCGAGTCCAGCACCGGCCTGCGGGCCGCGCTGACCGACCAGGCGGCGTCGGCGCAGTCGAAGACGGCGCTGCTGACCAGCCTGCTGGGCGGCCGGGCCAACCCGAGCACCGAGCGTCTGGTCGTCCGCCTCGTCACCCAGCCCCGTGGACGTAGCCTGGAAGCGGGTCTCCAGACCCTGTCCCGGCTCGCGGCGGCGCGCCGGGAGCGGATGGTGGCGGTCGTCACGACGGCGGTCCCCCTCACCGACGGCCAGAAGCAGCGCCTCGGCGCGGCCCTGGCCAGGCTGTACGGCCACCCGATGCATCTGAACCTCGACGTGGACCCCGAGGTCCTCGGCGGAGTCTCGGTACGCGTCGGGGACGAGGTTGTCGACGGCACGGTCGCGGAGCGTCTCGACGAGGCGGCACGGCGGCTGGCCGGCTGACGGCCGGTACGTGATAGCCCGATTACAGACACACATACAGAGATCAGAACTGCGGCCCGGTTGGGCCGTGCAGA
The DNA here is from genome assembly GCF_001723055.1 of Streptomyces niveus. Taxonomy (GTDB): domain Bacteria; phylum Actinomycetota; class Actinomycetes; order Streptomycetales; family Streptomycetaceae; genus Streptomyces; species Streptomyces niveus. The sequence goes on from NZ_MDCR01000111.1 coordinate 38,369, forward strand.
AATTGCAGAAGATTCCTGGGGGTCGCCCCCAGACCCCCATAGAACTTCGGGCCCAACAAGGAGAGCAGGGAATCCAGATGGCGGAGCTCACGATCCGGCCGGAGGAGATCCGGGATGCGCTGGAGAACTTTGTCCAGTCGTACAAGCCGGACGCGGCCTCGCGCGAGGAGGTCGGGACGGTCAGCGTTGCCGGTGACGGCATCGCGAAGGTCGAGGGTCTGCCCTCGGCCATGGCGAACGAACTGCTGAAGTTCGAGGACGGGACCCTCGGTCTCGCCCTGAACCTGGAGGAGCGCGAGATCGGCGCGGTCGTCCTCGGTGAGTTCAGCGGTATCGAGGAGGGACAGTCGGTCACCCGTACCGGCGAGGTCCTCTCCGTCGGCGTCGGCGAGGGTTACCTCGGCCGTGTCGTCGACCCGCTCGGCACCCCGATCGACGGTCTCGGCGAGATCGCGACCGACGGCCGCCGCGCCCTGGAGCTCCAGGCTCCGGGTGTCATGGTCCGTAAGTCGGTGCACGAGCCGATGCAGACCGGCTACAAGGCCGTCGACTCGATGGTGCCGATCGGCCGTGGCCAGCGTCAGCTGATCATCGGCGACCGCCAGACCGGCAAGACCGCCCTGGCCGTCGACACCATCATCAACCAGCGCGACAACTGGCGCTCGGGCGACGTGAACAAGCAGGTTCGCTGCATCTACGTCGCCATCGGCCAGAAGGGCTCCACCATCGCGTCCGTACGCGGTGCCCTGGAGGAGGCCGGCGCTCTCGAGTACACGACGATCGTCGCCGCCCCGGCGTCCGACCCGGCGGGCTTCAAGTACCTGGCCCCGTACACCGGTTCGGCCATCGGTCAGCACTGGATGTACCAGGGCAAGCACGTCCTGATCATCTTCGACGACCTGTCGAAGCAGGCCGACGCCTACCGCGCCGTGTCGCTGCTGCTGCGCCGTCCGCCGGGCCGCGAGGCCTACCCGGGCGACGTCTTCTACCTGCACTCGCGTCTGCTGGAGCGCTGCGCCAAGCTCTCCGACGACATGGGCGCCGGTTCGATGACGGGCCTGCCCATCGTCGAGACCAAGGCGAACGACGTGTCGGCGTTCATTCCGACCAACGTCATCTCCATCACCGACGGCCAGTGCTTCCTGGAGTCCGACCTGTTCAACGCCGGCCAGCGGCCCGCGCTGAACGTCGGTATCTCGGTCTCCCGAGTCGGCGGCTCCGCCCAGCACAAGGCCATGCGCCAGGTGTCGGGTCGCCTCCGCGTGGACCTCGCCCAGTACCGCGAGCTGGAGGCGTTCGCCGCCTTCGGTTCCGACCTGGACGCCGCGTCGAAGGCCTCGCTCCAGCGTGGTCAGCGCATGGTCGAGCTGCTGAAGCAGCCGCAGTACGCGCCGTACCCGGTCGAGGAGCAGGTCGTCTCCATCTACGCCGGCACCACCGGCAAGATGGACGACGTCCCGGTCGAGGACATCAGCCGCTTCGAGAGCGAACTGCTGGAGCACCTGCGCCGCGAGCGCAAGGAGCTGCTGACCAGCATCGCCGAGGGCGCGAAGATGTCGGACGACACTCTTGAGTCCATCAGCGACGCCATCGCCGCCTTCAAGAAGCAGTTCGAGACCTCGGACGGCAAGCTTCTGGGCGACGACGCCCCGGCCGGCGTCAACGTCTCCAAGTGACGACGGAAGGGACCTGACTCATGGGAGCTCAGCTCCGGGTCTACAAGCGTCGCATCAAATCCGTCACCGCGACCAAGAAGATCACCAAGGCGATGGAGATGATCGCCGCCTCGCGCATCGTCAAGGCGCAGCGCCAGGTGACGGCGTCCACGCCGTACGCGACCGAGCTCACCCGCGCGGTCACGGCGGTGGCGACCGGATCCAACACCAAGCACCCCCTGACCACGGAGGTCGAGTCTCCGGTCCGGGCCGCGGTCCTGCTCATCACGAGCGACCGCGGACTGGCCGGCGGCTACTCCTCCAACGCCATCAAGGCGGCGGAGCGGCTCACCGAGCGGCTCAGGAGTGAGGGCAAGGAGGTCGACACGTACATCGTCGGCCGCAAGGGTGTCGCCTACTACGGTTTCCGTGAGCGCGAGGTCGCGGAGTCGTGGACCGGCTTCACCGACAGTCCGACCTACGCGGACGCCAAGAAGGTCGCCGGACCGCTGATCGAGTCGGTCCAGCGGGAGACGGCCGAGGGCGGCGTGGACGAACTCCACATCGTCTTCACCGAGTTCGTCTCGATGCTGACGCAGACGCCGGTGCAGAACCGGCTGCTGCCTCTCTCCCTCGACGCTTCGGCGGCGGAGGAGGAGGACTCGGCGGCAAAGCACGAGATCCTTCCGCTGTTCGACTTCGAGCCGTCGGCGGAGGACGTCCTCGACGCCCTGCTGCCGCGCTACGTCGAGAGCCGTATCTACAACGCGCTGCTCCAGGCCGCCGCTTCCAAGCACGCGGCGACCCGGCGCGCGATGAAGTCGGCGACCGACAACGCCGGGGATCTCATCAAGAGCCTCTCCCGGCTTGCCAACGCGGCCCGCCAGGCCGAAATCACCCAGGAAATCAGCGAGATCGTCGGTGGCGCCAGCGCCCTGGCCGACGCGACCGCGGGGAGTGAAAAGTAATGACGACCACTGTTGAGGCCACGGCCACGGGCCGCGTGTCCCGGGTCATCGGCCCGGTCGTCGACGTGGAGTTCCCCGTCGACGCGATGCCGGAGATCTACAACGCACTGCACGTCGAGGTGGCTGACCCCGCCGAGGACGGCAAGAAGAAGACGCTGACGCTCGAAGTCGCCCAGCACCTGGGTGACGGAGTCGTCCGCGCCGTCTCGATGCAGCCGACCGACGGTCTGATCCGTCAGGCCGTGGTGACCGACACCGGCTCGGGCATCTCGGTGCCCGTCGGCGATGTCACCAAGGGCAAGGTGTTCAACACCCTCGGCGAGATCCTGAACGACCCGGAGGGCAACGCTCAGATCACCGAGCGCTGGCCGATCCACCGCAAGGCCCCGGCCTTCGACCAGCTCGAGTCGAAGACCGAGATGTTCGAGACCGGACTGAAGGTCGTCGACCTGCTGACCCCGTACGTCAAGGGCGGCAAGATCGGTCTGTTCGGTGGTGCGGGCGTCGGCAAGACGGTCCTCATCCAGGAAATGATCATGCGTGTGGCGAAGCTGCACGACGGTGTTTCCGTGTTCGCCGGTGTCGGTGAGCGCACCCGTGAGGGCAACGACCTCATCGACGAGATGACCGAGTCGGGCGTTCTGGACAAGACCGCGCTGGTCTTCGGCCAGATGGACGAGCCGCCGGGCACCCGTCTGCGGGTCGCCCTGTCCGCCCTGACCATGGCGGAGTACTTCCGCGATGTGCAGAAGCAGGACGTGCTGCTCTTCATCGACAACATCTTCCGCTTCACCCAGGCCGGTTCCGAGGTCTCCACGCTGCTCGGCCGTATGCCGTCCGCGGTGGGTTACCAGCCGACCCTGGCGGACGAGATGGGTGTGCTCCAGGAGCGCATCACCTCGACCCGTGGCCACTCGATCACCTCGATGCAGGCGATCTACGTGCCGGCGGACGACCTGACCGACCCGGCCCCGGCCACGACCTTCGCGCACCTCGACGCGACGACCGTGCTGTCGCGTCCGATCTCGGAGAAGGGCATCTACCCGGCGGTCGACCCGCTGGACTCGACGTCCCGCATCCTGGACCCGCGTTACATCTCGCAGGCGCACTACGACGCGGCCAGCCGCGTCAAGGGAATCCTGCAGAAGAACAAGGACCTCCAGGACATCATCGCGATCCTCGGTATCGACGAGCTGGGCGAGGAGGACAAGCTCGTTGTCCACCGTGCCCGTCGCGTCGAGCGCTTCCTGTCGCAGAACACCCACGCCGCCAAGCAGTTCACCGGCCTGGACGGCTCCGACGTGCCGCTCGACGAGTCGATCTCCGCGTTCAACGCGATCTGCGACGGGGACTACGACCACTTCCCCGAGCAGGCGTTCTTCATGTGCGGTGGTATCGAGGACCTGAAGGCCAACGCCAAGGAGCTCGGCGTCTCCTGAGCCGTCGACTCCGCTGAGTCCCCGGTTCGTTCGGTGGGGGGCGGGCACGTACCGCCCCCTGCCGAAGCGCCGATCGTGAACCCCATAGAATCAAGACCAACACCCGGCGACAGAGCCGGGTGGTGACCCGAGGAGCCACCCTTGGCTGCTGAGCTGCACGTCGAGCTGGTCGCCGCGGACCGCAGTGTCTGGTCCGGCGAGGCCACCCTGGTCGTCGCGCGCACCACGTCCGGCGACATCGGCGTCATGCCCGGTCACCAGCCGCTGCTCGGTGTGCTGGAGTCGGGCCCCGTGACCATCCGTACGAGCGAGGGCGGCACGGTCGTCGCCGCTGTGCACGGCGGTTTCCTCTCGTTCGCGGACAACAAGCTTTCGCTGCTCGCGGAGATCGCCGAGCTGGCGGACGAGATCGATGCCCAGCGCGCCGAGCGCGCGCTGGAGCGTGCGAAGTCGGGTGAGGACGACGCCGCCGAGCGTCGCGCCGATGTCCGACTGCGCGCTGTGGCGGTGCGTTGACGCACCGCTCCTGGAATTACCCTCAGCCGCGGCCCGTTCTGGAGTCATCCAGACCGTGTCGCGGCTGAGGCGATGCGGCAGCTGTTTTAGTTCGTACGTACGGGTTACTCGATGAGGCGAGGAGGTCGGTATTGATGGTCCTCGCTCTGCTTGTCTGCGGACTGGTCGTCGTACTGGTTGCGGTGGGGCTCTTCGTCTTCGGGCTGCGCCGACGGCTGATCCAGCGGTCCGGAGGGACCTTCGACTGTTCGCTGCGGTGGAACGTGCCCGAGGAGCCCGACACGTCCGGCAAGGGCTGGGTGTACGGCGTGGCCCGCTACAGCGGCGACCGGATCAACTGGTTCCGGGTGTTCTCGTACTCGCCGCGGCCCCGCCGCAGCCTTGAGCGCTCCGCCATCGAGGTACGCGCCCGGCGCGCGCCCGAGGGCGAGGAGGAGCTGGCGCTGCTGTCCGACTCCGTCGTGCTCGGCTGCGACCACAAGGGGACGCGGCTGGAGCTGGCGATGAGCGAGGACGCGCTGACCGGCTTCCTCGCCTGGCTGGAGGCGGCGCCGCCCGGCCAGCGGGTGAACGTCGCCTGAGTGACCGATGACATGACGAGGGGGACGGTGCCCGTGGGCGCCGTCCCCCTCGCCGTGCGCTGCTCAGATCGTGTTACTTCAGACCGTTGCTGATCGCGGTGACGAGTTCGCCGTTCGCGGTGTCACCGGTGAAGTCCCAGAAGAACGCGCCGCCCAGACCCTGGCCCTTGGCCCAGGTCATCTTCGACGTGATCGTCGCCGGGGTGTCGTAACTCCACCAGTTGCTGCCGCACTTGGCGTACGAGGTGCCGCCGACGGTGCCGGTGGGCGGGCAGGTGTTCTTCAGGACCTTGTAGTCCTCGATGCCCGCCTCATACGTGCCGGGCGCCGCGCCCGTCGCCGTACCGCCCGGCGTGGCCTGCGTGACGCCGGTCCAGCCGCGCCCGTAGAAGCCGATGCCGAGCAGCAGCTTCTTCGCCGGGACGCCCTGCGCCTTGTACTTGGCGATCGCGTCGGCGGAGTTGAAGCCGGCCTGCGGGATGCCCGGGTACGAGGTGAGCGGGGAGTGCGGGGCCGTGGGGCCCTGCGCGGCGAAGGCGCCGAAGAAGTCGTACGTCATGACGTTGAGCCAGTTCATGTACTGCGAGGCGCCGGCGTAGTCGGTGGCGTCGATCTTGCCGCCGCTGGACGCGTCGGCGGTGACGGCCGCGGTGACCAGGTAGTTGGCACCGAACTTGGCGCGCATGGCCTGCATCATGTTCTTCATGGCGGCCGGGCCGCTGGTGTCACAGCTCAGACCGCAGGCGTTCGGGTACTCCCAGTCCAGGTCGATGCCGTCGAAGACATCGGCCCAGCGCGGGTCCTCGACCAGGTCGTAGCAGGACTGCGCGAACGCGGCCGGGTTCTTCACCGCGTCGCCGAAGCCGCCGGACCAGGTCCAGCCGCCGAAGGACCAGAGGACCTTGATGTGCGGGTTGGCGGCCTTGAGCTTGCGCAGCTGGTTGAAGTTGCCGCGCAGCGGCTGGTCCCAGGTGTCGGCGACCCCGTCGACGGCCTGGTCGGCGGTGTACGCCTTGTCCGTCGCGGCGTAGGCGTCACCGATGGTGCACTTGCCGCCCTGGACGTTGCCGAACGAGTAGTTGATGTGGGTGATCTTGGACGCGCTGCCGGACGTCACCAGGTTCTTGACGTGGTAGTTGCGGTCGTAGACGCCCCACTCGGTGAAGTAGCCGAGCTTGACCTGGTCACCGGGCGGGGTGCCCGGGTCCGTGCCGCCGCCGGTGGTCTTGACGGCGACCGAGCCGCTGACCGGGCCGGTCTGGTCGGCCGTGTCACGGGCCTGGACGCTGTAGGAGTAGCTGGTGCCCGCGGTCAGGCCGGTGTTGGTGTACGTCGTACCGGTGACCGTGGCGATCTTCGCGCCGTCCCGCAGGACGTCGTAGTTCTTGATGCCCTTGTCGTCGGTGGCCGCGCTCCAGCTGAGCTTCGCCGACGTGTTGGTGATCTCGCTGGCGGTGGGGGTGCCCGGGGCACTGGGGGCCGTGTCGCCGGGGACGCTGCCGCCGTCGCAGGAGGCGCCGTTGAGCTTGCAGCCGGTGGCGGAGCCGCCGCCGGGACCGGTGCCGTTGAAACCGAAGGTGACGGAGGCGCCCGGGTTCAGGGTGCCGTTCCAGCCGACGTTCTTGGCGGTGAAGTGGTTGGTGCCGCTCTTGGTGACGGTGGCGTCCCAGGCGGAGCCGACGCCGGTGCCGACGGGGAAGTCCCACTCGACGGTCCAGGAGCTGAGGGTCGTGGTGCCGGTGTTCTTCACCGTCCACGAGCCTTCGAAGCCGGTGCCCCAGTCGGACTTCTTGGTGTACGTGGCGGTCGCCGATGTGGCTGCCTCGGCGGGGGAGGCGAGGCCGACCATGGCGGCGAGGGGGAGGAGCAGTGCGGTCAGCGCCGCGACGGATCTGGATCTGAATCTGCTTCTTCGGACGGACGTCTCTGTGCTCAAGGCGGTACTCCTCGGAGTGGGTGCGGAGCAGTTCGGGGATGGTCCGGGGTGGTCCGTGAGAGCCGACTCCCGCGACAGCTCGCGTACGAGTCAGTGGCGTGAGAGTAAGGAGGTCTGGACCAATCGTCAATAGGTCCAGACCAAAGGCGCACCAGGTGGTTCAGATCCCCAACTCCTGCGCCAGGACCGCCGCTTGCACCCGGCTGCGCAGCTCCAGCTTGCCCAGCAGCCTGCTCATATGCGTTTTGACCGTCGCCTCGGCCATGTCCAGCCGTACCGCGATCTCGGCGTTCGACAGCCCGCCGCCCAGACACGACAGCACCTCGCGCTCGCGCCGCGTGAGCGAGTCGAGCACCGTGAGGTCCGGCGCGCCGGCGGAGCGCCCGGCCGCCGGAGAGGCGAACTCCGCGATCAGCCGGCGCGTCACGGCCGGCGCGATCAGGCCCTCGCCGCGCGCCACGGTCCGGACCGCCTCGATCAGGTCGCGCGCCTCGGTGTTCTTCAGCAGGAACCCGGACGCGCCGGCGCGCAGCGCCCCGAAGACGTACTCGTCGAGATCGAACGTCGTCAGTACGAGGACGTCGGCCAGGTTCTCGGCGACCACCTGCCGGGTCGCCGACACCCCGTCGAGCCGGGGCATCTGGATGTCCATCAGCACCTGGTCCGGGCGCAGTTCACGGGCCAGCCGCACGGCCTCCTCGCCGTCCCCCGCCTCGCCCACCACCTCGATCTCCGGCGAGCTGCGCAGGATCAGCACCAGCCCCGCGCGCACCGCCGACTGGTCCTCGGCCACCAGAACCCGGATCGTCATGACGCGCCGTTCCCCTCGTCGACGGGCAGCTCCGCCCGTACCCGCCAGATCCTGCCGCCGTCGACGTCGTCCGTCACCGGCCCCGCCTCGAACTCGCCCTCCAGCAGGGCCACCCGCTCGCGCATTCCGACCAGCCCGGCGCCGGACCCCGGCACCCGGGGTCCTGACCGCTCCCCGTACGGGCTGACGACCTCGACGCACAGCGCCCGCCGTGAGCGGTCCAGGGACACGGTCACCGGCCCCCGTGGCGCGTGCTTGAGCGCGTTGGTCAGCGACTCCTGGACGATGCGGTACGCCGCCATCTCCACCGGCGCGGGCAGCGCCGCCCCCTCGTCCCGCCGGTCCGCCAGCGTGAATGTGAGCCCGCTGGACGCGCCGTTGGTACGGGCCCGCTCCACCAGCGAGTCGAGCGCCCGCAGCGTCGGCGCCGGGGCCGGTTCCTGGTCGGCCCCGGCGTCCCGGAGCAGCCCGATCAGCCGCCGCATCTCGGTCAGCCCGGCGACGCTGTTCTCACGGATCACCGCCAGCGCGTCCTTCGTGGTACGCGCGTCGTCGAGGGAGAGCGCGGCGGTGGAGTGGATCGCGATGGCGGACAGATGGTTGGCGACCATGTCGTGCAACTCCCGTGCCATCCGCGCGCGTTCGGCCATCACGGCCTGCGTACGGTCGATCTCGGCCAGCAGCGCGGTCTGTTCGGCCCGCAGCCGGGCGGCCTCGGCGGCGTCGCGATGGTTGCGCACCAGTACGCCGGTGGTGGCCGGGGCGATGCTGATCGCGCCGGCGACCACCCCGAGCAGCAGCGCCTCGGGCGAGCGGAGCCAGCTCAGGGCGGCGACGGTGACGGTGACCGTGACCACCGCCGTGCCCCAGGGGATGCGGCGGGCGGCGGACGGGCTCCCGTACAGCACCGCCGCGTACACGATGTCCGTGAACATGGCGATCGTCGCCACACTGCCCACGGTGAACTGATCGGCGACCAGCGCCAGTGTGCCGACAAGGAGGGCCGTGCGGGGCGCGCTCCGGCGGATCAACTCCGCGAGGGAGACGGCGACGAGCGCCACGAGCACCCAGGCGCCGGGCAGCCCCCGCCCGCCCTGGGTGTGCAGCCCGAGCA
>NZ_MDCR01000112.1 GCF_001723055.1 Streptomyces niveus
GCGGCGCGACGTCGGTTACGACGAGTGCCTCGATCTGGCGGCCTCCGGGGACCCGGTGGCCGGACCGCTGGTCCTGGCCTCCGGCCGGGCACTGGGACGTCTGGTCGCCGCCGTCGCGAATCTCACCCTGACCACGGAGATCGTCCTGACCGGCGAGGGTTCCCGGCTGGCGGAGGTCGCCCGGGACGCGCTGCGCGAGGGCCTGGCGTACGACCGGGATCCGCGCGCGTCGGCCGTCTCGCTCGACGTACGGCCCGTGGACTTCGGCGTGTGGGCACGCGGAGCGGCGGTGACGGCCATTCAGGCGTACGTACTGGGGCGGATCCCCGGGAGATGAGTGCTCCGACCGCGTCGGGGTCGCGCCCTGACCCCGTCGCTGTGGCAGGTGACGCGGACTCGCCCGTCGTCACCCACCTCCCGTCACCACTGGTACGGGAGGTACTTGCCGTCCATCGTGATGACCACACGGTCACCGGCCGGGTCCGGTACGCGCTGGACGTCGAGCCGGAAGTTGATGGCGCTCATGATGCCGTCGCCGCACTGCTCGTGGATCAGTTCCTTGATCGTCGGACCGTAGACCTGGACGACCTCGTACAGCCGGTAGATCGTCGGATCCACCGGCACGGCGGCGTCCAACGCCCCGCGCGTCGGCTGGAGTCGGAACGCGAGAGCGGCGTCGTCCCCGAGTTCCAGGAGCGCGGCGGCGGTCGCGGCCTCGTCCTTGCCCATCGGGTGCTGGCCGAGCAGCGCGGCCGTGGTCCAGGCGAGCGGTCTGCCCACCGCCTCGGCGAGTTGGGCCCAGGTGACCCCGGTCTTCACCTTGGCCTGACGGACGGCCTCGGCGGCCTCCTGCTTGCTGAGCATGTGCATCTCCAATCCCGGACTGCGGCCTGGTAGCACGCGGCCAAAGCATAGGAGAGAGCGACCCGGACGGGTACGGTACGTCTCCGCGACGACAACGACGCGGAGACGTACGGAAACGGCCGTTCAGGACAGGGACTTGCGCGCCTTGCGCAGCCCGTAGAGCTGGAGATCGGCGAAGCCCAGCACCGCCACCGCCTGGAACACGATCATCGCCGTGCCCAGACCGGTCGGGTCCAGCCACCCCGCGGCGGCCGTCACGGCGCTGAGCGCGAACCACGCCAGGTTGCTGCCGACCACCGTCCACACCGCCGCACGGCGCGGCGCCCGCGCGGAGCTGACCCAGGCCACGAAGAGCGCGTACACCACCAGGAACGCGCCGATCCCGGCGAGGAACGCGACGGGCAGACCCAGCAGCGAGTCCAGCAGGGCGCAGCAGATCAGCGCGGCGGCCCCCACCGCCCCGGTGGCGACGGCGTCGAGCCGCAGCGCCAGGCGCAACAGGCCCGTGTCGCCGCCCACCGCGCCGGGACCGGCGGGTGTGGCCGTCAGCGACGGGGCGGGGACACCGAACGAATCCGACGAACTCATGGGTTCCTCCTCGGGGAAGCGACTTGACCTCCCCGATGGTTCTCGAAGGTGCCGCTCCGGTCGATTACCCGAGAGGTAATGGGCGGCAGGGAGTCGAGGAACGCGCCGAGCGCCGCGTCGAACTCCGCCCGCCGCTCCAGGTTGGGCAGATGCCCGGCCCCCTCGATGACCGCGAGCGTCGCGTCGGGTATCCCCTCGCTCATCACGCGCGCGTCGGCGACCGGCGTGTACGTGTCCTCGCTGCCGACCACGACGAGCGCGGGGACCGCCACCCTCCCCAGCATGCCGACGTAGTCGGGCCGTTCGGCCCGGCCGCGCAGCGCCGCCGCCGCGCCCTCGGGCGGTGCGCCGCGCATCATGTCCCGTACGTGCCCGGCCACCGCCGGCAGCGCCTCGGCGTTGTGCGGCGTCACCATCTTCGTCAGCACCTCGTCCGCGTACGGCCCCATCCCCTCGCGCAGCAGCCGGTCGGCCATCGCGTTACGGGCCGCCCGGCCCGCCTCCGTCTCGGCGGCGGCGAAGGTGTCGGCCAGCACCAGGGCCCGGACCCGCTCCGGGAAGAGCCGGTAGAACTCCAGCACGATCTGGCCGCCCATGGAGAGCCCGCCCAGCACGACACGGTCGACGCCCAGCCGGTCGAGCAGTGCCGCGATGTCCCACGCGAAGGTGGTGAGCGTCGTCGTGCCGGGGATGACGGTGCTCCCGCCGTAACCGCGCAGATCGGCGGCGATCACCCGCCGTTCGGGGCCGGCGAACGTCTCGATCTGGGGCCGCCACATGGAGCGGTCGAACGGGTGGCCGTGCACGAGGACCAGCACCTCGCCGCCGTCCCCCTCCCCGTCCGTGGAGCCCGTTCCGCCCGCGTCGTCGTAGGTGACCGTGATGTCGTAAAGCGTCGTGGTGCTCATGTCCGCGTCCCTCGTCCGGTGCTCGACTCCGTGCCGTCTCCCACTTGCGCTCTCGATGCTATGTGGTGCAGTATCTCGATGCAATATTGCAATTGATCTCGGTGCAATGCTGGATCGACCGCATGCGACGCGCTGCCACGAGCGGCGAGATGAGGGAGCCCCGTGGAGGACTACCGGCTGATCGCCGACCAACTCGCGGCCGACATCCGGGCCGGACGGCTGCGCCCCGGGGAGCGGCTGCCGCCCCAGCGGCCGTTCGCCCGGAGCCGTAACATCGCCAACTCCACGGCCGCCAGGGTCTACGGCGAGCTGATCCGGCGTGGACTGGCCGTCGGCGAGGTCGGCCGGGGAACCTTCGTACGCGCCGCGCCGCCCGGACCCCAGCCGATGCTCATGGAGCCCGCCGACGCCAGGGTCGACCTGGAGGTCAACTTCCCCGTACTGCCGGAACAGGCCGAGTTGCTCGCCCCCGCCATGGCGCGCCTGGGCCGCCCCGACGTACTCGCGGCGAGCCTCCAGCCCCTCGCCGGAGCCGGATCACCCGCCGCCCGCGAGGCCGCCGCGTCCCTCCTCGCACGCGCCGACTGGACCCCGGAACCCGAGCGGATCCTCTTCGCCGGCAACGGCCGCCAGGCCATCGCGGCGGCGCTTTCCGCGTGCGTCCCGGCCGGGGAACGGCTCGGCGTCGAGGAGTTCACCTACCCCGTCGTCAAAGGCATCGCCGCCCACCTCGGGATCACCCTCGTCCCGCTCGCCATGGACGAGCACGGACTCCTGCCGGAGGCCCTGGCCGACGCCCCGCCGCTGCGGGCCGTCTATCTGCAACCCACGCTCCACAACCCGCTCGGCATGACGATCCCGCCGCACCGCAGGGCCCAACTCGTCGATACGGTCCGGGCGTTGGACCTGTACGTCATCGAGGACGCCATCTACGGATTCCTCCGCGACGACGTGCCGCCCCTCGCGACCCTCGCCCCCGAACGCACCATCGTCCTGGACAGCATGTCCAAGCGGCTCGCCCCCGGACTGACCCTCGGATACGCGGTGGCGCCCCCTGGTCTCGAACAGCGCCTGGCCTCGGCGCTGCGCTCGGGAGCCTGGGCGACGTCCCGGTTCGCCCTCGACGCCGCGACCCGGTGGACGACCGACGGCACCGCCGACACGATCGGCCGGGCCAAGCGCGCCGACGCGGCCCGGCGCCAGCGCATCAGGGCCGAGAGCCTGGCCGGCTTCACCGTGCGCGCCGACCCCGGCGGCTACCACTGCTGGTGGGAGCTGCCCGACCACTGGCGCGCCGAGACGTTCGTCGCGGCCGCCGCCCGCCTCGGGATCGCCATCGCGCCCGGCGCCGCGTTCACCGTGGGCACCGGGCGCGCCCCCAACGCGGTCCGGCTGGCCCTGGGCACCCCCTCCCACCGCACGCTGACCGACGCCCTGGACCTCCTCGCGGGCCTGGCGCGCGGCACACCGGAGGACGCCGCGCCCGAGTGACGCCGGGGCGGGCCGTCGGTGGCGCCGATCCCGTACGGGCCGGTCCGTGGCGCGATCCCGTACGGGCCAGTCCCACGCGCGACCGGCCCGGATCAGCGCTGGAATGGGCGGGTGACCGCACCCCCCGACGACTGCCTCGCGCGCAACGACTGGATCTGCGGCGCCTATCTCACCGGCCGCCGGCACATCCTCTGGGACGCGGTCGTCCAGCATCTCCAGCTGACCGTCGTCTCCGTCCTCATCGCACTCGTCCTCGCCGTGCCGCTCGCCCTCGCGGCCCGGCGCCGGCGCTGGGCGTCCGGACCGGTGCTCGGCATCACCACCGTCCTCTACACGATCCCGTCGCTCGCGATGTTCTCGCTGCTGCTGCCGGTGTACGGGCTGTCCGCCTCGCTCGTCGTCGCCGGGCTCGTCCTCTACTCGCTCACCCTGCTCGTACGGAACATCCTGGCCGGGCTGCGCGCCGTCCCCGAGGAGACCCGGCAGGCGGCGCGCGGCATGGGATACGGCCCCATCAGACTGCTCCTGACGGTCGAGCTGCCGCTGGCACTGCCCGCGTCGATGGCCGGCCTGCGCATCGCCACCGTCTCGGCCGTCTCCCTCGTCACCATCGGTGCGATCGTCGGCCACGGCGGACTCGGCAATCTCATCTACGCCGGGATGAACACCTTCTTCAAGGCGCAGGTGCTCACCGCGTCCGTCCTCTGCGTGATCATCGCGATCGTCGCCGACCTGCTGCTCCTCGCGATCCAGCGGGTGCTCACCCCATGGACGAGACGGCCCCGGGAGCGGAGCGCGTGAACACCCTCACCGACGCCTGGTCCTGGCTCACCAGCGGCTCCCACTGGTCCGGCGCCGACGGCATCGGGAACCGCCTCGGCGAACACCTCTTCCTCACCGCCGTCTGCCTGCTCATCAGCTGCGCCCTCGCCCTGCCCGTCGCGCTCGTCCTGGGCCATCTCGGCAAGGGCGGCGCGCTGGCCGTCAACATCTCCAACGTCGGCCGGGCCATCCCCACCTTCGCCGTCCTGGTCCTGCTGCTCCTCACCCCGATCGGACCGTACGGCGACTGGCCGACGATCATCGCGCTCGTCCTCTTCGCGATGCCGCCGCTGCTCACCAACGCCTACGTCGGGATACGGGGCGTGGACGCCGACGTCGTACGCGCCGCCCGGGGCATGGGTATGACGGGCCATCAACTGCTGACGCGGGTCGAACTGCCCCTCGCGGCGCCGCTGATCCTCACCGGCGTACGGATCGCGGCCGTCCAACTCGTGGCAACGGCGACGATCGCCGCACTGGTGGGAGGCGGCGGGCTCGGCAGGATCATCACCGCCGGCTTCAACCTGGCGTCCACGCCGATGGTCGTCGCGGGCGCCGTCCTCGTCGCGGTGTTCGCGCTGCTGGTCGAAGCGCTCTTCGAGGTGGTGCGACGGCTGGCACCGCGCTGGGTGAGAGGCGACACCGGATGAGGCCGCGCCGCAGGACGGTGGTCCCGCTCGTCGTCGTACTCCTCGCGCCGACGGCCGCCGCCTGCTCCACCGGGCCCTCCCTGGAGAAACAGGGCGCGGTCACCGCGTCGCCCGGCGACAGCAGGAATCTGACCATCGGCTCGGCCGGCTTCACCGAGAGCGATCTGCTGGCCCAGATGTACGCGCTCCTCCTCGGCCGGGCCGGTTACCGCACCCGGATCCTCTCCGTCACCAACCGCGAGCTGTACGAACCCGCCCTGGAGTCCGGCCAGATCGACGTCGTGCCGGAGTACGCGGCGACCTTCGCCGACTGGCTGAACGCCAAGGCGGCCGGCGCCGAGGCCGGGACCGTCGGCTCGCCGGACCTGGCGGCCACCATGAAGGCGCTGCGCGAACTGGCGGCGAAGCGCGGGCTCGACGTACTGGACCCGGGCCGCGCCGTCGACCAGAACGCGTACGCCGTCACCGCCGCGTACGCGAGGAAGCACCGGCTCAGAACACTGACCGACCTCGGGCGCGCCAAGCTGCCCGTACGGCTGGCGGCAGGCGACGAGTGTGCCCAACGCGCCTACTGCGCACCGGGGTTGAAGAAGGCGTACGGCATTCGGCTCACCGGGATCGACCCCAAGGGCCTCGGCACCACACCGTCCAAGCGGGCCGTGCAGAACGGGCAGGACCAGATGCTCGTCACCACGACCACCGACGGCACGCTCGACCGGTTCGGCCTCGTCATCCTCGCCGACGACAAGCGCCTCCAGAACGCCGACCACATCGTGCCCGTCGTCAACCGGTCCCGGGCGGGCGGCGCGCGCGTACGGAACGCGCTCGACCAGCTCAACACCGTGCTGACCACCGAGGATCTGACGTCGCTGAACGAACAGGTCGACAGCTGGCGACGGCTTCCGCAGGACGTCGCGAAGAACTATCTGAGGAGCAAGGAGCTGATCCCCGCCGGGTGACGCGTGCCCGCCCGTCAGGCCGTCAGGCGCGCCGGCAGCCAGCCCAGTTGGGCCTCCTCCTGGTAGGCCTCACCGCCCTCATGGCCGTTGAACTCGTACACCTCGATCGTCCGGTCCTCGTGCGGATAGGCGTTGAACGCCGCGAAGACCGTCGACGGCGGGCACGTCTGGTCCTCCAGAGCGGCCGAGAACAGCGCGGGGGCCCGGCCGCGCGCCGCGAAGTGCACCCCGTCGAAGTAGCTGAGCGTCCGCCGGACCTGCTCGCCCCGGCGGCGGTAGGTGTGCAGATAGCTGCCCACCTCCCGGTAGGGATGCCGGTCCGTGAGCGTCGTCGCCCGAGGGAAGTCGCAGAGGAACGGCACATCGGGCGCTATCGCCACCAGGTCCGGCACCAGACCGGCCACCGCCAGCGTGATCCCGCCGCCCTGGCTGCGCCCTATCGCGGCCGTGCGGGAGGCGTCGACCAGCGGATGGGAACGGGCGGCCTCCACCGCGCGGACCGCGTCGGTGAAGACCCGGCGGTAGTAGAACTCGTGCGGGTCCTCGATGCCCCGGGTCAGAAAGCCGGGGAACGACGACGCGCTGCCCACCGGGTCCGGGGTGTCGCTGCCGCCCCACCCGGCGCCCTGCCCCCGGGTGTCCATCACGAAGTACGCGAAGCCCGCCGACGGCCACAGCAGCCGGGAGTGCGGCAGCCCGCGCCCGCCGCCGTAACCGACGAACTCGACCACCACGGGCAGCGGTTCACGGGTCCCCGCCGGCAGGACGAACCAGCCCTTGACCGGGTGACCGCCGAAGCCGGCGAAGGTCACGTCGTACGCCTCCACGGTCGACAGCCCCGTCGCGACGGGCTCGAACCGGGCGCCCAGGTCGTGGGTGCGGCTCTCGGCGAGGGTCGTCGCCCAGAAGGCGTCGAAATCGTCGGGTTCCACGGACCGGCTGCGGTAGTTCCGAAGCTCGTCGAGGGGCAGATCGAACAGGGACATGTGTGGGATCACCTCGTGTTCAGCGGGCGGACGACCACACCGTACGGCGCGGCTCCTCGCCGAAGAAGAGGCCGGAAGAACTCTTGACCGATCCCTTGACCCCCGCGTTCCGGAGGTCCACAGTACTCGTTAATGCGCATTACTAATACGCATTAACGATCCGGAGGAACACGGTGGAGGAACCCAGGAAGCGGGCCCGGCCCGGCCGCAGCCCCGCGCCCACGGGCCGGACCTCGCGGCCACGCCAGGCCGAGGTCGCCAGGCTCGCGGGGGTCTCGCAGGCCACGGTCTCGCTGGTGCTCGGGGCGCGGAAGCAGGGCGCCACGATCTCCGAGGAGACCCGGCGCAAGGTGCTCGACGCGGTACGCAGCCTCGGCTACGTCCCCGATCCGGCCGCCAGCCGGCTGGCCGCCGCGCGCAACAACCTGCTCGGGGTCTTCAGCTTCACCTCCACCTTCCCCACCGACGTGCAGCACTCCTACTACCCCTTCCTCGTCGGTGTGGAGCAGGAGGCGGCGGCGCGCGGTTACGACCTGGTGCTCTTCACCGGCTCCAGCACCGGCGGCGCGGGGGCCGCCGGACCGCACGCGCTGAACCGTGTACGGCTCGCCGACGGCTGCCTCTTCCTCGGCCGCCACGCACCCGCCGACGAACTGCTCCGCCTGGTCGCCGACGGCTTCCCCGTCGTCCACCTCGGCCGCAGGGACGAGCTGGAGGGACTTGCCTGGGTCGGCGCCGACTACGTCAGCGCCAGCAAGGAGGTCGTCAGCCACCTCGCCGGACTCGGCCACCGGCGGATCGTGCTCGTACGGGAGGACGACGAGGCCCCCGCGTCGACCGACCGTGAACACGGCTTCCTCAAGGGCCTTGCGGAAGCCGGACTGCCCGGCGGCCCCGCCGCCGTCTTCCGCTCCGCCGACCCGGAGCACGACCTCACCGCCGAGCGGCTGCGCGGCTGGCTCGACGACGGCGTCACCGCGTTCGTCGCCGAGGAGACCGACACCGGCGACGCCTGGCGCGCCCTGCACGGCGCCGCGCACTTCGTCGGCATCGACTGCCCGCGCGACGCCTCGCTCGCCCTCCTCGGCAGCCCGCCGCCGGACCTCTCCGACGGACCGACACCCACCGGGTTCGACATCCCCCGCCCGCAGTTGGGCGCCGCCGCCGTGCGGATGCTCGCCGCGCTGGTGGCAGGGGAGCAGGCCACGGAACCCCTGGTGGCCTGCGCTTTCCGGCCCGGTACGACGGCGGGAGCACCACCCATCCACCTCTGACCCCATCGCACACAGCACACCAGCACCAGGCACCACACAGCACCTCAAGGAGACCCGTGACATCCGCACCCGACATCCTCATCGTGGGCTCCGGGCTCGGCGGCGTCGCCGCCGCGCTCGCCGCCTGCCGGGCGGGACGCACCGTCGTCCTCACCGAGGAGACGGACTGGATCGGTGGCCAGCTCACCTCCCAGGCCGTCCCGCCGGACGAGCACCCATGGGTCGAGCAGTTCGGCACCACCGCCTCGTACCGCACCCTGCGCGAGTCCATCAGGGACCACTACCGCCAGTGGTACCCGCTGCGCTCCGAGGCCCTGGCCCTCACCGATCTCAACCCGGGCGCGGGCCGCGTCAGCAAGCTCTGCCACGAGCCGCGCGTCGCCCTCGCCGTCCTGGACGCGATGCTCGCGCCGCACCGCTCGTCGGGCCGGCTCACGCTGCTGACCGAACACCGCCCGGTGGCCGCCGAGACGGGCGAGGACGACACCGTACGATCCGTCACGCTCACCGACCTGAAGAACGGCAACCGCCGTACCATCGGCGCCCGTTACGTCATCGACGCGACCGAGACCGGTGAGCTGCTCGAACTCGCCGGGGTCGAGCACGCCACAGGCGCCGAGGCACGCGCCGAGTTCGACGAGCCGCACGCCCCCGAGGAGGCACAGCCCCTCAACCAGCAGGGCATCACGGTCTGTTTCGCGCTCTCCCACCACGAGGGCGAGGACCACACCATCGAGCGGCCGGCCGACTACGACTTCTGGCGCACCTACCAGCCGGACTTCTGGCCCGGACCGCTGCTCGGCTTCCTCGCGCCCGACCCCCGCACCTTGGAGGCCGTACCGCGCACCTTCGTGCCCAACCCGGATCTCGACCCGCTCGACGTCACCGCCGACCAGTCCGCCGACGCGGGCGACAAGGAGCTGTTCGGCTTCCGCCGGATCCTCGCCCGCAAGCTGCACCGGCCCGGCGCTTTCGACTCCGACATCACTCTCGTCAACTGGCCGCTCAACGACTACTGGCTCAAGCCCCTGATCGGCGCCGGCGAGGAGACGTCGGCCGCCGCGCTCGCCGAGGCACGGCAGTTGTCGCTGTCCGTCCTGTACTGGCTCCAGACCGAGGCGCCGCGCGCCGACGGCGGCACGGGATTCCCCGGACTGCGGCTGCGCCCCGACGTCACGGGGACGGACGACGGGCTCGCCAAGGCGCCGTACGTACGGGAGTCACGCCGTATCAAGGCCGTCACCACCGTCACCGAGCACGACGTCGCGATCGACATCGTCGGCCCGTACGGCGGCACCCGCTACCGGGACTCCGTGGGCGTCGGCAACTACCGCATCGACCTGCACCCCTCGACGGGCGGCGACAACTACATCGACATCGGCTCGGTGCCCTTCGAGATCCCGCTCGGCGCGCTGATCCCGCGCCGGGTCCGCAATCTGCTGCCCGCCGGAAAGAACATCGGCACCACGCACATCACCAACGGCTGCTACCGGCTCCACCCGGTGGAATGGAACATCGGCGAGGTCGCGGGCGCACTGGCCGCGCACTGTGTCGCCGAGGGCGTCGAACCGCGCCAGGTCCAGGCCGAGGACAAGCGGTTCGACCGATTCGCCCGGCTGCTCGACCGCGAAGGAGTGCAGCGCCACTGGCCCGACGTACGCGGCTACTGACGACATCGAGCAGAACGGCGGCAGAACAGCCGGGCGGAAGCAGCTCCACCTGCCCCGCCCGGCCTACCGCCCGCGCCGTACCAACTGTGCACAAGGAGGTGCCCAAGCCATGAACACCCACCGCATCCGCGTCGGCATCGACGTGGGCGGAACCTTCACCGACGCCGTGGCCGTAGACGCCACGACCCTGCGACTGCTGGGACAGGTCAAGGTCCCCACCAGCCACCACCACGAGGACGGTGTCGCCCACGGCATCGTCGAAGCTCTCGACCGCCTGCTGGAGCAGACCGGACACGCCCCGAAGGACGTGGCCTTCCTGGCCCACGGCACCACTCAGGCTACCAATGCCCTGCTGGAGGGCGACGTCGCCACGGTCGGTCTGATCGGCGTCGGATCCGGTCCGAGCGCCGGATTCACCCGCAGGCTCGCGGCCTTCCGGAAGCTCGAACTCACCCCCGGCAAGCGGCTTCCGCTCGCCTACGCCCATGTCGCCGACCCGGACGACGCGCCCGCCGTACGCGCCGCGGTCGACGCGGTCGTCCAGGGCGGCGCCCAAGTCGTCGTCGCCAGCCAGCCGTTCAGTGTCGACCGCCCCGAGGGCGAGGACACGGTCGTCGCGGCGGCGAAGGAGCGCGGACTGCCGACGACCGCCGCGCACGAGATCACCTCCCTGTACGGGCTCCACAAGCGGACCAGGACCGCCGTCGTCAACGCCGCGATCCTGCCGCGCATGCTCGCCACCGCCGACCTCGTCGACGCCTCCATCACCAAGGCGGGCGTCACCGCGCCGCTGATGGTGATGCGTTGCGACGGGGGAGTGATGTCGTTGGACGAGATGCGGCGCAGGCCGCTGCTGACCGTGCTGTCCGGACCGGCCGCGGGAGTCGCCGGCGCGCTCATGCAGGAGCGCGTCAGCGAGGGCCTGTTCCTGGAGACCGGCGGCACCTCCACCGACATCAGCGTCGTACGGCGCGGCAAGGTCGCCGTCCGGCACGCCACCATCCTCGGCAAGACGTCGTACCTGTCGGCGCTCGACGTCAGGACCGTCGGCGTCGGCGGCGGCTCGATGGTCCGTATCGGCGGCGGCAAGGTCACCGGCGTGGGACCGCGCAGCGCGCACATCGCGGGACTGCCGTACGCCTGCTACGCGACCCTGGACGACCTGCGCGACGCGAAGGTCAGCACGATCCGGCCGATGGACGACGACCCGGCCGACTACGCGGTCGTCGACGGCGCCGGCGGACGCTTCGCGATCACCATGACCTGCGCGGCCAACGCCCTGGGCCGGGTCCCCGAAGGGGATTTCGCCCACTGTGACCCGGCCGTCGCGCGGGCCGCGATAGCCCCGCTGGCCGCCGCCCTCGGCACGGACGTCGCGACGGCCGCGGCCCAGCTCCTGGACGCGGGCACCGACCAGGTCAAGACCGTGGTCGACGCGATGATCCGCGACTACCGCCTGGACAAGGACACCGCCGTGCTCGTCGGCGGCGGCGGAGGCGCCGCCTCCGTCACCCCGCACCTCGCGGCCGTCACCGGCCAGGAGGGCAGGATCGCCCGCCACAACGAGGTCATCAGCCCCATCGGCGTCGCCCTCGCCCTCATCCGCGAACAGGTCGAACGCATCATCCCCGGCGCCGGCCAGGAACAGATCCTCGCCGTACGCGCCGAGGCCGAGGCCGCCGTCGTCGCCCAGGGCGCCGCCGCCGACGGCGTCGAGGTGGAGGTCACCGTCGACCCGCAGACCAGCACCGTGCGGGCCGTCGCGACCGGCGCCACCGAGCTGCGTACGCAGGACCGCGCCCACCGGGCCGACGACGCCGAACGGCTGCGCGCCGCCGCCGACAGCCTCAAGTCCGACCCGGCGTCGGTACGCGTACTGGCGGGCACCCCCGCGCACACCGTGTACGGCACCGACGTCCACCGCCGGTTCCGCGCCGACCGCCACCCGGTGCGCGTCGTCGACGCCGACGGGGTCGTACGGCTCCACGCGCCGGACGCCCGCGTCGAGTCCACCACCGTCGGCCGCGCGCCCGAGGTGCTCGCCGGACTGGTGAAGGAGGCCACCTCGTACGGCGACGGCGGCGTCCGCGCCCCCGCGCTGCGGCTGCTCATCGGCTCCCGGATCGCCGACCTCTCCGGCGTACTCGACCCGCAGCCGCTGCTGGCGCTCGCCCGCAGCGAACTGCGCGCACGCGCTGCCGACGAACCCGTCGTCGCCGTCCTGGAGGTGCGCTCATGAGCGCCACCGCCCTGCTCGACCGGACCGCGCGCGCGGCGATCGAGGAACTGGAGGCGACCGACGACGTCGAGTTCGGCGTACGGCTGCTCGCCAACACCCCCACGCACGAGAGCCGCGACCCGGCCCGTCTGCGTCAATGGGTCCGTACCGCCGACGAGTTCGGCGCGGCCCTCGCCCCCGTCGCGTGCACGGCGCGCGTCATGGAGAGCGACGGCGGCCTGGACCGGGGACTGCTGGCCCGCTACACCTCCCGGCCGGTCCCGACCGTCGAGCTGTTCACCGACACCCTGGACCTCGCGGAGGAGCTGATCGACCGACTCGGCTGGCGGCACTGGTATCCGGCCGGGTCCCCGCGGGCCGCGGCGATCGCCCACGAGACCGTGCACGAGCAGCTCCACCACGGACCGGCGAAGACGGCCCTGAAGCGCTCCCTGGACCATGTCGTGCTGCGCGTGGGACGCAGGCGTCTGTACGGCCATGTCGCCGGCGCCGACGAGATCGCCGCCCACGCCCACGCCCGCACGGTCTGCGGTCTCGGCCGCAGCCCGCTCCTGCTGACGGCCGCCCTGGCCACCGCCGCCGACGCGCGGCAACGCTCCTCGCACGGAAGAAAGAAGTAACGCCATGGGCGTCGTCATCCTTCTTGTCATGGCGGCCGGTGTCGCCGCGATGCTCACCCGCAAGCTGCCCACCGCCTTCGCCCTCGTCATCCTGGCCGTCGCCATCGCCTTCCTCGCGGGCGCCCCGCTGACCGGCGAGAACAGCGTCCTGGACACGGTCATCCAGGAGGGCGCCCCCGCGCTCGCCGCCACGATGATCGCGATCCTGCTGGGCTCCTGGCTCGGCAAGCTCCTCGACGAGACCGGTATCGCGGGCACCCTCGTCCGCAAGATCGTCGAATTCGGCGGCGACCGCCCCGTCGTGGTCGCCCTCGGAGTCCTCGCCGTCTCGACCCTCGTCGGTACGGTCACGGGCTCGGCGCCCGCCGCGATGCTCGCCGGCATCATCGGCATCCCCGCCATGGTCGCCGTCGGCATCCCCAAGGTCACCGCGGCCGGCACCATCCTGATGGGCATAGCCGCCGGTATGCCCTTCGAGCTGCCCATCTGGCAGTTCTTCTCCACCGCGCTGGAACTGCCCGTCGACACCGTGCGCGGCTTCATGCTGAAGCTGTTCCCGTTCGCGCTGGCCGCCGCGATCCTGTTCGTCCTCATCGAGACCCGGCGGCGCGGCGTCGAACACGCGTGGTCGCTCAAGTCCGCGTCCGCGAAGCCCACTTCGCGCCGCAAGCAGCTCGGTGACGCCCCGTGGTACGCGCTGCTCACGCCGCTCGTACCGCTCGTCCTCGCCCTCGGTCTCGACGTCGCGATCCTGCCGTCGATGCTGGCCGGTGTCCTGTACGCGCTGGTCACCACCACCCGGCCGGGCGAGATGAACAAGCGGCTGCTGCGCACCCTGTACGGCGGCTTCGAGATCGCGGCGGCGCCGATCGTGCTGTTCATCGCGATCGGCATCCTGCTCGCGGCGGTCAAGCTGCCGGGCGCCGTGGAGGCGCTGGAGCCGCTGATCAAGGCGGTCAGCCCGCAGAACCCGGTGCTGTTCGTCATCGTCTTCACCCTGCTCGTACCGCTCTGCCTCTACCGGGGGCCGCTGAACGTCTTCGGCCTCGGCGCGGGCATCGCCGGTGTCCTCATCGCCGCCGGCATCTACCCGGCCGTCGCGGTGCTGGGCATCGCCACCTCGTACAACCAGGTCTTCGGTGTGTCGGACCCGACCAGCACCCAGACCGTGTGGAGCGCGCAGTACGCGGGGGTCACACCGCAGCAGGTGATGCTGCGGACCCTGCCGTACGTGTGGGCCGTCGCCCTCGGCGGATTCTGCGTCACCGCCGCCACCTATCTGTGATCTCTCAACTCCCGGGACGGAGAACGACATGACACAGCACGACGCGCACGACCGGCCGCAGAACCCCGGCCGCCGGATCTTCCTGCGGGCGGCGGCGGCCACCGCCGCCGTGACCTCCGGCGTGATAGCCACCGGCGCGACGGCCGGCGGCGCGAGCGCGGCCACCGCCGGGGCCCAGGCCGCCACTCCGGCAGCAGCCGCGGCAGCCGCCGCGCCGGGAGGTTTCCCCGACTACCGTTACCTCAAGACCCTGCTGACGCCCTCCCAGCTCAAGTACAACCCCACCGGCGAGATCATCTTCCCGTGCATCCGGGGCGTCTACGACAAGCTGGCCAACCCGCTGGGCCGTTACTACCTCTACTACGGACCGCACGACGCGCCCGGCGGCATCTGCCTGGCCTACGGCGACTCGCTGGAGGGGCCGTTCACCGAGTACACGGCCAACCCGATCGTCTCCAACAACTGGCAGCCGCACTACAAGGTCAGCCACGTCGCCTCGCCGCACGTCCTGTGGCGGGCGGACCTCAAGGAGCTGTGGCTCTACTTCCACGGCGAGAACGGCACGACGCGCCTCGCCCGCTCCAAGGACGGCATCACCTTCACGTACGACAAGGTGGTGCTCACCACCGCGATGATGCCCGCGGGCAGCACCGAGACCTCCTACGCCCGCGTCTTCGCGCATGAACTGCCCTCGCGCGGCGCGCACTACGTGATGCTCTTCATGCTCAACAACCAGTCCAACCACCGTGACATCGCCTGGGGCTGGTCGGCGGACGGCCGGAACTGGACGTTCTCCCAGACGCCGCTCGTGCGCCACTCCGACGTCGGCGCGAACAACGTCGGCGGCCCGCACCTGCTCAGCCGCGACGGCAGCACGTACGTCGTCTACAACACCGACAAGGAACACGGCGGCAACATGCTGATCACCGAGGTCGGCAACGACTTCGGCCGCCGCAACCATCTCGGTGTGTTCTACGACTCGGCCAACGGCGCGCCGGACAACGGACGCAGCGCCGCGCCGAGCTTCGGCACCGACAAGGGGGTGCCGTACATGGTCTACGAGGCGGGCGAACGGCTCCAGGGCGCGATCGCGGTCGCGCGCGACGAGGTCGAGTTCGACTCGGTGTCCGACGCGTAGGCGAGCCGGTGCCGGCCGGGGGCCGGGCCGCGAGGTGACGCGGCCCGGCACCCGGCCGGCGGGTGGGTCAGCCGCGCGCGACCGCGATCGCGC
>NZ_MDCR01000113.1 GCF_001723055.1 Streptomyces niveus
GGACACTCAGGCTGACTTGTGTCGCGTGGACCTGCCGGGTCGTCGAGTGCAGCGAACCTTGCACGCGGCGTAAGTCACGCCGTCCGGCCATGACCCCGGAGCGGCACCCGGCAACCACCGCAACCACCCCGGCCCGCCGCAGGCGCAACCCGCACAACCGGCCCGCCCGGCCGCCCCGGGCACCACCTAGCGCGCCGCAGGCGCAGAACCTACTGCTGCTCCCGCGCCGCGCGCTCCGCCTTCTCCGCCTCTTCCGCCGCTTCCATCTCGGCGAAGACGTCAATCGGGGCCGGTGCCTTCGCCAGGAACAGCCAGGTCAGGTAGACCGCCAGCAGGAACGGCGGGATCTTCAGGGAGACCAGCACCCAGCCCAGCTGCTCCGTGTCCGCCCACCAGTACAGCGGGAAGAGGATCGCGCACTTCGCGAGGAGGATGAACCCCCACGCGTAACTCGCCTTCGTGTACGCCGACTTGCGCCCCGGGTTCCGCGTACGCCAGGACAGGTTCTCCTTGAAGACCGGACCCAGGATCAGGCCGATCAGCGGCACCCCCGCGACGCTGGTCGCGATGTACGCAACGGCCAGTCCCAGCGTGTAGACCATGCCGGGCAGATAGAAGTCCTTCGCCTCACCGGTCATCATCGCGAAGACCACGCCGAAGGCGACCCCGAAGACGCCGCTGAAGGCGTGCTTCACCGTGTCGCGGCGGATCAGCCGGACCGCGACCAGGAGCAGCGAGACCGCGACCGCGGCGATCGCCGCGGCGTGCAGGTCCTTGTTGATCGTGTAGATCGTGACGAAGAGCAGTCCGGGGACGACCGTCTCCACCATGCCGCGTACGCCGCCGAACGCCTCGAAGAGCGCGGCCTCGGTCACCGCCTTGGCGTCGGCGTCGGTCTGCGGGTCGGCACCCTCGGGCGCGTGGGGGTGGGTCGTGGCTGGCTTGTCGATTGACGTCACCGGCTACTCCTGTCCGAGCGGTCGGAGTTCGTATTTGGGGTTGAACAGCACCCTGCGGCCGTGGCTCATGGAGATCCGGCCGGATGCGATGAGCTTGCGGCCCGGCTCTATGCCGGCTATCGAGCGCCGTCCCAGCCACACCACGTCCAGCGGCGCGGTGCCGTCGAACAGCTCCGCCTCCAGCGCGGGCACGCCGGCCCGCGGACGCAAGGTGACCGTCCGCAACGTACCAGTCACCTTCACTATCTGGCGGTCGCGGCAGTCGCCGATGCGTGTGCAGCCGGAGGCCTGCGCGTCCTCACGCAGCTCCTCGGACTCCAGGTCCTCCTGGGAGCTGGACAGCCTGTCGAGCATCCGGCGGAAGCGGCCGGTCGGCTTCTCAGCACTCATGACAGAAGCGTACCGGGGTCCGCGCGTCCCGGATCATCGGTCGAACCGGTAACCCATACCCGGCTCCGTGACGAAGTGCCTGGGGTGCGAGGGATCCGCCTCCAGCTTGCGGCGGAGCTGGGCCATGTAGACGCGCAGATAGTTGGTCTCCGTGCCGTAGGAGGGCCCCCAGACCTCCTGGAGGAGCTGTTTCTGGCTGACGAGGCGGCCGGTGTTGCGTACGAGGACCTCCAGCAGGTGCCACTCGGTCGGGGTGAGCCGTACGTCGCGGCCCTCCCGGTGCACCTTCTTGGCGACGAGGTCGACGGTGAACCCCTCCGTCTCGACCATCGCGACGCTGTCGTCGTCGCCGGAGCCGACGGGCTCGGCCCGGCGGACGGCGGCGCGGAGGCGGGCGAGGAGTTCGTCCATGCCGAACGGCTTGGTGACGTAGTCGTCGGCGCCCGCGTCCAGCGCCTCGACCTTCTCGTCGGAGGTCTGGCGCGCGGAGAGCACCAGGATCGGTACGCGGGTCCAGCCGCGCAGCCCCTTGATGACCTCCACGCCGTCCATGTCGGGCAGCCCGAGGTCGAGCACGACGACGTCCGGATGGCGGGCGGCGGCGAGCTCCAGGGCGGTCGCCCCGTCGGCGGCGGCGTCGACCTCGTACTTGCGGGCCTTCAGGTTGATCACGAGGGCGCGCACGATCTGCGGCTCGTCGTCGACCACGAGCACCCTCACGGGCCCTCGGGAGTCTCCCCCGGCGGGAGGCGCCATGGTGGCCTGCCTTTCTGCTGTGCCGCCGGTCATGAGCTGACCTCGGCGGGTAGTTCGGGGCCGGCCGGCGCGAGGCCGGGTACGGCCGTGAGGTCGAGGACCATGGTGAGTCCGCCGCCGGGGGTGTCCTCGGCGGTGAGGGTGCCGTCCATGGCGTCCACGAAGCCGCGGGCGACGGCGAGGCCGAGGCCCACGCCCGCTCCGCGCGGGGCGTCCCCGTGGCGCTGGAAGGGCTCGAAGATGCGTTCCTTGGCCTCGTCGGGGACGCCGGGGCCGCGGTCCACGACACGTACCTGGACGCGGGCGCCGAGCGAGCTGGCGGAGACGTTGACGCGGGTGCCGTCGGGGCTGTACTTGACGGCGTTCTCGACGATGTTGGCCACGGCGCGCTCCAGCAGACCCGGATCGACGGCGACCATCGGCAGCGACTCCGGGATGTCCAGGACGACACTGCCCTCGGGCACCCCGCCGAGAGCCATCGGGACCACCTCGTCCAGCTCCGTCTCGCGGATCAGCGTGCTCACCGTGCCGGTCTGGAGCCGCGACATGTCGAGCAGATTGCCGATCAGATTGTCCAGACGGTCGGCGCCTTCCTCGATGCCCGCGAGGAGTTCCCGGTGATCGTCCTCGGACCACTCGACGTCGTCGGAGCGCAGCGAGGTCACCGCGGCCTTGATACCGGCCAGCGGCGTACGCAGGTCGTGGCTGACGGCGGCGAGCAGAGCGGTACGGATCCGGTTGCCCTCGGCCAGTTCACGAGCCTGCCCGGCCTCGCCGATCAGCCGCTGGCGGTCCAGTACGACGGCGGCCTGGGCGGCGAACGCGGAGAGCACCCTGCGGTCCTCGGCCGGCAGCACCCGGCCCGACAGCGCCAGCGCCATGTGGTCACCGATGGGCAGGTCGACGTCCGCGTCCTCGGGCCGTTCGACCCGCTCGGCCGGCCCCACGCTGCCCGCGCAGGTCCACGGGGCGATGTCGCTCTCGCGCTCCAGCAGCGCCACCGACTCCATGGAGAACGTCTCGCGTACGCGCTCCAGCAGCGCGTCCAGCGTGGTCTCGCCGCGCAGCACACTGCCCGCCAGGAAGGACAGGATCTCCGACTCGGCGCGGAGTCTGGCCGCCTGGTGGGTGCGGCGGGCCGCGATGTCTACCACGGACGCCACGGAGACCGCGACCGCGAAGAAGATCACGATGGCGACGATGTTCCGGGGGTCCTGGATGGTGAGGTTGTGGGTCGGCGGGGTGAAGTAGAAGTTCAGCAGCACCGAGCCGACGGCCGCCGACGCGAGGGCCGGGCGCAGTCCGCCGAGCAGGGCGGCGAGGACGGTCAGGAAGAGGAAGAGCAGGACGTCGTTGGCCAGGCCCAGGGTGTCGTCCAGCGCGGTGAGGAGCAGCGTCAGCAGGACGGGGGCGACGACGCCGGCCAGCCAGCCGGAGAGGATCCGGGAGCGGCCGAGGCGGGCGCCGCGCGCGACGGGCAGGCCGCGGCCCTTGGCGACCTCCTCGTGGGTGACGATGTGCACGTCCAGGTCGGGTCCCGACTCGCGGGCGACGGTGGCGCCGACGCCGGGCCCGAAGATGTACTGCCAGGTCTTACGGCGGCTGGAACCGAGCACCACCTGCGTGGCGTTGACGCCCCGCGCGAACTCCAGCAGCGACGAGGGCACGTCGTCCCCGATGACATGGTGGAAGGTGCCGCCGAGATCCTCGACCAGGGTGCGCTGAAGGGTCAGTTCCTTGGGCGACGCGGAGGTGAGGCCGTCGCTGCGGGCGATGTAGACGGCGAGGATCTCGCTGCCGGAGCCCTTGGCGGCCATGCGGGCGGCGCGGCGGATGAGCGTACGGCCCTCGGGCCCGCCGGTGAGGCCGACGGCGATCCGCTCACGGGCCTGCCAGGTGGAGCGGATGTTGTGCTCGCCCCGGTACTGCTGGAGGTATTCGTCGACCCGGTCGGCCGTCCAGAGGAGGGCGAGTTCGCGCAGCGCGGTGAGGTTGCCGGGGCGGAAGTAGTGGGAGAGCGCGGCGTTGACCTTGTCGGGCTGGTAGATGTTGCCGTGTGCCATCCGGCGGCGGAGGGCCTGGGGCGACATGTCGACAAGTTCGATCTGATCGGCGCGCCGCACCACTTCGTCGGGCACGGTCTCCCGTTGCCGTACGCCCGTTATCGACTCCACGACGTCGCCGAGCGATTCCAGATGCTGGATGTTGACGGTCGAGATGACGTCTATCCCGGCCTGGAGCAGTTCCTCCACGTCCCGCCAGCGCTTGGAGTTGCGGGAGCCCGGGACATTGGTGTGCGCGAGTTCGTCCACCAGGGCGACGGCGGGACGGCGCTCGATGACCGCGTCCACGTCCATCTCCGTGAAGACGGTGCCGCGGTGGGGCAGCTCACGGCGGTGGATCTGTTCGAGGCCCTTGAGCATGACCTCGGTGCGTGGCCGGTTGTGGTGCTCGACGAACGCCACGACACAGTCGGTGCCGCGCTCGACGCGCCGGTGCGCCTCGGACAGCATCGCGTACGTCTTGCCGACGCCCGGTGCCGCGCCCAGGTAGATCCGTAGCTTGCCGCGTCCCATGGCCCCATTGTCTTCCCACCGAGCCGCTGCGTCCCCTCGCGGCTTCCCGCCCGAAGGTACAGCCCGGGACACCACCAAAACGGACATCCCGCAGGGTGCGGGGTCCGTCTTGACACGATTCTGATGGACCGGGGGTCGGCCGGGCCTCTAAGGGAGCGGGGCGCGCTCGTGCTCCACGAGATGGCCGTCGGCGAGTTCGAGCACCCGGTCGGCCAGGCCCAGGAGCTGCGCGTCGTGGGTGGCCACGAGCGCGGTGACGCCCTCGCTGCGTACGACGGCGCGCAGCAGCTCCATCACGGCGAGGCCGGTCTCGGCGTCGAGCTGCCCGGTGGGCTCGTCGGCGATCAGCAGGGCGGGCCGGTTGGCCAGGGCGCGGGCGATGGCGACGCGCTGCTTCTGGCCGCCGGACAGCTCGCCGGGCCGCTGCGCGGCGTGGTCGCCGAGGCCGACGAGGGCGAGCAGCAGGGCCACCCGCTCCTCGCGCTCGCGCGGGTCGGCCCTGCGCAGCCGCAGGGGTACGCCGACGTTCTCGGCGGCGGTGAGGATGGGGAGCAGTCCGAAGGACTGGAAGATGAAGCCGATGCGGTCGCGGCGCAGGGCGAGCAGGCCGTTCTCGCCGAGGGTGGCGAGGTCCGTCCCGTCGACGGTGATCTGTCCGGAGTCCGGGGTGTCGAGGCCGCCGACGAGGTTGAGCAGCGTCGTCTTGCCGGATCCGGAGCGGCCCTTGAGCGCGATCAGCTCCCCGCGCGGCACGGTGAAGGACACCCCGCGCAGCGCGTGGACGGCGGCGGCGCCGGTGCCGTACGAGCGGTGCAGGCCGCTCACCCGCACCATGGGTTCGGCCGCCGGGGCGACGGCGGTCGTGGTCGTGGCGCTGCTCTCGGTCATGAGTCGTTTCCCCCGTACGGTGCGGATTGCCCGGCGTCAGTATGTGCGGGCCGCACGCGGCCGGGCAATGGTGACGGCGGCCGGGAACGGCGGTGGGCCGCGCCCCCGTCACGGGAGCGCGGCCCACCGGCGCGTACGTCGAGGAGGGCGAACCCCCGGGTCAGCGCACCTCGGTGATCTCGGGGCCGCGCTGGAGCTGCCCCATGCCGCCGGCGAAGCGGGAACCTTCCTGCTCCTCGGCCTGCTGGACGCCCTCGGCGACCATCTGCGCGTCGTCGGGGAGCTTCAGGACGATCGGGTCGCGGGGCGCCATGGGGCCCTCGCCGCGCACGACGACCGTGTCCTTGAAGATCTGCTCCAGCAGTCCGGCGG
This sequence comes from Streptomyces niveus, assembly GCF_001723055.1. Classification (GTDB taxonomy): domain Bacteria; phylum Actinomycetota; class Actinomycetes; order Streptomycetales; family Streptomycetaceae; genus Streptomyces; species Streptomyces niveus. The sequence goes on from NZ_MDCR01000113.1 coordinate 5,942, forward strand.
CCTCGGGCTGCACCGCGCCCTGTCCGGAGATCACTCCGCGCAGGAACCAGCGCGGCCCGTCGACCCCGATGAAGCGCACGAGCTGTACGCCGCCGGTGCCGTCCGGGAGCTGTACGGGCACCTGGGCCCGCAGCTCCCAGCCGAGCGGGCCCTCGACCTCGTCGATGATGCCGCCCTGCTGCGTGATGCCCGAGGCGATCTCCTCGCGCACCTCGCTCCAGATGCCCTCCTTCTTGGGAGCGGCGAAGGCCTGGAGCTGTACGGCGCTGTCGCGTACGACGACGGTCGCCGCGACGATCGCGTCACCCGCCACCTCTACACGAAGCTCCATTCCGTCGACTCCGGGGACGAAGATGCCGCCCAGGTCGACCCGGCCCTCGTCGGGCTTGGAGACCTCGGAGATGTCCCACGGCCCGTCGGGCCGGGGGGCCGGGGGAAGATTCACCCGGCGGGGCTCCTCGGCCCCGTCCTCCGTGTCATCGGCGTCGATGTCGTCGACGACCTGCTCGGCCTCGCCCGCCGTGTCATCGGCGGCACCGCTCTTCTTGCGACGTCCGAACACGTCACTGTCCTTCCCGGTCGGATACGACCGATGCGTATCGATTCCCGCCCTGTGAACCGTCCACCGCGGCGTGACCGCCGGTGGACCCGAAGCCCCCCTCGGCCCGCGCCGAGCCGGGAAGCTCCGCCACCTCGTGGAAGCGCACCTTCTCGACCTGCTGGACGACCAGTTGAGCAATCCGGTCGAACCGCTCGAACCGCACCGTCTCGCGCGGATCGAGATTGACCACGATCACCTTGATCTCCCCACGGTACCCGGCATCCACCGTCCCCGGGGCATTCACCAAGGCCACTCCGCAGCGCGCGGCAAGACCGGATCGCGGATGTACGAAGGCGGCGTACCCGTCGGGCAGTGCGAGGGAAACCCCGGTGGGCAGGACGACGCGTTCGCCCGGAGCGAGATCGGCGGCCTCGGTGGTGACCAGATCGGCGCCGGCGTCGCCCGGGTGCCCGTACGAGGGCAGCGGCACCTCCGGGTCGGTCCGGCGGATCAGCACGTCGACAGGGTTACGGGTCATGGGTTCACCTCGAAGGCGCGGGCGCGCCTGACCTGGTCGGGATCGGCCATGGCCGCCCGGATCTCCTCCTGGCGGCCGTTGTCGACGAAGTGGTCGACCTTCACTTCCACGAAGAGGGCGCCGGCGCGGACGGCCACGGGGCCGTCGGGGCCGCCGAGCCGGCCGGTGGCGGAGCAGAAGATCTTCCGGCCGCTCACGGCGTTGGCCTCGGCGGTCAGGAAGAGGACGGTGCCGACGGGTACGGGGCGGACGAAGTCCGTCTCCAGCTTGCCGGTCACGGCGATCACGCGCAGCAGCCATTGCAGCGCGCCGAGCGACTCGTCGAGCGCGGTGGCGAGCACGCCGCCGTGCGCGAGGCCGGGAGCGCCCTGGTGGGCGGGCCGTACGGTGAACTCCGCGGTGATCGTGACGCCCTCGCCCGCCCTGCTCTGCAGGAGGAGGCCGTGGGGCTGCTCGTCGCCGCAGCCGAAGCAGTGCGCGTAGTGCGAACCGATCGGCTCGCCGGGTGCGGGGGCCTGCGGGTGCCGTACCGGCGCTATGGCGTCGGCCGGCGGCGTCAGAGCCGGGGACCGGACGACGGAACGGGGGGTCTTCCCCCCGGAGGGCACAGTACTCACAGGCGCAGACCTTACCCGCGCGGCTACCCGCCGGTCGCACCGTGCCAAGCTTGGCTCCATGGAGCATTCAGCGGCGCCTTACGACGAACGTCTCACCGCACCGGGTTCCTGGTGGGTGATCACTGTTCTCGTCGCGCTTTCGGGGGGTCTGATCCTGCTGCCGCTGGGCACGGTGCCGATGCTGGGGGCGGTGGTCGTGACGGGGCTGGCGGCGGCCCTGGCGGTCAGTTCGTACGGCTCCGCGCGGATCCGTGTGGTGGCCGGCTCGCTGGTCGCGGGCAGTGCCCGGATCCCGGTGGCGGCGCTCGGCGAGGCCCACGTGCTGGCCGGCGAGGAGGCGCGCGCCTGGCGGATGCACAAGGCCGATCCGCGGGCCTTCATGCTGCTGCGCAGCTACATCCCGACGGCGCTGCGGGTGGAGATCACCGACACGGCCGACCCGACACCGTACGTCTATGTGTCGACCAGGAACCCGAGGGCGCTCGCGAAGGCGCTGGACGCGGCGCGGGAAGTGCGGGAGACGGCCTAGGTCCTGCCTTCGAACTGGCGTCGTCCGCCCGAAGGGCGGGGCTCACAGCGGCTGGTGCGTGCGATCGCACGGCGGAGGATCGCTCCCGTACTGGACGTACTTGGACGCCTTCGAGAACCCTGCCAACGCGGCGAGGGCGCGTGCCAGGCGTCGTGACAGGACCTAGCGGCCCAGTTCCCTGGGGAACTCGGGAGGCAGCACCTGGGGCTGCTCCAGCGGCGGCAGGGCGGGCAGGGCGTCCCAGGGGACCTGGCGGGTACGCAGGTCCTTACGGATGCGCTCGGCGACCTTCTGGGTGTCGCGGCGGTTCATCATCGCGCCGACGGCCGCTCCGATCATGAAGGGCACCAGGTTCGGCAGACTGCGGACCGTGCGCTTCATGATCTGCTGACGCAGTTCGCGCTTCATCCGGCCCGAGAGCGCCGAGTTGAGGCTCGCCGGCTTCATGATGTCGACGCCGCGCTCCTCGGTCCACGAGGTCAGATACGCGGTGCTGCGCTGCTTGAGATTGCCGGGCGGACGCAGGCCGTAGACCTCGTGCAGCTCGGCGATGAGTTTCAGTTCGATCGCGGCGACCGCCGTGATCTCCGCGGCCAGTTCGGCCGGCATCGCGGGCGGTACGGGCATCATCGCGACGGCGCCGATACCGGCGCCCACGGTGGAGCTGCTGTTCGCCGCGCCCGCGACGAGTTTGTCGGCGAGCTCTTCGGGCCCCAGCCCGGGGAACTGCCTGCGGAGCGCGGCCAGATCACGGACGGGCACGCGCGGTGCGTTGTCGATGATCCGGTCGGCGAGATGCGCGAGCCCGGCCCTGGCGCTCGCGCCGCCCTTCTGTATGCCCCGCTTGACCTTGCCCAGGCCCCGGGCCCCGGTCACGGGCCCGTCGTGGTCGCCCTGGGCGGCTGCGAGCGAGGCCGGGAGGCCTCGCCCGTCGTCGTCGGATACGCCGGGGTGGGGCAGGAGAGCGGAGTGCTCGGCAGGGGGCGTGACGCCTTCTGCCGGGCCCGGACCGCTCTGGTACGCCTCCGACGCGTTCTTGCGCCGGAAACGCCGTTTCCTGGACGGTGTGTCACCTGCCACGGCCGACCGCTCCTCAGTCGCAGTCGCGGCAGATCGGCTGACCGTTCTTCTCCCGGGACAGCTGGCTGCGGTGGTGCACGAGGAAGCAGCTCATGCAGGTGAACTCGTCGGCCTGCCTGGGCAGTACGCGAACCGACAGCTCCTCGTTGGAGAGGTCGGCCCCGGGCAGCTCAAGTCCCTCGGCCTGCTCGAACTCGTCCACGTCGACCGCGGATGTCGACTTGTCGTTCCGACGGGCCTTCAGTTCCTCAAGGCTGTCGGAATCGACGTCGTCATCGGTCTTGCGTGGGGTGTCGTAATCCGTTGCCATGTCGCTTCTCCCCCTCTGGGTGTCATCGGTGTCTCAGCGCGTAACGCGTGAGAGGCCGGACTTGTGCCCGACCTGAGGCGGAGATTTTGCCTCACATCAAGGTCTGTTACTCAATCGACACCCAACCGGACTCTTCCGGAGTGATCGGCATTGGGTGGCGAACCGGACCGTACACGGTCCGAATGTCGTACTTCACGGGCGCCACCCCGTGTACTTCCCGTGATCCCGACCCCCGGAAACCCGGATTTTCCGGGCTTTCAGCAAGGGGCTTGATCACAGAGAGTGCGAGGCTTGAATTCGCCCCTGTGATCGATCACACACGGCCCAACCGGGAACGGGTCCCGAAAATTCCGCGCAAAGCGAACTTCGCTCCGATCCGGAGCGAAAACTCAGACCGGCAGAGTGACACGCATCACGAGCCCGCCTCCCTCGCGGGGCTCCGCGATGATACGGCCCCCGTGGGCCCGCGCGACCGAGCGGGCGATCGACAGGCCGAGGCCCACGCCCTTGTCGCTGCCGGTCCGCTCCGTACGGAGGCGGCGGAACGGTTCGAAGATGTTGTCGATCTCGTACGCGGGAACGACCGGCCCCGTGTTCGACACCAGCAGCACCGCCTCACCGTGCTCGACGGCGGTCGTGACCTCGACCCAGCCGTCCTCCTTCACGTTGTAGCGCACCGCGTTCTGTACGAGGTTGAGCGCGATCCGCTCCAGCAGGACGCCGTTGCCCTGCACGACCGCCGGCACGCACTCGCCGCGCAGCTCGACGCCCTTGGCCTCGGCCTCGCCGCGTGTCTGGTCGACGGCGCGGGTGGCGACCTCGGCGAGGTCGACGGGTTTGCGTTCGACGAGCTGGTTGTCGCTGCGGGCGAGCAGCAGCAGACCCTCCACCAGCTGTTCGCTGCGTTCGTTGGTGGCCAGGAGGGTCCTGCCGAGCTGCTGGAGCTCCACAGGAGCCGCCGGATCGGAGAGCTGGACCTCCAGCAGCGTGCGGTTGATCGCCAGGGGCGTACGCAGCTCGTGGGAGGCGTTCGCGACGAAGCGCTGCTGCGCCGTGAAGGCCCGTTCCAGCCGCTCCAGCATCTCGTCGAAGGTGTCGGCCAGCTCCTTCAGTTCGTCGTCCGGGCCGTCCAGTTCGATCCTGCGGGACAGGTCGGAGCCGACCACGCGGCGCGCGGTGCGGGTGATCCGGCCCAGCGGCGACAGGACCCGGCCGGCCATCGCGTAACCGAACGCGAAAGCGATGATGGACAGGCCGGTCAGGGCGAACAGCGAGCGGGTGAGCAGGTCGTCGAGCGCCTGCTGGCGCTGGGCGGCCATACACGCCTTGAGTGACGAGTTCAGCTGGTCGTTGTTGACGGCCTCGTTGAGACCGGGGCAGGTGGGGCTCGTCAGCTGGACGTTGACCCCGGTCACCTTCAGGGCCAGCTCGCTGCCCTCGTTGATGGCCTGCGCCGCCAGCAGATAGATGATCGACAGCAGCAGGATGCCGGCGATCAGGAACATCCCGCCGTAGAGCAGCGTCAGACGTATCCGGATCGTCGGACGGACCCAGGGCAGCGCCTGGTCGGGCCGTCTGGGGTCCCAGGTCGGTTTCGGGGGCGCCGTGGGGGGCGCCGGGGTGGTTGCCACGGGCATCAGATCCGGTAACCGGAGCCGGGCACGGTGACGATCACGGGCGGCTCGCCGAGCTTGCGGCGCAGCGTCATGACCGTGACGCGCACGACATTGGTGAAGGGGTCGGTGTTCTCGTCCCAGGCCTTCTCCAGCAGCTGCTCGGCGGAGACCACGGCGCCCTCGCTGCGCATCAGCACTTCGAGGACCGCGAACTCCTTGGGCGCGAGCTGGATCTCCTTGCCGTCGCGGAAGACCTCGCGGCGGTTCGGGTCGAGCTTGATGCCCGACCGCTCCAGGACCGGCGGCAGCGGGACGGTCGTACGGCGGCCGAGGGCCCGCACCCGGGCGGTCAGCTCGGTGAAGGCGAACGGCTTCGGCAGATAGTCGTCGGCGCCCAGCTCCAGGCCCTCCACGCGGTCGCTGACGTCGCCGGACGCCGTGAGCATCAGCACGCGGGTCGGCATGCCCAGCTCGACGATCTTGCGGCAGACGTCGTCACCGTGGATGAGCGGAAGGTCGCGGTCGAGCACGACGACGTCGTAGTCGTTGACCCCGATCCGCTCCAGGGCCGCGGCGCCGTCGTACACGACGTCGACGGCCATGGCCTCCCGGCGCAGCCCGGTGGCCACCGCATCGGCGAGCAGCTGCTCGTCCTCGACGACGAGTACGCGCACGTCGCTGTCCTTCCTCTGAGCCCATTGCCGGAGATCCGGGGAACCGGGCAGGTCGTAGCACTGGTTGTGCGGGCCCATCCTGCCCGCTACGTGCATAAACCGGCGGTAAGACAATGCCGACCGCCGGGCATACGGAAGGAATACGCAAGATTCCTGAATGTCGGGAGGTTTCTGCCGCACACGCCCTGGGGATGACGAGTGCACACCCGAGATCACGCCCCTTACGTGGCATGCCACTACCCGCTCTGTCCCCCAGAGGGAGTGGTGCGTGATCGACAGCTGTCGGCACTTCCAGGTGCCACGTGACCACGACGTCGGCACACCCCCGTGCCATCGACCCACGCCGAGGGGGCGCAATGGACGCATTCACCGCAGGGCTTCTGCAGCGTATAAGGACCACCGAATCCGATCTCACACGGGCTCGTGAGACGGGCGACGACTTCCTCGCGGAGGTCGAGCAGGAGGAGCTCGACGACCTGCACCGCCTCGCGGCCGAGCACGGCGTGCAGTTCGGCACCGCGAACGTGTGACCCGTACGGGAAGGACCCCGGCGCCTTGGGACGGTGCCGGGGTCCTTTCCTGTCCGGGCGGCCGGATCTCCGTCCGGACGGTCAGTCGTGCCAGGCGCCGTACTCCTCCAGCAGCGCCTGGAGCGGTTCGAAGACGCCGGGCGTCGCCGCGACCGCGAGGTCCCCGTCGGCCGGGGCGCCGGGGCGCCCGCCGGTGAGGGCGCCCGCCTCGCGTGCGACCAGTTCGCCGGCCGCGAGGTCCCAGGGGTGCAGCCCGCGCTCGTAGTAGCCGTCGAGCCGGCCGGCGAACTGGTCGCAC
>NZ_MDCR01000114.1 GCF_001723055.1 Streptomyces niveus
GTCCCTGTGCGGTCTGGGCGCGCACCACGAACAGCGCGCCCAGACCGCACAGGGACAGCGCGGCGAGACCCAGCGTCAGCGCGCTGCTGCCGGTCGAGGCCAGCGGACCGCCCGTACCACCGCCGTCGCCGCCGGAGTCGCCCGAGCCGCCGGTCGCGCCGCCGTCCGAGCCTCCCGTCGAGCCGCCGTCAACGCCGCCGTCGGCGCCCTGCGAGTCGCTCGGACTCGGGTCGGGGCCGGGCGCGTCGCCGATGCTGAAGACGAACTCGACGAGGTGCCCCTCCGCCTTGTCCTCGGTGAGCGTGAGGGTGTACGAGCCGTCCGCCAGCGGGTCAGGCACCGTGAACTCGTAGTCGGCGACGGTGCCTTCGGCGTCGGCGGTGGCGTCGGGATACGTCTCCTCGCTGCCGGTGAGCACGACCTTGACCTTCGCGTCCTTGCTGTAGCCCCGGGCGGTGACGAGGACCTTCTGCCCTGCGGTGAGCGTCGGGTTGACGTCCAGCGGTGTGCCCTCCTCGTCGGTGACGTCGAGGTCCGACGGCTCGTCGGTCGGGTCGGGGTCCGGCGGGGGTGACGAACCGGCCTCGGTGATCGTGTAGTTGGCGGCCTGCGACTCGGACGGGTCGAAGGCGGCCGGGTCGGTCGGGGCGAACTTCGCGGTCAGCGTGTGCGCGCCGGCGGTGAGCGCCGACGTCTTCAACTCCGCGCCGCCGGTGGCGACATCGACCGCGCCCAGCACGGTGGTGCCGTCGAGGAACGTCACCTTGCCCGCCGCGTCACCGGGCGTGACGGCGGCCTTCAGCGTGACCTCGGCCCCGACGGGCGCGGTGCCCGCGGGCGTCGCGGTGAGGCTCGTGGTGGTCGGTGTGGCGGCGGCGGCCTTGACCGCCCAGGAGTCGCCGGTCACCTGGACCTGGGTGGTGAAGAACTCGGGACCGAAGTTGGTCGCGTTACGGCAGAAGAGCCGGATCTCGTACGTTCCGTCGAGCGGTCCCTCGGGGATCGCCGCCCTCAGCCGGGCCTCCAGCGACGTGCCCGTGGGCACGTCGGCCGTCACGGGGCCCTGGTCGTAGGGCGCGCCGGCGGTGGTCCGGCCGAGCAGGGCCGTACCGCCCGAGGGGACGACCACGGAGACCTGGAGCTGCGCGGCGAAGTCCACGGGGCAGGCGGCGTCGGTGGCGATCTTCGGGAAGGTCGGGTTGTCGGCGATCCTGCCCGTTGTCGTCGTGAACGTCAGCTCGCCGAGTTCCCCCTCCGCCCGTGCCTGGGGGGCGAGGCCGACGACGACGGCCGCCGCTGCCAGCAGCAGCGAGCAGCAGAGCAGCAGGGCGGTGACGGCGGACGTGCCGGGCCGTGCGTTCGGTGGTGCGGTGTTTCTCATGGTGGGTTGCCCCCCAATGGGACTGTCGGGTCGGTGGAGTCGGGCCTGTTGGGCGGAGTCGGCGGTGAGGCGCGGTGGCGCTTCCCGGTGCCGGGGTACGCCGTGGGGCCGGGCACCCCTGAGGGGTGCCCGGCCGGTGCGCGGTCAGCTGGTGGTGATGATCAGCTCTCACCCTTGGTGGTGGTGCTGCCGCAGTTGGGAACCGTTCCGAAGCCGTACTCCTGGGTCACGGCGGTCTGCGCGCAGACCTTGGAGGACGTGCCGACGAACGTGGCGGCGATGGTGGCGTTGGTCAGCTTGGCGGTCGGGACGACGTTGTAGACGTCGCGGTTGAACGGGAAGGCGGTGTTCAGCGTGCCGTTGGCCAGCGTGGGCTGGACACCGTCCACCGAGCCGAGCACGGCGAGGCCGCGACGGTCGATGACGTCGCCGGGCTGGTTGCCCTGCGCGATGTACTGGGCGATGGAGTACGGGGCGATGTCGCCGGCGCTGTTGAGCGCCTCGCCGTTGTGCTCCTGGACGGTGTCGTCGACGCACGGGCCGAAGGTGGCCTCGGTCAGGCCCAGCGAGGTCAGGAAGAAGGAGCGGGTGCCGGAACCGGCCTGGGGCAGCAGCGGGGTGAGCGCGACGCCGTTCAGCGAGGTGGTGGCGCAGGTGTAGATGGACTTGAGCTGGGCGGTCGTCAGCGCCTTGGGCAGCGCGCTGTTGCCGCGGACCGCGAAGGTCACCGCGTCCTTGCCGAACGGGATGAACGTCAGGTCGGTCGTCGAGGTGTTGGCGACACCGCGCGAGGAGCGGGCGAAGTCGATGCAGCCGGTGTTGTTGTCGATCGCGTTGTTCAGCGCGGTGATGCCGGCGGAAGAGCCGTTGGGGCGCGGGATCACACAGTTGGCCGCACGCGTCTTGATGGTCGTCGTGCCGGTGGCGTTGTACGAGGCGATGAGGCTGCCACCGTCGATGGCGGTGCCCAGACCGTTCAGGACGTCCTGGGTGGTGTCCGAACCGACACCGGCGAGCACGCGGTAGTTACCGGTGCCGGGGTCGGCGGACGCGGGCACCGCCAGGGCGCCGAGGGCGAGGGCGGTGGCGCCGACGAGGGCACCGACGCGTGCGCGGGACTTGACGTTCACTTCTGTTCTCCTCCGTGATTACGGATACGAGGAATGGACGCTCAAGCGACAACACTGAATCGCGAGACCGAGAAATCGAGGGACGCAGCTGTGCGGAATTCCGAATTCTTGATCCACCGGCCCGTCGACCGGCACCGATTACCTTTCCGTATTCGGTGCCCGGCGACCACCAACTCATCAGGTTGATCAGGTTACGAGATGCTTTCCTAGATGACTCCTGGAGCGCCCGGCCCTGATTTCCGCGCGGAAAGGCGGAGCAGTATCGGACCGGAAAGGGCCGCGAGGCCGCCCGCGACGAGCACGCCGAGCAGCACCCAGCGGATGATCCCGAGGACGGTGGAGGGGGTCAGCCCGCCGGACTCGGCGACGTTCTGCTTGTCCGGGTCGGGGGGTGTCGCGCTCGCGTCGGGCGAGGCGCCCGCGTCCGGGTCGGCGGCCGGGTCGCCGCCGCCCGTGGCCGCGCCGGAGGCGCCGGCCCCGCCGTCGAGACCGGAGGTGGATCCGCCGCCTTCCGATCCCCCGTTCCGGGCCCCGTCGCCGCCGCCCGAGCCGCTGGTGCCGGCGGAACCGCCGTCCTCCCCGGCCTCCTTGGCGTTCTGCAGGCGGTCGGCCGCCGCCAGGGCCTGGGTGCGCAACGAGGCGGGCAGCGGGGCGTATCCCGGCGGGAGCTGGCCCGGTGAGACGCCGGGTGCCTGGCCGGCGCCGACCGCGTACCGGACGAGGCCCGCGTAGTCCTTGCGGTCCGCCGCCGGGGTGTTGGTGTACCCGGCCGCGTAGACGAGGGAGGTCAGCGGGTAGGCGCCGCCCTTCGCCGCGCCCGGGTCGGTCCCGAGCACGCCGGGCACCGGCGACTTCTTCATGTCCGCCACGCCCGCGAGCAGGGCACCCGTGGTGGGCTTGACGAACGCGCCGTCGGCGTTGCGCAGGGCGGCCGTCTGGAGGCCGTACCGCGCGGCGGACGCGGCGTCCACGAGCGCGAGGACCATCCGTTCACCGGGCAGCGGAGGGGTGTTGACCAGCTTGGCGGGCGAGCCGTTGCTGCCCGCGGCGGGTGTGGTGGTCTCCAGGTTGTTGCCGCGCCGGGTGCGCAGCGCACCGTCGTGCATGTCCTGGACGTACGGGGCGACGTCGGTGGTCCCGTACTCCAGGGTCGCCCCGTCGATGGTCACCGTGGTCCGGGTGGGGTCCGCCTTGGGGAAGTCCGACACGGACTCGTCGGTGGCCAGGCCGATGTTCGCGAAGAACGGATTGACTTTCGTGCCCCAGGGGTCGGCGATGCCCGACAGGAATTCCTTCGCCTCCCGGTCCGACCTCAGCCACTGCCAGGCCATTCGTGTGGTGTCCGTGTTCGCGAGCTGCACCATAAGACTCATGGGCGGCAGGGACGTAGGACCCCAGTTCTTGAACTCGGGGTTTATCTCCTGGAATTCCGGGTCGTGGAAGAGACTCGGCGGATTGTTCTTGACGTGCTCGGGTATTTCCCGGCGGCTTCGTGTCACGTCCTTCTGGTACGAGGAGGTGAGCAGTTTGGCCAGCAGTCTGGGGGTGAGTCGCATCGACGTGAGCTGTCCGGCGTCCGGCAGCTCGACGAAGAAGCCGACCGCGAGGCCGCTCACCGCGACGGGCGCGTGGACCACGTCGGGTCCGTCCGCCGGTGCCTCGACCGGATCGACGGTGAACGCGAGTCCGGGGGCGCCGGCGGCCGGCCGGGAGATCGTGTCCCTGGCCCCGCCCTCGCCGCTCTGGCTGAAGGCGAACCTGGCGCCGCCGGGGGCCGAGCAGAGCGCGGGCTGCCAGGACGACATGGCGTCGGTCACCAGCTCCGAGCCGGTCACCCGGCGCTCCGCCCGGTCGGCCGGGCAGCTGTTGCCGACCGGCAGGAAGTCGAGCGGGACGACCATCCGCTGCGCCCAGTTGGAGGCGGTGAGCGGGGAGGACAGGAGCGGGGTGGCGGCGCCGCCGGCCGTCCCGTCGACGTCGTGGTCGCCGCGCGGCACGATGACCAGCCAGCAGGGCCGCCCCTTGACCGTGCTCCCCTGTTTCACGGGGGCGCCGCAGCCGAGCTGGTCGGCCTCCTGGTCGGTGTACATGGGGAAGGTGAACTCGCCGGTGCCGTCCGCGTGGGTGATCCCGTACGGCTCCTCGTTGGTGTCGAGGCTCCCGAAGTAGGTCCAGTCGCGTGAACCGGTGGTCGGGGCGTCGCCGTTGGCGGGGTGGAACGGTACGTAACTCTCGCCCTGGCCGTTGTCGACGTACTGCGTCTCCGCCGGGTCGGGCGCCCCGTCGATCTGCCGCAGCGAGGTCCACCCGCCGCCGCTCGTCAGGCCGCTGCCGCCGAACTGGCACTGCTCGCGGCTGGGCCCGGCCGGGTCGTCGCCCCAGCACTGCATCAGCTGAAGGTAGTTGTGCCGGAAGCCGGTCTCGGTGGGCTTGGCCCCGGTCCAGCTGACGCGTACGCCCTGGGCGCGCAGCTGCTCGGTCTGGTGGACGGTGACCTTGAGGGAGGAGAAGTCGTCGTACTTCCCCTTCTTGCCGGTGACCGTGACGGCGGAGCCGGCCGCCCGCGCGGCGTCGGCCGCCTGCGCGGGGGTGGTGGTGGCGGGCAGCGGGAGCAGCGCCACCACCAGGGCGGCGAGCAGCGCGGTGATGCCCGTGGTCGTCCGTACGCGTACGGACGCACGCTTGCCGGAGCGCGTGCTCATCAGAAGCCTTCCTTGCGTCGGTTCCGCGCGGCCAGCGCGCGGGCGGTGAGCGGCGGGCCGACGACCACGCCGAGCAGCAGGACCGCGGACAGGGCCATGAGTACGCCGCGCAGGCCGCCGGACTCGCCGGCGGCGAGCGTGACGGGGTTGCCGACGACGGAGGTGTCCCCGCCGGTGCCGCCGTCGCTGATCAGTTCGCCGGTGTCGGGGTCGATGGCGCCGCCGGCCGCGGCGCCCGCCGTGGAGCCCTCGGTCCCGGCGGTGCCCGCGGTGTCGCCGCCGGACGCGGCGCCGCCCGTCGCCGCGCCGCCGCCCGTTCCGGCGCTGCCGCCGCCCGAACCGCCGCCGGTGGACGCGCCGCCGGTGCCGCCGCCCGAACCGCCGCCCGTGGCACCGGGTTTGACGGGTGTCTTCTCCTTGGCGCCTGCCGTGCCGTCCGCGCACTGTGTCGGGCCGCGCTTGTCGCACGCCTTCGGGTACGGGGCGTTGTTGGCGAGGGTGTTGGAGCCGTCGGCGGAGAAGGTGGGGTTGCGGCACTTGGCGATGTCGGTGCTGCCTGCGGGGGCGCCGGGGATCTTCCTGACCTGTGCGAACCCGGCCTGGACGAGGTTCCTGGGCAGCGGTGAGTAGCCGAGTTCCTCGGCCTGTTGCTGGCCGTCGCAGAGGAAGTAGTTGGCGAAGGTGCCGAGTGTCTTGCCCTTGGCTGTGGTGAAGGGCTGTTCGGCCTTGGTCGGGATGATCATGTAGCTGTAGCTGGAGAGCGTGTACGTACGGCGGTCGGCCGACCGGTAGACGTTGTCGAGGATCTGCGTCAGATAGTTCGGCGAGTTCTTGTCCTCGTTGATACGGGCCTTCAGCAGGGCCACGGCGACACTGGAGGCGGTGGGCTCCACGTAGTAGCCGGACGCGTTGAGCATCTTGGCGACGGGGAAGCCGGTCGTGATCGCGTAGGAGTACTCGACGTAGGTGATGGCTCCTTCGGCGTGCCCCTGCTTGGTGAAGCCGGAGACGCCGAGCGAGCCGGACTTGGCGATGTGCGACGAGCCGGGGACGACGGGGAAATACGAGGTCATCCCGCAGGGTGTGGAGCGTCCCGCCCGGCCGCAGTAGTCGTTCCACAGGGCGGGGTGCTGCTTGGACATCCAGGTGGTCAGCTGGGCCGTCGTACCGGAGCCGTCGGAGCGCACCACCGGGATGACGCGGGCCGCGGGCAGGTTGAGACCGGGGTTGTCGGCCCGGATCTCCGGGTGGTTCCACATGGTGATCTTGCCGGTGAAGATCTTGGTGACGACCTCGCCGGACAGCCGCAGGTTGGTGACCTTCTTGCCACCGATCTTGAGGTTGTACATGAAGGCGGTGCCGCCCGCGACGATCGGCATGTAGGCGTAGCCGCGCTTGGGCGGCGCGTCCGTGGCGCCGGCTTCGGTCAGTCCGTAGGGGATCTCGGAGACGGCGAAGTCGGCGGTGCCGTTCTTGAACTGCTCACGGCCGACGGAGGAGCCGAGCGCGGCGTAGTTGACGGTCATGCCGCTGTTGGAGGCGACGTTGCGGCGCCACTGGTCGAGCGCGTTGGAGCTCCAGGTGGAGCCCGCGCCGCTGATCTTGGTGAACGAGGCCGCCTGGGCGGCCGGTGCGTGGAAGGCGAGCAGCGCGCAGAGCAACGACGCTACCGCCAGGGCGAGTCGGGAGACGGTGGCCGGTCTCACGGGGCGCTCCTTCGGGGGGTACGGGGTGGACTCGGCTGTGCGGTGGGCGAGTTGGCGCCGGGGCCGCTGGCGGCGGCAGGGGTGCGAGGGGCGCTCGCGGCGGCGGAGGTACGGGCGGCGAACCGCTCCGCGTCCTGCCGGGAGGCCCGCACCCGGCGGTGTTCCTGACGGCGGGTCAGCTGACCGGGGCCGCGCCCGCCGATGACGCGGGCGATGACGAACAGCAGCAGGACGAGCGCCATCAGGGCCGCCGCGGTGCCGAAACCCCGGGCGATCATGGTGGGTTCGGGTGACTTGACGAACTCGAAGGTGGCCAGCGGCAGGGAGAGCTGCGGCCCTTCGAACGGGTTGCCGTTGATCTCGGCGGTGAATCCGGCGGTGAGCAGCACCGGCGAGGTCTCGCCGACGCCGCGCGCGGTGCCCAGGATCACGGAGGTCGTCAGTCCGGAGCGCGCGGTCGGCAGGACGACGTGCCAGACGGTGCGCCACCTTGAGGTGCCGAGCGCGTACGCCGCTTCGCGCAGATTCCCCGGCACCAGCCGGATCACCACGTCGGCCGCCCGGATGATGATCGGCAGCATCATCACGGAGAGCGCGAGGGAGGCGGCGAAGCCGGACCGGTCGAAGCCGAGCGCGAGGATGATCGTCGCGTAGATGAACAGGCCCGCGACGATCGACGGCAGCGCCGTCATCGCCTCGACCACGGTGCGGACGAACCGGGCGAAGCGGCCCGGTACTTCGTTGAGGAAGACCGCGCAGAGCAGCCCGGTCGGCACGGTGATGGCGAGCGCGATGGTGATCTGCTGCAGGGTGCCGAGGATGGCGTGCAGGATGCCGCCGGCCGTCAGTGGATCGAGGGGGCCCGCCTCGGCCATGTCCTGGGTGAAGAAGTTCAGATGCGGCAGCGCCTTGCGGCCCTCCCACAGGGTGTAGATCACGACGACGGCGAGCGCGGTCACCATCACCAGGCCGAGGCTCTGTACGACGACGGCGGCGATCCGGTCGCGTACGGCGGGCCCGTCCTCGTCGAAGGAGACCAGCAGGCCGTAGAGCGCCAGGAACAGGACGTACGCGACGACCACGAAGCCGACGGTGCCGCTGAACGGCAGCAGCCGGGTGAACATCAACGCGGTCAGGGACAGGGCGGCAGCGGCGGCGCCCAGCATCGCGTACACGTCGGTGGCACGCAGCTGTCCGGGCGAGCGGCGCCGCTCCCCCACGGTCGGCGCGCGTAGATTCGGACCGGTGCCGCCCGGTGCGACCGGTCTCTCCGGCGCGATGGTCATCTGCGCTGTCCCCTCGTCGAGTTGGTCACTGCTGCGCTGACTCGCGGCTGTCTCATTCGCTGGCCGCGCCGGACCGGCTGCGCGCGACGATCGAGGACGCGGCGAAGTTGACGACGAGCGTCATCAGGAAGAGCGCGAAGCCCGCGGCCATCAGGGCCGACATGCCGAACTCGCTCGCCTCGCCGTAGCGCAGGGCGATCAGCGCGGCGACGGAACTGGAGCCGCTCTGCAGGACGTGCCACTGGATCTCGAAGACCGGCGAGATGATCAGGTAGACGCCGATGGTCTCGCCCAGCGCGCGGCCGAGCCCGAGCATCGTGCCGCCGATCATGCCGCCCTTGCCGAACGGCAGGACGACGCTGGAGATCATTCCCCAGCGGGTGGCGCCCAGCGCGAACGCGCCCTCGCGCTCGCCGACGGGTGCCTGCGAGAACACCTCGCGCATCACCGAGCAGGCGATCGGCGCGACCATCAGGGCCACGACGACGCCCGCGATGAGGGTCGACGACGTGTAGACGGTCTCCGGTGCGAGCGGGTCGTTCGGGTCGGCCCCGGCCACCTCGAAGATCGGGATCCAGCTCAGATAGGTGGCGATCCAGCGGGCGGTGGGCAGGATCTGCCCCTCGAAGAAGAACAGGCCCCACAGCCCGTACACGACGGACGGCACGGCGGCCATCAGGTCGACCACGCCGATCAGGGTCTGGCGCAGCCGGGGCGGGGCGTACTCCGAGATGTAGAGCGCACCGCCCACCGCGAGCGGTACGGCGACGACGATCGCGACCAGCGCGATCAGCACGGTCCCGACCAGGACGGCCGCGATGCCGAAGCGGCCGGCGTCCGGTTCCCATGCCTCGGTCGTCAGGAACGACCAGCCCGCCCTGGACAGCGCTTGCCATGCCCGGTACAGCAGGAACCCGCCGACCAGGAGCATGACGGCGAGCACCAGTCCCCCGCCGCCTCGGGCGACCCCCCGGAAGACCCGGTCGGGCAGGCCCGGGTCCGCGTACAGCCTCCGGGGCACGTCGATTTCCGCCCCACTCGCTCTTCTCGTCACGTGGCCGACGCTCTCGGTGCGCGATTGACACGCGCGCACCGAGATGTGAACGAGGTGTGCCCTAAGGGCAACTTCCCGTAACTTCCACCATGTCGGTCAGCAGGGCCCGGAACCTCTGCCAGGCCGCGCGGCAGGTCGAGTGCCGCTCGTAGGGGCGCGCGGAGACGGCGACGACGCCGCCTGCCGCGTCACGTAATAACCACATCCAGCCGTTGCCTCCCGCCGTGTGCTGTACGGCGCCGGCCAGTTCCGCGTGATCGCGGCACAGCGTCTCGAAGGCGCTGCGGCAGTGGCCGTACTCCCCGTACGGCCGCGCGGAGACGGCGACGACGCGCCCGTTCTGGGCGACCACCCGCCAGCTGTACGCGCCGTCGGCGTCGACGTCGATACGGCAGCGGGCCCCACCGGTGTCCGGTCTCTCCCCACCGTCCGCGCCGTCCACGTCCTTGGTAACCGTCATGTCGAGATTCCACCCCCGCCGCCCCATCGGGAAGCGGGGCGGCAGGCGCAACTTAGTGAGACGGACGTGACACAGGACGTCACAAACCCGACAGCGCCGCCGGGTTTCATGACGAAGTTGCCCTTAGGGCGCCCGCAGTACACCGGAGGCAAGCCCTTTCACCGTGCGGCGCCCGACCGCCGCGCCCGACGGCCGCGCCGACGTCCGGCGCCCGACGTCCGAGCGTCGGCCGACTCACCTGGGTCGCGTTTTCTACAGTGTTGTAGATTTTGATCAGTCATTACCTTCGAGCACCAGGAGAAGATCGTGGGAGTTTCCCTCTCCAAAGGCGGCAACGTTTCGCTCAGCAAGGAGGCCCCGGGCCTGACGGCGGTGCTCATCGGTCTGGGCTGGGACGCGCGCAGCACGACCGGCGCCGACTTCGACCTCGACGCGAGCGCGCTGCTCGTCAACGCGGCCGGCAAGGTCCCCTCCGACCAGCACTTCATCTTCTACAACAACCTGAAGAGCCCCGACGGTTCGGTCGAGCACACCGGTGACAACCTGACCGGTGAGGGCGAGGGCGACGACGAGTCGCTGAAGGTCAACCTCGCGGGTGTCCCCGCCGACGTCGACAAGATCGTCTTCCCGGTCTCGATCCACGAGGCCGAGTCCCGCGGCCAGAGCTTCGGCCAGGTCCGCAACGCGTTCATCCGCGTGGTGAACCAGGACGGCGGCGCCGAACTGGCCCGCTACGACCTCACCGAGGACGCCTCGACGGAGACCGCGATGGTCTTCGGCGAGCTGTACCGCAACGGCGCGGAGTGGAAGTTCCGCGCCGTGGGCCAGGGTTACGCCTCCGGCCTCTCCGGTATCGCGACGGACTTCGGCGTCGGTGTCTGACCCACGCACCACCTCGCGGGGGGCCGCCCTCGCACCGACGGCGCCGCGGGGAGCGTTCCCGCGGCGCCGTCGGCCGTTCGTCAACCCGTCCGGGCCGTACGCCTATTGAGCGGCGGTCCCTGCTTTGCGGCGGCGCATCCACCACACCAGCGCCCCGCCGAGCGCGACGATCGCGACGGCGATGGCCGAGATGAGTCCGACAGGGGTGCCGGAGCCGGTGTCGGCGAGATCGCCGTCGGGCTCCTTGCCCGTGACGGGGTCGGACGGTTCGCCGCCGGCGGACGAGGGGTCCGGTGCCGGGGACGACGGTTCGCCGTCGCCGGGGTCGGCCGGCTTCGTGGGACTCGGCGTGGGATCGGGCTTCGAACCCGGGTTCTCACCCGCGGTGTTGCCGCCGAGGAAGAGCGTGCCGTCCCTCTCCGCGTCGTTCGTCATCGCCTTGACCGAGGTGTCCTTGGTACGCGGCAGATAGCGGTGCTCGGAGCGGAACTGTTCGGCGCTGACGTTCTTCTTGGGCGCCTTGGACATGTCGACGCCACCGACGATGTAGATCATCGTGCCGCCCGCCGTCGGGACGTCGTACTGGAACTCCCCCTCGGTGTAGATCTTCCGGTACTCCTGGAACAGCTCGTTCTTGTCCCACTTCTCGTTCGGCGCGCGCAGCGGCCACTTCGAGACGTCGTTGCTGTTGATGACGGAGCGGTAGTCCGTGGGCGCCTCGGCGTCCTGCTGGCGTACGAACTCCGCGGCGACCCGGGCGTTGTAGACGCGGCGCAGGTCCGCGTACTGCGGCTCGGTGTTGATCTGCTTCTCGACCGCCGGGACGATCATGGCGTCGATCACCGTCTGCGCGGCCGCGGTCTCCGCCTCGTCCGGGGTGCAGATCGGCTCACCGGGGCCGGGCGTCGACGTGGTCTGCGCGGTGGACTTCAGCCGCAGCGGGGCGTCGAGGATGTAGATGCCGCCGTCCTGCTCGCGTACCTGGGCGGGCTTGGGCTCGATCCAGTTGCGCAGACCCGGCATGCACGGCTTGCCGTCCTCCTTGGGCAGCGCGGCCCAGTAGCGGCGGCCGAGGTCGGTCTTGGGGTCCATGGCCCGGTAGAAGTCGTGCTTCATCCGGAGGTCGGCCTCCAGCAGGACCCGTCCGGCGTCGGTCGTGCCGAACTTGGCGTCCATGATGCGGTCGGGCTCGTCCGGGTTGAGGTTGACCCAGAACTTGTCCGGTGTCAGGGCCAGCCAGGTGAGGAACGAGTCGGAGATCAGCTGGGCCTTGGCCTTGCCGCCCCAGCCGGTGTTCTCCTCCGGGTCCTCCTTCGCGCTGAACGCGTAGTCGACGCCCTTGCCCTTGACGGGCTTGCCCACGTACTGGAGTTCCAGGGTGGAGAAGTCCACCCCGCCCGGACCGCGCAGCGCGTTCGCCGCACCGGGCACGCCGCGCGCGGCCTCGATCTGGCGGCGCATGGTCTCCGGCGTCGGCTGCGACCGGTTGATCATGTCGGCGCCACCGGTCCTGGCCCCCGGCTGTCCCGGGGGTGTCATCAGTCCGTTGCCCTGCTTGTACGGGCTGCCGCCGGCCGGCGGGCGCTCATTGGCCGAGGACAGGTGCTGGTACGTGGTGACGGTCCGGTTCGGCGCGTTGGTGCGCAGTTCCTGGACGAACTTGGTCGTGCCGGACTTCTGCGGCTGGCCGTGGACGATGGTGTAACGGGAGCCGTTCCACTTCGGGTCCTTGGACCAGGCACGGTCCTTCGGCGCCTGCGCCGGGTCGTGCTTGCCGTTGGACTTGATCTCGACGATGTGGTTGGTGCGCTTGTTGTAGGCGTCGAGGGTGCGCTTGTACTCCTTGCCGGTGTCGGGGTCCTTGAAGGTGACCTCCTTCTGGCAGATCCAGTCCGGACCCACCAGCCCCATGTCCCGCACGACCTTCGCCTCGAAGGCCTTGCCGCGCGGGTCGTGGCCGGAGGGCGGTATGTACGCCTCCCGCAGCCAGGTCCCGAAGTCGGACCACCGGTCGGGGTACTTGGTGCGCGCCCGCTCCCAGTACGCGTAGACGCGCTCCTTCGTCCCCTTCTTGTAGTCGTCCGGGTCGTCGCTGACTTCACCGGGCTCCGGCGCGGGAAGGCCGTCCCACTGGAGGCCGCTGTTGACGTAGTCGTAGGTGTCCCACAGTGACTTCACGCGGGAGGCGTCTCCGGCGGGCAGACCCCCCGGGCGCACGCCGGATATCTTGTACAGCTCGTCGCAGCGGATGTCCGGCTTCGGCGCGGCGCCGGCCGTTCCCGTCAGCGCCGGCAGCGCGCCGAAGGACAGCACGGCGGCACCGGCGACGGCGACGACGGCACGCATCAGCGCACGCGGACGTCCGTGTCTGGTCGAATGGTTCACGTCGGTTTCCCCCGGGGACCCCGTTCAGGCGGTCCTCGCGCGGCCCCTGGGCCCCCGTGGTCGATCGGGGCCGGCGAGACCCACCAACATAGGACTGTCATGTACGGGACGTCCCGCCGACACGCGCGGGCGACATGTTCCAACTCCCTTTGCTCACATGGTCTTTACGCGGGTGCTGGTACAGGCGGTTAGAGTCGCGCGGTATGGAACGCGGTGAGGAGTTCGAGGACGAGGACGCGTATCTGGCCGACCAGGAACGCCAGCACGCGGCGGACCGGCTGCGCGGCGACAACCCCGTCCTGCGCAAATGGCTGGCCGCGCGGCGGGCGGCGTTTCCCGCGTGGGCGGAGCGGGCGCGGGCGTACGGGGCGTGGGACTTCGGCGCCGAGTCGGTCGACCGGCTCGAAGAGCTGATCCGCGCCACCTTCAGTTCCCACGAGGACGCGCGGGCGCACGAGGACAGCCCCTTCATGCTTGTCGCGGCCTGGTATCTGGGCGAGGTGCACAACCGCGTCTGCGGCACCGTGTGGCAGCTCCATCCCGACGCGGCGTCGTTCCCGCCGTACACGGTGCGGCCGTTCGTGACGATCCCCTGGGAGCGGAAGGCCGAGTACGCGGACGAGGAAGGCGTCGAGGACGACGCACGCCCGCTGTACGGACCGGTCAACGGGATCTGCCGGCTGTTCACGTGGGGACCGGACCGGCGTCTGCGCGACGACATGAAGCGGTACGAGCCCTCGGCGTAGCGCCGGGCATCGTCAGGCCGCGGCGCGTACGGAGGGGAATCCGGGCGTGCGCAGTACCCGGCGCTTCTCGTCCACCGCGAACACCTCGCAGCCGTCCCTCGACGCGGCCCATCCGACGCCCCGCGCGCCCATCGCGAACGCCGCCGTCGCGGTGGCGTCCGCCTCGGTCAGGGACGGGGCGACGACCGTGAGGCTGAGCAGGCCGGTGGCGGGGCGGCCGGTGCGGGCGTCGAGGATGTGGTCGCCGCGCTCGTACCGGGCGGAGGTGGCCACCGCGCCGTCGGTGATCTCCAGTGCCGCGCAGAGCCGGTCGGCGTGTTCGGGGTGGCGTACGCCGACGCGCCAGGGCCCGCCGGCCGCGACGACGTCGCCGCCGGCGTTCACGCAGTACCGAGTGGCGCCGGCGGCCGACAGCAGTTCCGCCGCCTTCTGCACCGACCAGCCCTTCACCACCGCGCAGGGGTCGAGGCCGCGCCCCGGCAGCCGGGCGTCGAACGCGCCGCCGGTGGCGAGCCGGTAGTGCTCGCACAGGCCGAGGATCTCCGCCAGTTCCGGGCTGACGGCACCGGCCGGGATCTCGCCCCGGTCCAGCGCGGACACCTCGCTGTCGGGCCTGAACGGGCTGAAGCGCGCGTCGACTTCGCGCAGCCAGGCGAACACCTCGTCCGCGGCGGTCTCCGGCGCACCGGCCCCCTCGTCGACGCGCACCGAGACGGGGAAGCCCATGACGTGCTCGACCCGCAGCACCTCAGGCGCCCCTCGCGTCGATGGCGGCCTGGAGCGACTCCCGGTACCCGTCGCTGGTGATCGTGGCGCCGGTGACCGTGTCGATGTCGGCGCTCTGCGCTTCGAGCGTCTCCTCGATCAGGGTCGGTACGGCGGCGGTGGTCTGCGGGTGGTCGGGCTGTCGCAGCAGGCGTACGGCGCTGATCCGCTCGCCCTCGAAGGTCACCTCGACCTCCACCGGGCCCTTCTCGGTGGAGACGGTGGAGCCACGGACCACCAGCGGGGCGGTGGCGCCGGACTCCCCGTCCGGATCGGGCGGGTTGACCGGCGGGGCCGGTACCGGGGGCGCCGTCTCGGCGCTCGTGCCGAGGGACGGTTCGTAGCGCCACAGCGGGATCACCGCGGCGACGGTCAGTGCCAGGACGGGCAGGACTCGCTTCATCGTCTTCCCCCTCTATCCGGCCAGGCTGAAACGCTCGGCGTGGATCTGCCGCCTGGGCACGGCCAGTTGACGCAAGGAGCGCAGCACCGCCGTGGTCATGCCGGGCGGTCCGCACACATAGACGTCCCGGTCGGCGATGTCCGGTACGAGCAGGGCCAGTTCGTGCGGGGCCAGCTTGTCCGGGGCGGCCGGCCCGGTGATCAGGTGCAGTTGGGCGCCCTTGGCGTGGGCCAGTTCGGTCAGCTCCTCGTACAGGACCGCGTCCCGGTCGGTGGCGACGCGGTAGATGAGCACGACGTGGCCGTGCAGTTCCTCAAGCAGCGCGCGGACGGGGGTGATGCCGACGCCTCCGGCGACGAGCAGGGTGTCCTGTCGGGTGCGGTGCATCGTGGTGAACGCGCCGTACGGGCCCTCCGCGAACACCCGGGTGCCGACCTTGAGTTGGCGCAGCGCCGCCGTGCCGTCGCCGGCGGTCTTGACGGTGAGCCTGAGCCGGTCGCCGTCGGGGGCCGCCGAGAGCGAGAAGGGGTTCGCCTGCCACCAGCGGTCCCTCGTCAGGAACCGCCAGAGGAAGAACTGGCCGGCGCGGGCGGGCAGCCGGTCCAGGTGGCGGCCGGTGACGTAGATCGAGACGACGTGGTCGGACTCGGGGACGACGGCCGTCACCCGCAGCCTGTGGCGCAGGTTGCGCCACAGGGGCAGGACGAGGCGGCCGACGAGGACCGAGGTGAGGGCGACGCCCCACAGGGTGTACCAGTACGCCGTGGCGATGGGCGACGCGGTGAAGGTGGAGCCCGCCGCGACCTGGTGGGTGAAGGCCAGCACCACCGCGAGATAGGTGTAGAAGTGGATGAAGTGCCAGGTCTCGTACGCCAGTCGGCGGCGGGCGTAGCGGGCCGAGACGGCGCCAACCAGGATGATCAGGGCCATCGCGACGACGGCGCGCAGCACCCCCTCGACGGTCTCGGCGAGGTCGACCAGCTGGTCGACCGGGCCCATCGACGACGACTGGGCGTAGCCGAAGACGATGAACACGCCGTGCGCGAGCAGCAGCCACAGCAGGCCGAAGCCGACCCACCGGTGCCAGGAGGTCAGCCGGTCCATGCCGATACGGCGGTCGAAGAACGGCAGCCGGGCGACGAGCAGCAGTTGGAAGGCCATCAGCAGGGCCGCGTAGAGCCCGGCCAGCCGCCCGAGCAGGACGAGGGCGTTCGACGCGAACCCCGCCCGGACGAAGAACACGCTCACCACGATCACGTTGGCGGCGAACAGGGCGTACAGACCGGCGCGGGCCACCACTTGGGGGCGGACCGGCGTGGGAGGCGGCTGGACACGTTGGACGGTCGTCACGGGCGGCGACTCCTTGATCGGTGTCTGGGAGTCCGAGCCTGCCTGCCGGGAGCTGTCGTTTTCCTGTCGGCGAACTTTCAACTGCTTATCGATATGGGCCGGGAGCCGTCCGGGCGTGGGGCGGCGGCGGGCGCGTACAGCACTATGGGTGGGTGGAAAAAGTGCGCCTTCTCGTCGTGGACGACGACCCGCCGATCGCCGATCTCGTGGCGACGGTCGCCCGGTACGAGGGCTGGGAGGCGGTCACCGCGCACACCGGCGAGGAGGCGCTGCTGCGGGCGGCGGAGTTCGGGCCGGACATCGTGGTGCTCGACCTGATGCTTCCGGGGCTGGACGGTTTCGCCGTGCTGGACCGGCTGCGGTCGTCCGGGACGATGGTGCCGGTGGTGTTCCTCACGGCGCGCGACGGTGTCTCCGACCGGGTCGCCGGGCTGACCCGGGGCGGCGACGACTATCTCGTCAAGCCGTTCGCGGTCGAGGAGTTGATGGCCCGGCTGCGTACGGTGCTGCGCCGCAGCGCCGGGCCCGGTTTCCAGCGTTCCGTCCTGCGGGTCGCGGAGCTGACGATGGACGAGGACACGCGGGAGGTACGGCTCGGCGACCGGCTGCTGACGCTCACGCCCACCGAGTACGAGGTGCTGCGCTATCTGATGCGCAAGTCGCCGACCGTGCTGACGAAGGCGCAGATCCTGGACCATGTGTGGGAGTACGGCTTCGGCGGCCGGTCCAACGTGGTGGAGCTGGTCATCAGCCGGCTGCGCCGCAAACTCGACGAGCCGGGTGACGGCGGCGCGCCGCTGATCCACACCGTGCGGGGCGTTGGGTACGTGGTGCGGGAGGTCGCCCGGTGAGCGGCCGTCCCACCCGGCTCACCGCGACGTACCGCAGGCTGCGCCTGGGCACCCGGCTCGCGCTGGGGCTCGGCGTGCTGGCCCTGGCGGTGTTCGCCGCCGTCGGCACCGCCCTGTCGACGTACATGCGCGACTATCTGGAGCACCAGCTCAACGACCAGATGGCGCTGGTCCAGGGCACCCAGGCCAAGGACGCCGAGGTGCACGGGACGGTGGAGCGTCAGCCGTACTACCGCTGGTACACGGCGGTGTACGAGGTGACGGACGACCGGGCCGTGCTGCGCAGGCCGAGCGACGTGCCGGCGGACGCCGGGAAGCTCTCCGCCGTCGCCGAGGTGCAGCGCGACTCGGGGGCGAGGGAGGTCTTCCGCACCGCGTACATCGAGGGGCAGGGCGAGTACCGGCTGCGCGCCTGCGAGGTCAGCCCCGGGGTGGTCCTGGTCACCGCGGCCCCCATGGAGCCCATCGAGAAGACGATGGACCAGCTGGTCACCGTCCAGCTTGTCGGCTTCTCGCTGGCCCTGGTCGCTCTGGTGGTGCTGGGCCGTTCGCTGCTGCGGCGCGGGCTCAAACCGCTCAGCGACATGGCGCACACGGCACGCGACATCACCTCGCACGACTTCACCGACTCGGCGCGGCTGCCGGTACGCGTCGACTCCGACGACGGCGGCCCCGAGGTCGGGGAGCTGCGCACCGCGTTCAACACCATGCTGGAGCACATCGACGACTCGCTGGCCGTACGCACCGAGGCGGAACAGCGGCTGCGCCGGTTCGTGGCGGACGCGTCGCACGAGCTGCGTACGCCGCTGATGTCGGTACGCGGTTACGCGGACCTGTTCCAGTACGCGGCGGCCAACGAGCCCGCCGAACGGGACAGACACCTGGCACGTCTGCGCGCGGAGGCGGCCAGGATGGGGCTCCTCCTTGACGACCTGCTGCTGCTCGCGCGCCTGGACGCCGCCGATGTGGAGGCCCCGCTGCGGCTGGAGGAGACCGATCCGGCGGAGCTGCTGAACCAGGCGGCGGACGCGTTCCGGGCGGGGCGGCCGGACCGTCCGCTGTCGGTGAGGGTCGACGGCGGGCCGGTACGGATGCGGCTCGACCCGCTGCATATCCGGCAGGTCCTGGACAATCTGCTGACCAACGCGGCGGTGCACACCCCGGCCCGTACGCCGGTGTCGCTGGAGCTGTCCGTCGAGAGTGACGCCGCGGTGGTCCGGGTCGGCGACCGCGGTCTCGGTATCCCGGCCACCGACCAGGAGCGGGTCTTCGACCGCTTCTACCGCGTGGACAAGGCCCGCACCCGTGACAGCGGCGGCAGCGGGCTGGGGCTCGCGGTCGCGCGGTCCCTGATACAGGCGCACCACGGCACGACGGAGGTGGCCAGCCGCCCGGGTTCGACGGTCTTCACGGTCCGGCTTCCCCGCTAGGGCGCGTGGTGCGGGCGGGTTTCAACCGCCGTTCCGCTTCTCCCGCCAGAGCAGTCCGAGCAGATAGAGGCCGCCGAGGGCGCCGGTGACCAGCCCGACCGGAATCTGGAAAGGGGCCAGTACGCGCTGGGCCGTCGCGTCGGCGACGGCGAGGATCAGCGCGCCGACGAGCATCGCCGAACCGGGCGTGATGCCGGGGCCCCGGGTGACGCGCCGGGCCAGTTGGGGTGCGGCGAGCGCGAGGAAACCGATCGGGCCGGCCACGGCGGTCGCCCCGGCGGCCAGGGCGACGCCGAGCAGGAGGCTTGTCGCGCGCACCCGTTGGACGTTCACGCCCAGCGCGCCGGCGGTGTCGTCGCCCATCTCCATCATGCGCAGGGGCCGGCCGGCCGCGAGGGCCGCGGCGGCGAGCACCGGGAGCGCGACGAGCAGCGGTACGACCTGGGTCCAGGTGATGGCGTTGAGACTGCCGAACGTCCACGCCTTGGCGCTTTCCGCGGACTCCAGATCGGCCCGGGTGATGAGGAAGGAGTTGAACGCGGCGAGCATCGCGCCGACCGCGATCCCGGCGAGGACAAGCCGGTTGCCAGAGACGCCGCGTGGCGCGGTGAGCGCGTAGACGACGACGGCCGTCGCCAGACCGCCGGCGACCGCCCCCGTACCGACACCCACGCCGGTGCCGGCGCCGCCCGCGAGGATGACAGTGAGGGCGCCGCTGGTGGATCCGGTGGTGAATCCGATGACGTCGGGGCTGGCCAAGGGGTTACGGGCCAGGCTCTGGAAGAGGGCTCCGGAGAGTCCGAGGCACGCGCCGACGAGCAGGGCCGCGCAGATACGGGGCAGCCGCTGGTCCACCACGATGAACCGGTCGGCGCCGGAGCCCGACCCGGTCAGCGCGTCGAGCACCTGCCAGCCGCCGATGCGGTAGGTGCCGGTGAACAGTCCGAGCAGTGCGGTGGCCAGGCACGCGAGGAGCAGGACGGCGGCGACGGTCACGGCGCGCGCGGAGTACCGCAGCGTGATGCCGCCGGGAAGTCGGCGGACGCGGGCGGCACGGGTACGGGTACGGGTAACGGTGCGGGGTGCGTACGACTCGGTCACAGGGCCGTCCTCCGCCGGCGGACGATGAACCACACCAGCACCGGCGCGCCCAGGAACGCGGTGACGATACCGACCTCCAACTCCCCCGGCGGCGCGACGATCCGCCCGATGATGTCGCTCATGAGCAGCAGGACGGCGCCTGCCGGGAGCGCGTACGCGAGCAGCCACCGGTGGTCGGGGCCCAGCAGCAGGCGCAGCGCGTGCGGCACCGCGAGGCCGACGAACGCGAGCGGACCCGCCGCGGCGGTCGCTGCGCCGCAGAGCAGCATGACGGCGCAGAACCCGGCGGCCCGTACCCAGCTCACGCGCAGGCCCAGGGCGCGGCCGGTCTCGTCGCCGAGGGCGAGGGCGTTGAGGGCGGGGCCGAGAAGGAGCGCGATCACCGTTCCGGCGGCGACGAACGGGGCGACGGCCACGAGGACGTCGATCCCACGGTTCTGGAGGGATCCGACGACCCAGAACCGGTAGGAGTCGAAGGCCGTCGAGTTGAACATGGTCAGGATGCCCGTACAGGCTCCGAGGCTCGCCGACAACGCGGCCCCGGCCAGGACGAGTCGGGTGTGCTGGTGGCTCCTGGCGGAGCCGGCCGCGAGTGTGTGGACGAGCAGCGCGGCCAGGATCGCGCCGACGAGGGCGAACCAGATGTATCCGGACACCTCGGTGACCTGGAACGCGGCGACCGCGATCACGACGGCGAGCGAGGCACCGGCGTTGACCCCGACGAGGCCGGGCTCCGCGAGCGGATTGCGGGTGATCGCCTGCATCACGGTCCCGGCGAGGGCCAGGGCGGCGCCCACGACGACGGCGAGCGCGGTACGGGGCACCCGCAGCCGCCAGACGATCAGGGCTTCCGGGCTGCCGTCGTCGTGCAGCAGTACGCTCCACACCGTTTCGAGCGGGACGGTACGGGAGCCCACGGCGAGGCTGACCAGAACGAGGCCGGCCACCAGGACAAGACAGCCCGTCAGCACGAGGAGACGGCGGCGCGCGAGGCGCCCGGAACCGCGTTCGGGGGGCCTGGCGGGAGAGATGTGAGCGACGGCACGGTCGCGATCCTTGCTCAATGACACTTAGGTGAGCCTAAGCTAATTTCTCGTGTACCGCTTCCGTGACTTCCCCCTCACCCGTCTCAGCGCCGGCCTCCTCATGGCAAGTGCCCTGCTGCTCACGGCCTGTTCGTCCGATTCCTCCTCCCCCGCCTCCCCGGACACGGGCGCCGCCCCGCAGTCCGGCACCACCACCCACACCGCCCCCAGAGCCGTGCCCGACGGCATGGGCAGCGGCGTGAAGGACGGCCAATTCCCGCGTACCGTCGCCCACTTCGAGGGCAGAACCGCGATCGGTACGGCGCCCGAGAAGGTGGTCGTCATCTCCACCGGGCAGGCCGACGCGCTGCTCACCCTCGGGGTCGTACCGGCGGGATCCACGCGCGGCGAGGACGCCGGGCTGATCCCTCCGTACCTGTCGGCGGCCTTCCCGCAGAAGTCGGCCGCGCTCGCCGATGTCGCCGACGTGGGCTCCCGGGTGGACCCGAGCCTGGAGGCGATAGCGAACATCAAGCCCGACCTGATCCTGATGAACATCGCCGGGAAGGACGCCGACGGCCTCTACAAGGCGCTGAGCGAACTGGCTCCCACGGTGGCGACCCAGGGCACCGGCGTCTACTGGAAGCAGGACTTCCTGCTCGTCGCCGACAGCATCGGCAAGACGGAGCAGGCGCGGAAGCTCCTCGACGCCTTCCACCGGGACGCCGAAGAGCTGGACAAGGCCGTGGAGAAGCCGGTCAGCGTGTCCTTCCTGCGGTTGAACGGTGACCGCCTGCGGGTCTTCGGGGTGCCGTCCTTCACCGGGAGCATCGCCGAGGACGCGGGGCTCGGCCGCCCCGGGAGCCAGCGGTTCGACGAGACCTCCGAGGACATCAGCAACGAACAACTGGACCGGGCCGACGCCGACTGGCTGTTCTACGCGGTGCAGGGCGACGACGCCGAGGCGACCGCGCTCACGCGGGCACCGCTCTGGCCGACGCTGACCGCCGTCGCGTCCAAGAGGGCCGTCCCCGTCGACGACGACGCCTTCTACCTCAACACCGGTCCCACGGCGGCCCGCGGCGTCCTCGCCGAACTCGACAAGCGCCTGCGGCCCTGACCTGCGCGTACCCGCCCCTCGTGCTGTACTGGCCTGATGGAACGCAAGCACACGCGGGCGTTCGTCTCGCACGCCCAGCGGCACGGCCGGGCGGCCTCCGACGCCGCCCGCGCCGAACAGGCGGATCTGGTGCGGACCCGGGTGCGGCTCATGATCGAGATCACCGCGCGGGCCGGGGCGTACCGCAAGGGCCTGGTCCAGGCCGCCGAACGGCTCAGCCCGGAGGAGGCGGAGATCCTGGCCGACCTGGAGGGGCACGGGCTCCAGGTGCCGCAGCTCAGAGACGTACTGCGCGGTGGGCATGTGCTGGTGGACGATCCGCGGCTGTACGAGAAGTGGCGGCTCGCCAAGGGCAGCCATCCCCGGATCTCCAGCCACCACCGCGACATCGACAAGAAGCTCTACCCGGACATCGGGATGCGCGGGCAGGTCGTACGGGAGAAGCTGCACGGCCGGACGGTGCAGGGCACCTGGGTGCAGCTGGAGAAGACCCCGGCCGCGTTCGGCGGGTCCAAGCTGCCGCGTCCGAGCGACCTGCGGCACCTGATGGATTACGTCGTGTACAAGTTCACCGACAGCAATGTCGGGCCCTGGGGGCTGTCGCGGATGACCGAGCGGCGGCCGATGTATCTCTCGCCGGTGCTGGCGATGCCCACGTCCCTGTCGCCACCGGTCGCGCGGTCCCTGACCCAGGCGCTGCGGCGGATCGAGGCCGACGACGACGTCACGTCCGCGTCCCAGGAGCTGGCCGGCCGGTTCCCGCCGCCGGACCGGCCGGATCTGGCCGGCGAGCTGGGCCAGGCGCTGTCCGACCGGGGCGGCCGGGGCCTGTTCGGCAACTCCGACGTGT
Source organism: Streptomyces niveus (assembly GCF_001723055.1). Lineage (GTDB taxonomy): Bacteria > Actinomycetota > Actinomycetes > Streptomycetales > Streptomycetaceae > Streptomyces > Streptomyces niveus. The sequence goes on from NZ_MDCR01000114.1 coordinate 22,628, forward strand.
GGGTGACACAGACCCCGTCCCGTACCGCCGCCGAGGTGCTGCGCGAGAGCCGTAGGGCGACCGCCGCAGACGACTGGCGGACAGGAGGTTCGTCATGAGCGAGGACCAGAGCGGCGCCCCTTCGGCGTCGCGGCCGAGCCCCGGCGAGGCGTCCGTTCCGCACGGGCTCGTCTCGGCCGTGGTCGATCTGGTGAACACCGGGCCGGTGCTGCTCGGTGCGTACACCATCGCCGAACTCACCGCGGTGGACGCGGTCGTGGACTTCCTGGAGGCCAGGCCGTCGGACGACGAACTCGCCGAGGCCGTACGCTCGTTGGCCGCACGCGAACTGCTCCTCGCGGGTTCCTCGGGCGAGGAGGTCCAGGTACGCGGGGACCTGGGCATCGCCGTAGCGTTCCAGCAGCGCGCCAGGAAGGTGCTCGACGCCCGTACGACCGGTACGGAAGCGGGCGAGCCGTGGCGGATCCTGCTGCTCCCCCAGCCCGAACAGATCTGCCTGATGATCCGTATCGACGCGCTCGGCGTGCACCAGATCGGCCTCCACAAGCTGGACGAGGCGCTCCGTACGCTCACCGAGTGGCTGCCCCGCGGCCCCGCGGCGGACAGAGATCCGTCGACGGACACCGATGCCGTGCTCAGCGGCGCGGAGCGCTCCGCACTGGTGACCGTCACCGACTACACGGCGGTGGGCTCCGCCGAGACGGCGGGGACCAGCACGGACCTGGTGCTGGCCCGCAACGACGGGCGGCTGCATGTCCTGTCCCGGGACCCGGAGCGGCGGGAGCGGCTGGTGCCGGCCCCGGAGGGCGGCAGGGACAGGGACGGTGTCCGCGACCGGCTGGTGGACCTCCTGGCGGCCTAGCGACCGGCGGCCGTGCGGCTGGTCTCCGTGTGACTCAGCTCGACGGTCACGTGCGCGGACAGCGCGCGCAGGAAGTCGGCCGCGTCGAAGACCGCCCCGGCCGAGGCGGCGCCCACCGTCCTGGTCCGCCCCGTGAGGACGCGGTGGACCGCCTCCACCGCGAGCGGCGCCGTGACGGCGTAGATGTCCTGGCCCCGCGCCACCGCGCGCCGTTCGGCGCCGCCGGAGCGGACGACGACATCGACGAGGAAGGTCTGCGCGGAGCGCCCCCGCGCGTCGACGGCGGCCGGTGCCGGTGTGTCAGGGGCCGCCAGCTCCTTGGCGGCCTCGACCGTCATGTACGTGCACACCTCGGGGACGTCCACATGGCTGGGGATGGTGACGACGTCCGCCATCGTGAACTCCCCGACGACGGCCCGGCTGCCCAGGGGCTCGGGAAACGGCCAGTGGAGGGTGGGCGGGGCGTCGGTACGGTACTCCAGCCGCCCCTTGGTGTAGCGGACGCGTTCACCGCCCCGGCGCGTACGGGAGACCTGGCCCGCCAGCCGCGTGCCGTCCGTGGGGTGCCAGCCGCTCAGCCCGTACGCGATGTGCGCCTCGTCGGCGGCGGTCCAGTCGCCCATCGCCGCCGTGGCCAGCAGATCGCCGAAGCCGCCGAAGAAGGCCATGGCCGGGACGATCACCGTTCCCGCGGCGCGGGCGCGGTCCGTGAAGAGCGCGAACGTGTCCATGTTGGCCTCGACCTCGGCCGCCACGTCCACGTACGGGATCCCAGCGCGCAGGGCCGCCTCGATCACGGGGGCGGCGGTCGTGGCGAACGGCCCGGCGCAGTTGATCACGGCCGCCGCGCCCGCCAGCGCGCGGTCGAGCGCGGCCGGGTCGTCGACCGGGGCCGGCCGGACGTCGAGTCCGGGCCGGTCCGCGGCCAGTTGCTTCAGTTTGCCGGGGTCGCGGCCGGCGAGCAGGGGGGTCAATCCGCGTTCCAGCAGCTCCGCGACGACGAAGCGCCCGGTGTGTCCGTACGCGCCGTACACCGCGACAGTGGGGCCCGATTCCATTGTTTCTCCTCCTGCGCTCGACCGTTCCGCTGTCCGCAATCCTGTCGACGGCGGGGCCCGTGGACGAGTGTCCGGAACGCCACGCCCCGTACAGTTCCGGACATGGACACTGTCGCGCTGGCCGTCACCGACGGAATGCTGCATTTCGAACTGTCCGTGGCGTACGAGATCTTCGGCTCCGCACCTGACGCCGTCACCACTCCCTGGTACCGCCTCAGCGTCTGCGGTCCCTCCCCCGTGCGGGTCGGCCGGTTCCTGCTGGAGCCCGACCACGGTCTCGACCGGCTGCGGTACGCCGACACGGTCATCGTCCCCGGCTGGGCCGACGTGGACGTGGACCCGCCCGCCGACCTGGTCGACGCGGTGCGCTCGGCCCACGAGGCGGGCGCGCGCGTGGCCTCCCTGTGCACGGGCGCGTTCGTACTGGCCGCCGCCGGCCTGCTGGACGGCAGACGCGCGACGACGCACTGGGCGCACACCGATCTCCTGACGGACCGCCACCCACGGGTGAGCGTCGACCCGGACGTGCTGTACGTGGACAACGGCAGCGTGCTCACCTCCGCCGGCAAGGCCGCCGCGCTGGACCTGTGCCTGCATCTGGTACGCCTCGACCACGGCTCGTCGATCGCCAACACCGTCGCCCGGCGCCTGGTCGTGCCACCCCACCGGGACGGCGGCCAGGCCCAGTTCGTCACCACACCGCTGCCCGCCAGGACCGACCACCCGCTGGCCGCGCTGTTCCCCTGGGTGCTCGAACGGCTCGACCACCCGCTGAGTGTTGAGGACCTGGCCCGCCAGGCGCGGATGAGCTCACGCAACCTGGGCCGCCACTTCCGGTCGGTGGCCGGCACCACCCCGCTGCGCTGGCTGCTGACCCAACGGATCCGCCGCGCCCAGGAGTTGCTGGAAACCACCGACGACACGGTCGACGCCATCGCGTCGGCCACCGGCATGGGCACGGCCGCGACCCTGCGCCGCCACTTCAACCGCGCGGTCGGGGTGCCTCCGGACAGCTATCGCCGGACCTTCCGCTCCCCAGCAGGGCGGCTATGAGGACGGCGCCGATCGCGAGCAGAACGGCGGTGACGGTGAGAGCGAGCGAGAAACCCTCCGTCGCGGCGTGCGCGGCGTCGCCCCGGGCGGCCAGGGCCTCGCTGCGGCGCGTGGCCAGGGCGACGAGCACCGCCACTCCCACCGCCCCGCCGATCTGCTGTCCGGAGCTGAGGACGGCCGAGCCGAGTCCGGCGTCCTCCTCGGTGGTGCCCGTGAGCGCGGCGACGGTCAGGGCCGGCAGGCTCAGTCCGCATCCGAGGCTCGTGAGGAGCATGCCGGGCAGCACCCCGGAGGCGTAACCGTCGCTCGGCGCCACCCCGGACAGCAGCAGGAGTCCGGCCGCGCTGGTCAGGAACCCGGTGACGAGGGTCGGGCGCATGCCCAGCCTGATCACCGCCCGGGAGGACAGCCACATGCCCGCCAGGATGCCGCCGCCGTACGGCAGATAGGCGAGGCCGGCCGCGAGGGGGCGGTAGCCGAGCACGGTCTGCAGGTGCAGCATCAGCAGGAAGGCCATCGCGTACATGGCGGCCGAGAACAGCAGGGTCGCGCCGTTGGCGACCGCGCGGAAGCGGAAGGACAGGAACGACAGCGGCACCAGTGGCTCGGTGGTCCGTGACTCGACCACGAGGAAGGCGACGGCGAGGAACACGGCCAGCACCAACGGCCCGGCGGCGGCGGTGTCCCCCCAGCCCGTCTCCCCGGTCCGCAGCAGTCCGTAGACCAGGGCCACCAGGGCGCCGGTGCCGAGAACCGCACCGGGTACGTCGAGGCGTACCGCGCGCTCGGCCCGGCTCTCGGGGACCAGGCGCGGGAGCAGCACCAGGGCGGCGAGGGCCACCGGCAGGTTGATCAGGAAGATCCAGCGCCAGGACGCGAGGCCGGTCAGCGCGCCGGAGATCACCAGGCCGGCCGTTCCGCCGAGACCCGCGATGCCGCCCCAGAGGCCGAACGCCTTGGCGCGTTCCTCGGTGCCGGGGAACAGGAGCGCGATCAGTGCCAGCGCGGCAGGGCTGGCCATGGCCGCTCCCGCGCCCTGGACGAAACGCCCGCCGACGAGTTGCCACGGCTCCTGCGCGAGCCCGCAGACGAGGCTCGCCGTACCGAACAGCGCCACACCGGTCAGGAAGACACGTCTGCGGCCCAGCAGGTCGGCCATGCGGCCGAACAGCAGCAACAGCCCGCCGAAGGCGAGGAAGTAGGCGTTGACGACCCAGGCCAGGCCGGCGGTGCTGAAGCCGAGGTCGTCGCGCAGGGTGGGGAGCGCGACGCTCACCACGTTGTCGTCCAGGACGAGCATGAACTGTACGAAGCAGAGCACCACCAGGGCCGGTCCCCTGCGCCCGACGGCCTTGGTGGTGGCGGCGGTTGTCGGCGACGTCATGCCGGGCGCCCCGTCCTGGTGGGCGGACGGTACGAACGGTGGCGGCGCCCGGGGCGCGGCTGGCTGATCGGCATGCAACGACGCTATGCACCGGCCGAGTTGGCTGCCAGCCGCTACGGGGCCAGGTCGTATCGCGTTGAGGACACGCCAGAGGACATACCCTGGGGGGTATGACCGATGCCGTCGTGGGGGCCGTCCCCGCCGGAGTGGGCGCGATCGTCGTCGGGAACCTCCCGCTGGCGTCCGGGCAGTGGTTCGTCCCGCACAGCCACCCGCAGCACCAGCTGGCCTGGGCGCGGCGCGGGGTCCTCGGCGTCGCGGTCGGTGACGCCTACTGGGTGCTGCCGCGGACACGGGCGCTGTGGCTGCCCGCGGGGGTCGTCCACCGGACCGGCGCGACCCGTGACGCGGTGCTGTGCAGCCTGTACTTCGAACCGGACCGGTGCGATCTGGACTGGACCGAACCGACGGCGGTCGCGGTCGACGGGCTGCTGGCCCACCTCATCACCCACCTCGGCCGCGAGAACCTCCCCGACGCCGCTCGGCTGCGGGCCGAGGCGCTCGTACCGGACCTGCTGCACCCGCTGCCCGCCACGCCCATCGATGTGCCGGATCCGTCGGACGACCGCGTACGGGCCGTGGCCGACGCGCTGTTGGCCGATCCGTCCGACTCCCGTGGCCTCGACGCGCACGCCCGGGCCGTGGGCGTGAGCCGGCGCACCCTGAGCCGCCTGTTCGTCCACGACACCGGCATGAACTTCGACCGCTGGCGCACCCATGCCCGCCTGCGCGCCGCCCTCCCCCTCCTCGCCGAGGGCCACCCGGTCTCCCGGGTCGCGCACACGGTGGGCTACGCGACGCCGAGCGCCTTCCTGGCGGCGTTCCGCCGCGTCGTCGGCACGTCCCCGGGGCGCTACCTGCACGGCGACGCCTCGTTCGAGGCGCCCGCCACGGGCGCCGCCGACGGATGACGGCCGGTGCCCGTCGGACCGGCCGTCACCTCACCGAAGGACGACGTCGACGCCTCGTTCCGCGCAGATCTCCCTGGTCATGGTTCTCACAGCACCGGGTCCGCCGTGTCTCGTGAAACCGACCAGGACTCATGGGTGTTGACCTGCTCCGCCGTGGCCTGGGCCAGTGTCCGGTAGCCGTCGGCCATCCTCAGCGCCTCGTCGGCCGGCAGGGCTCCGCCGTGGTCCGCGGCCCGGGCGATGATCTCCTCGGGGCCCAGTTCCCGGTTGCGCAGGACGACGGCGTTGACGGTGGGGCGCCGCAGTTGCTCGTAGCGGCGCAGGGCCGCCAGCGGATCGGGGTCGCCGGCCAGGCACCAGGCCAGTACGCGGGTGTCGATGACGGACTGCGATCCGCCGTTCATGCCCATCGGGAACATGGGGTGCGCGGCGTCGCCGAGGAGGGTGACCCGTCCGGAGGTCCAGGAGGGCAGCGGGTCGCGGTCGAGCATGGGGTACTCGAAGATCGCCGAGGAGTGCTCGACAAGCTTCACCAGGTCGATCCAGGGCAGGCTCCAGTCCGCCAGGCCTGCGAGGGCCTCCGCCGGTGCGATGCGGCGGTTCGAGCGGTCCAGCGGGGCGGCGGGGCGCTCGTGCCGTACCTCCAGCACCCAGTTCATCAGGGCTTCGCCGCCCTCGATCGCCGGGTCCTCGATCGGATAGGCGACGAACTTCGCGCCGGGGGTGCCGCCGGCCACCACGATCGAACGGCCGTCGAGTATGTGCGGATACGGCGCCACTCCGCGCCACATGTGGACGCCGTTCCAGTTGGACGGGCCCTCGTCCGGGTGGAGTTGGGCGCGGACGGCGGAGTCGATGCCGTCGGACCCGATGAGCAGGTCGGCGTCCTCGGCCGTCTCCGCGCCGCTCGTCCGGTCCAGGAAGTGGGCCCGGACGCCGTCCGCCGTCTGCTCGAAGCGCTGGAAGCGCAGGCCGGTACGGACCGCGTCCGGCCCCAGTCGCTCGCGCACCGCGGCCAGCAGCAGCAGGTGCAGCCGGCCGCGGTGGACGGAGTACTGCGGCCAGTGGTAGCCGGCCGCGAGTCCCAGCGGCTCCTCCCACACCGGTTCGCCCGCCCGGTCGTAGTACCTCAGCCGCTGGGGCGGCAGCGCGATGGCGGCCAGCTCGTCGGCCAGGCCCAGCTCCGCGAGTTCCCGGACGGCGTGCGGCAGCAGGTTGATTCCCACGCCCACCGCCTCGATGGTCCGCGCCGCCTCACACACCCTCGGCCGGAACCCGGCGGCGTGCAGACTCAGGGCACAGGTGAGCCCGGCTATGCCCCCGCCCACGATGGTGACGTTCACGAATGCGGCCCTGCCTTTGTCCGGCGCCTCGGTGACCGAGGCTGAGGGGTGGTGAGCATGGCCAGATGGTAGGCGGGGGCTCCCGTCCGGCGGTGTGACCGTCCTTTTTCGGACACCGCCTTTCCCCCACTTTGGCCGACAACTTCCGGCCACGACAGGCGAGTCGGGCTTGCGGGAGCGCGGGCGGGCATCTCAGTCCCGGAGGACCACCCGCGCCCGTACCCCCGGGCTCGGCCGCAGATTCACCAGCAGCTGGGGGCGGATCTCCTGGCCGGGCAGCAGGTCGACGCGCAGTCGCTGCGCCATCACGGCGGTCAGCAAGTGGCCCTCCATCATGGCGAGATGGCTGCCGGGGCAGACGTTCCCGCCCGTACCGAACGGCAGATAGGCGCTCTTGGGCAGGGCCTTCTCACGCGCGCGTGCGAAGCGGTCCGGGTCGAACCTCTCCGGGTCCTCGAACACCTCGGCCCGCCGGTGCAGGCTGTAGGCGTTGATGAAGACCATCGTGCCCGCCTTGATCGTGTAGTTGCCCACGGTCGTGTCCCTGACCGCCTGCCGGGGGATCATCGACGCCGGCGGGTAGAGCCGCATGGCCTCCTTGAAGACCTGCATGCAGTACGGGAGCAGAGTCAGGTCCTCGAAGGTGACCGTGCGGCGGCCGAGGACCGAGTCCACCTCGTCGAGGACGCGTTCGCGCACCGCGTCGTGGGTGGCGAGCAGGTAGAGCGTCCAGGCCTGCGCGTCGGCCGACGTCTCCTGGGAGGCGCCCCACGCGGTCAGCGCCTCGTCGAGGAGCAGGGCGTCCGGCATGCCGCTGCCGTCCTCGTACCGGGTGTTCATCAGGTCGGTCAGCAGGTCGACCGTCTCCTCCCGGTCGGGCGAGGCCCGCCGTTCGGTGATGAACTCGGCGATCCAGCGCCGGATCAGGGCGATGTTGCGGCGGGCGCGGCGGTTCCTGGGCGTGGGGACCCACAGCGGCAGCCCCACCACGCTGGTGATGGCGTGCATCTCCCACTCGAACGCCTCGGTGATCGCGCGGGCCAGTGCGCGGTTGTCCCGCGACGAGGCGCTGAAGAGGAGCTGGGTGACGATGTCCATCGTCAGGGAGTTCATCTCGGCGACCAGGTCGACCTCGGCCGGCTCCGCCCAGCGGGACACGAAGCGCTCCGCCTCGGCGACGATCGTGTCCGCGTGCTTGGGCACCTGGCGGGGCGAGAGATGCGGCAGGACGATACGGCGCTGCCGCGCGTGTGTCTCGCCCTCGCTGACCAGCAGCCCCTGCCCCATCAGCGGCTCCAGCGCCCTGGTCTGCCGCTTGCCCCGGCCGTAGTCGGCGGCCCGCTCGATGAGGACCTCGCGCACGGTCGCGGCCGTGGAGACGACGACGGCCCGGCCGGGGCCGATCCGGAAGCCGGCCACTCCGTCGGGGGCGTCGGCCGACAGCCCGGCGAGCGCCGTGATGGTGTCCCGCTGGAGTTCCCGCGCGTGGCCGAGGAGAAGCGAGGCGCCGGGGGCCAGCGGCGGCGGCTGGGCGGCGGTCGTGCTCGCCGCGGAGGCGGTACTGGCGGTCATCGGACGGCCCTTTCATCGCTCGGGACACCCCGCGCGGGCTTCGCGGCCCTGGCGGGGAGGAGGGTGCCTGCCTTCTGGTGTGCGCGGGACTCGCGCACCAGCCGGCCCAGGGACGCGAACAGGCCGGGGCTCTCGGTGAGCCGGTAGGCCGAGTCCGGGGGCAGCGCGCTCACCAGACGGTCGTGCGCCAACTGGTAGTTGTGGTACGGCAGTCCGGGCATCAGATGGTGCAGCGCGTGCAGCCGCAGCCCGACCGGGGCCCACAGCTCGGCGAGCGGACGGTTGCGCGGGTGGTTGACGGTGTCCATCATCTGCTCGACCACGGACATCTCCTCCTCGTTGCCCACGTAGCGGTGGGCGGCGAGCAGCCGGGCGGAGTTGAGTACGGCCACGGCGGCGAAGAGCGCGCACCACTGCCAGACGCGGCCGAGCGAGACGGTCCCGGTGGCGACCAGCGCGGCGACGGCCCCCATCCAGAGCAGGCAAGCGGCTTCCTGGAGGCGCCAGTTGAGCTTCTCCTCGGGCTTGGGGAGCCGGCCCTCGTACTCCAGGTCGATCTTCAGCGAGGAGAGGTTCCGGTAGAGGTAGGTGCGCACGCGGGGGACGAACCAGGAGACCGGGGTGACGACCCCGAACCGGTACGGGCCGAAGAGCGGCAGCATCAGCGGCAGGACGAGCAGCTGGACGCTGCTCCAGAGGGACATCCGGGCGAGCGGCAGATACTCCGCGTCCTCCCCGGTGCCGTAGAAGCGCCGGTTGTGGTGCTCGCCGTGACAGTCGTACATGAACACCGGCACCAGCATCGGGATGCCGAAGATGATGTTCCAGCCGTTGCGGAAGCGGTTGAAGGAGCGCTTCGCGCGGAAGTGGGCGATCTCGTGGATGAAGGCGAAGCAGCGGAAGACGGCGAGGACCGAGACCACGAACGCGGCGGCGCCTCCGACGGTGAGGCCGCCGAGGGGGCCCACCGCCCAGAACGAGGCGACGGCGACCACGTACGAGCACAGGAAGTCCGCCCAGTAGACCGCGAGGCGGGGTTTGAACAGGCCGTTCAGGCTCTGGTGGGCCTCGCGTACCGAGAAGTCCCGCATGGCCCGCTGGACCTCGGGTTCCCAGACGATCGCGGGCGCGGCCGGCCCGGGCCCCTGTCGTTGGCGCTCAGCCATGCCGCCGGCCTCCCTCGGTGCTCGAAGAGACGCCCTGCTGGGCGTAGTTGCGGACGAGCCTGCGGTGCCGGTGGGTGAACAGCGCGCCCATCATGCGGTGGAAGGGGACACGCATGGGCCGCATGTGCGGCCGTACGACATAGGAGAGCCGGTCGGTGATGCGCGTACCGCCCGGCGCGGCCTCGACGGTCCGCTCGTGTTCCCAGACCTTGGTGCAGGAGGTGGTCGACCGTTCCAGGAATCGGCGGCCCTCCTCCCGTTCGGCGATGGTGATCTCGTCGAAGTCGATCGGCAGGACGCCGCCGAGGAAGATCCACGACTTGCCGAGCGACGACCCGAGCGGCACGTCGCGGATGGACGGGTCGCGGCGCAGCTCCCTCGGCAGGGTCATGCGCATGTACGGCAGCAGTTCGGCGTTGACGCCGCCCATGCTCGTCACATCGGTCCACAGGGCCTGGGGGTCGACTCCGGGGAGGACGGAGGTGCGTACGACCCGGTCCCACTTCTTCTCGTCGGCGGGCGGTCCGGCGGTGGCCATCAGGCGGCTCCGTCCACGGTGTCGGTACGGCGCTCGGGCAGGTGGAGGCGGAAGCCGAGGCGCGCGGCGTCGTCGCGCAGGGTGCGGACGAGCTGTCCGGAGAGGCGCTCGCCCTGGCTGACGACCGGGTCGTCCAGGCGGTGGGCGGCGATCATCGTCTCGGCGGTGCAGGCGTACGTGACGCCGTACGGCAGCCCGAAGTCGAGACCGGTGTCGCGGTCGCCCGGCATCCGGATCAGGCCGCCCGCGACCACCATGACGTCGGGGCGCTTCCTCCGTACGTCGTCGCCGACGTTCGGGGGCTGCGACACGTCGCACACGGCGGCGTTGCGGCGCAGCAGGTCGGGGCGGACGATCTGGTCGGGGGTGGAGGTGGCGGCGAGGATCAACTCGCCGCCGGGCAGGGCGTCTTCGGCGGAGAGCGAGGTCGTCAGCAGCCCGTCCGCGGCGAGTTGGCGCGCGATCCCGGCGGCGTCCACGGCGTCCGCGCCGTCCTTCGCCAGCCGCAGCGCGGCTCGGGCGAGCGCGCCGTACCCGGACTCCTCGCTCCCCGACGCCGACTCGCCGCCCAGGCCCACGAGATGGGCGGCAACGTCCTCGGCGACGGCGGCCAGACGCTGTTCGCTGCGCTCGGGGTGGGCGGGATTGCCGACCAGGACCAGCCGGCCCACCCGCTCGGCGAGCAGCAGGCTGGAGGCCCGGCCGATGGCGCCGGCCGCGCCCAGGACCACCGCCCCCGCGTTGGCGAGGTCGGTCCCCTGGCGGTGCGCGGCCTGTTGCAGACCGTCGACCCCGGCGGCGACCGTGTAGGCGTTGCCGGTGGTGATCGGCACCCCGCGGTCGTCGAGGGCGGCGGCGTTGGCGGTCACCACGGAGGTGTACGCGCCGAGACCGACGAGCTGCGCCCCGCGCCGTACCGCCTCGTCCACGGCCTGCTGCACCAGTTCGGTGGCCTGCTCGGCGGGCATGTCGAGCAACCGCCTGGCGCCGTAGGGAAGGGCGAAGATCTCGCCGTACGAGGTCTGGCCGCCGTCCGTCACGACGCGGCACGAGCCGACGAACATGGCGGCGGGGGTGTCGACGTTGCGGCACTGGTTCATCCGGTCGAAGAGGACGCGTACCTGATCGCCGGGCAGACCGAGCCTGTTGTCGTAACTCGCGTAACTGGCCAGGTCGGTGGGGTGCGCCACGAAGGCCCAGCGGGGCTCGCCCTCGCGAGGGGCGACGGGGTGCTCGACGGGCGGACGCTCGCCGGTGGCCACCCGCGCGTCCGCGTCCGGTGCCTTCGAGATGACACCCGCGGGCAGCAGATGACGGAAGAAGCGCGCGCTGTCCCCCGCCTCGATGAGTTCCAGCCCGCGGTGCAGTGCCTCCACGAGCGTCCGGCACTCGTCCTCGGAGACCGTGAGCGGCGGCTCGACCCGCAGGACGCTGTTGGAGAAGTACGTGGGCGCCAGCCGGATGCCCTCGTTGCGCAGCAGATAGCCGCAGAGGAACCCGGCGAGACCCTCCTGGCCGGCCAGCGAGCGGAAGAGTCCCTGGTGCGGGAAGACGTCCGGATCGGTCGTCAACTCCACGCCCATCAGCAGCCCTTGGCCCCGGACGTCGGTCACCAGGCGCGGATGCGCGGCACGGACCTCCTCAAGGCCCTTGCGGAGCAGGTCGGCCCGGTCGGCCACCTCACGCACCAGGGCCTGGCCGTTCTCGGTGAGCAGTTCGAGCGACCGGAGTCCGACCCGGGAGCAGAACGCGTTGCCGCCGAAGGTCGACGTGTGCCGCAGGCCGAAGTCCTCGCTGAGCGAGGACTCGCCGAAGAGCACGGCGCCGATGGGCACCATGCCACCGCCGAGCGCCTTGGCCAGCGGCATGATGTCCGGGACGACCCCGCTGTGCTCGCACCCGAACAGCCGTCCCGTACGGCCGAGTCCGGTCTGCACCTCGTCGATCACCAGGCGCGCCCCGTACCGGGTGCACAGCTCCCGCGCGGCCAGCAGGAACTCGTGGGACGCGAGGTGGATGCCGCCCTCGCCCTGGACCGTCTCCACCAAGAACGCGGCGATGTTCCCGCCGTCCTCGGCGAACAGCTCGGTCAGCGCCCCGACGTCGTTGAACGGGACGTGCCCGAAGCCGGAGACGGGTGCGCCGAACGGCTCCTGGTAGCGCGGGCGTCCGGTCGCGGACAGCGCGCCGAGTGTCTTGCCGTGGAAGGAGTCGCTGGTGGCGACGACGCGGTGGCGTCCGGTGGCGGCGCGGGCGATCTTGATGGCCGCCTCGACCGCCTCCGCGCCGCTGTTGCAGAACCACGCCTGGGTGAGACCGGGCGGGGCGGCCTCGACCAGCCGCTCGGCGAGCAGTGCCGCCGCGCCCTGCACGGAGGGCTGCGTCAGGCTCGGTTCGGCCGACTCGCGCAGGTCGGCGACAGCCTCCCAGACACGGGGCGGGTTGTGCCCGAAGGGCAGGGCTCCGTAGGCGCCGGCGAAGTCGAGATACGCGTTGCCGTCGGCGTCGTAGAGGGACGTGCCCGAGCCGCGCACATAGGTGATGTCGAGGCCGAGCCCGTCGAGGGTCCGGGCGATGTACGGGTTGACGTGCCGCCGGTAGCGGTCGGCGGTGGTGTCGCGGGCCGCGAGTCCTTCGAGACGGCGGCGCAACTCGGCCCGCCTGTCGTCCCCGTGGCCGGGGGCGGCGTCCTTGTGCGGCGCCCCGGAGTCGTACTGCGTGTCCATCACGTTCTCGTCCACGGTGTCGTCACCATTCTTCGCGGTTCTCAAGAGTGCTCAGCAGTTCGGCCACTTCGGCCTCGGACAGCTCGTCGATGCGTTCCAGGGCGGCGCGTGCCTCGTCGTTGGACGTGAGCCGGCGCTCGGGCAGGGCGAGCCTGCGGGCGATCTCCCGGAGGCTGGCGCCCTCGGTCAGCGCCGTCAGGGGGATCGCCGTGCCGAGTTCGTTCTCCAGCCGGCTCTTGAGTTCGACGAAGACGACGGAGTCGACGTCGAAGTCACGGGTCGGGTGGTCGACGCTCAGCGCGCCGGGGTCGACCTCCATGGCCTCGGCCACGGTCTCCAGGAGGAGGGCGAGCACCCTCGCCCCGGGGTCGTCGCCGTGGGCTTCGTGGGCGTGGGCTTCGTGCGCGTGGGCTTCGTGGGCGTGGGCGGCCCCGGGGTCGTCGTGCGCGGCGGCCGGGGAGGATGGTGCGGTCGCGGAGAAGGGCGAGGCCTGCCCCGGGGGACTCTCCGCGACCGCGGTCTGTGGTGGCCCGCCGGTGCCGGCGGGCGATCGGGTGCCGGGGATCCAGTGCGCGCGCCGCTGCCAGGGATAGGTAGGCAGCGGGAAGGTGTCCGGCGGACCGGGGTGCAGGGCTTCCCAGTTGACGTCGCAGCCGGCCTCCCACAGGTCGCCGGCGGCCTTCCAGAGGCAGGCCGCCTCGTGGCGTTCACCGCGCAGCGTCGACACGGCGACGCCGTCCACTCCGCGGTCGCGCAGGGCTCGCCGCAGGTGCGAGGTGAGGGCGGGGTGCGGTCCGATCTCGACGAACGACGTCACGCCCGCGTCGAAGAGGGTGTCCACGGCCTCGGTGAAGAGCACGGGACGCGCCGCGTTCGCCGCCCAGTGCTCCGCGTCCAGGGACCGGCCGTCGACCCGGCCGCCGGTCGTGGTCGAGAACAGCGCGATGCCCTCGGCCTTCGTACGGAGGCCGCCGAGCGCGCTTCGGATCTCCTCGGCGGCCGGCCCCAGACCGGGGCTGTGGAAGGCGTAGTCGGTCTCCAGCGCGGTGGTGCGCCAGGGGGGCAGCAGCGCCTGTACGGCGGCCAGCCGCGACGCGGGGCCCGACAGTACGACGGTCCCCGGCGCGTTGAGCGCCGCGATGCCGACGGTGGCGAGCGACGCGTCGCGTTCCGTCAGGCGGTCGAGCAGCGCCTGGACCTCGGGGGCCCCGGCCCGTACGGCGAGCATGGCGCCGCCGGTGGCGTGCCGGTGCAGCGCCTCGCCGCGGGCGAGGAGCACCTGGACGGCCTCCGTACGGCCGAGGGAGCCGGCGGCGACGGCCGCCGCCACCTCCCCGACGCTGTGGCCCGTCACCGCGTCCGGGGTCAGCCCCCAGGCGCGCAGCCGTGCGGTGACGGCGAGTTGGAGGGCGACGATGCCGATCTGGGCGAAGCGGGTGTCCTTGAGCGCGCGGGCCGAGTCGGGGCCGCGCAGTGTCTCCAGGAGCGGCGGGCCGCCGGCGCGGGTGATCGCCTCGTCCCAGCGGGCGAGTTCACCGGCCACGAGGGGGTCGCGGTCGGCCAGTCGCATGCCCATACGGGGCCACTGGCCGGACTGTCCCGAGTAGACGAACGCGAGCCTGGGCCGGCCCGCCCGGTGTGGCGGGGTCGTCGCCAGCCGTTCCCCGGCCCGGCGCACCGCGGCGGGCAGGTCCTCCGCCAGCTCGGCCGTGACGGCGACCCGTACGGGGTGGTGGGCACGGCGGCGCGCGGCGATCGAGGCGGCGGCCGTCAGCGCGGCGGCCGGGGCCCCTTCCAGGGCGCGGGCGGTGCGGTCGACGTGCGCGGCCAGTGCCTCGGGCGAGCGCGCGGACAGCGGCATCAGGACGGCCGGTCCCCCGGTGTCCGGAGCGTGGCCGCGCGCGGCCTCGGCCGCCGTCCGGGCTTCGCGTACGGCGGGGACGGCGTCCGGGTGGGCGAGGATGGCGTGGGCGTTGGTGCCGCCGAAGCCGAAGGAGCTGACCGCCGCGTACCGCCGTGCGGAGTCGGTCCAGGACTCCTCCTGGCGGGCGATCGCGAACCGCTGCCCCGTCAGGTCGATGCGCGGGTTGAGCGCGTCGATGTTGATCTGCGGGGGTACGGTGCCGTGCTTCAGGGCGCCCAGCGTCTTCAGTACGGAGGCGATGCCGGCGGCGAACTCCAGGTGCCCCAGGTTGGCCTTGACCGAGCCGAGCCAGCAGATGGGGTCCTCGGCGGTGGCGCCGTAGACGTCGCGCAGCGCCGAGAACTCGATCGGGTCGCCCAGCGGCGTACCGGTGCCGTGCGTCTCCACGAACGTGATGTCGGACGGCGCGAGACCCGAGGTCTTGAGCGCTCCGGACAGGAGCAGGGACTGGGCGACCGGGGAGGGGGCGGTGAGTCCGTTGGTGCGGCCGTCCTGGTTGGTGGTGGTGGCGAGGATGACGGCCTCGATCGGGTCGCCGTCGGCGAGGGCGTCGGACAGCCGTTTGAGGGCCACCACACCGAGGCCCTCGCCGCGGACCATGCCGTCCGCGTCGGCGGCGAACGCCTTGCAGCGGCCGTCCGGTGCCATCGGCAGGGCGCGCCCGGTCAGCGTGGACGACAGGGGCGAGAGGATCAGGCTGACGCCGCCGGCGACGGCGCGCCTGCTCTCGCCCGTACGCAGACTCTGGCAGGCCAGGTGCAGGGCCACGAGGGAGGAGGAGCAGGCGGTGTCGACGGCGATGCTGGGGCCGCGCAGGCCGAGTTCGTACGAGACACGGTTGGCGATCATGTTGCGCGCGGTGCCGGTGGCCAGCCTGCTGCCGATTCCGTCGCCCGCGGCGAGCGCGGTGAGCAGATAGTCCTGGTGGCCGACGCCCAGGAAGATCCCGGTGGGCGTGCGGCGCATCTCGTCCGGTGTCCAGCCGGCCCGCTCCGCGCACTCCCAGACCGCTTCGAGGGTGAGGCGCTGCTGCGGGTCCATGAGGTCGGCCTCGGCGGACGAGATGCCGAAGAACCCGGAGTCGAAGCCGTCGACTCCGTCCAGCAGCGCGGCGTGGCGTGGGATACGGCCGAAGGCCGGGTCGTCGAGGCCGTCGAAGTCGACGCCGCTCCAGCGCTCGCCGGTCAGCGGCCGGACCAGGTCGCGGCCGGCGCGCAGCGAATCCCAGAGCGCGTCGGGGGTGTCGGCGCCGCCCGGCAGCCGGCACGCGGAGCCGACGACGGCGACGGGCTCGCCGGGGTCGGGGGTACGGGAGCGCAACTCGGCGATCTCCCGGCGCAGTTCACTGATCAACGCGTCGTTGTCCGGCCCGCCGCCGGTGGCAGCGGTCATGACGTGGCCGCGAGATGACGGGCCAGTTCGGTCACGGTGGCGTGGCCGAAGAACGACTCGGGCGGCACCTCGCGCCCCAGGGCGTCGGAGACGCGTCCCGACACGGCGACGACTCCGGCGGAGTCCAGCCCGAGGTCGCTGAAGGCGGCGTCGGGGTCGACGCGGGTCCCCGGGGGAAGTTCCAGGTCGGCGACTATCGCCTCTTCCATGACCGCGGCGATGTGCGCCTCGGTGTGGCGACCGCCGTTCCGCTCGTTCACGATTCCCCGTTCGGTGTTCACACGTGTCCCTTCTCCAGCGCCAGTGACTGCGGTTGGGTCTGCGGTTGCGTCTGCTGGGGCGAGTGCGGGGCCACCGCGCTCCCCGGCCAGCCGGCTAGCGGGTTGAACCCGGCCGTGGCCCAGCGTCTGGCCGCCTCCCGGCGCCGTACCTTTCCGCTGGTCGTCCGTGGCACGGCGCCGGGCTTGAGCAGCTCGACCGCCCTGACCGCGATGCCGTGCGACTCGGTGACCGCGCGGCGTACGGCGGTGAGGACCGCGTCGTGGTCCCGGTCACGCCCGTAGTCGGCGAGTTCGACCAGCAGCACCAGCTCCTCGGCGCCCACGACGCCGTCGACCGGCACCCCGACGGCGGCGACCCGGCCGACCGCGGCGTGGGCGGTCTCGACGGTCGCCTCCAGGTCCTGGGGGTGGTGGTTGACGCCGTTGTGGACGATGACGTCCTTGCGGCGGCCGACGATGTGCAACTGGCCGCCGTGCATGACGCCGAGGTCCCCGGTACGCAGATAGCGCCGGTCCGAGCCCTGTACGGCCGCGCCGAAGGTCGCGTCGGTCGAGCCGGGCCGGTTCCAGTAGCCGCCGGCGACGCTGGGCCCGCTGACCCAGATCTCGCCCACCTCGCCGTCCGGCAGGTGGACCTGCGCGTCGGGATCGACGACGGCGACCTCGGTGTCGTCGGTGAAGCTCCGCCCGCAGCCGACCAGGGTCAGTGCCCGGTCGCCGCCGCTCTCCCCCGCGCCGTGATTCCCGGGGCTGCTCACCCGGCCTTCGCGCAGGGCCTGTTGGGACGCCTCGGTCAGCGCGGGCTCGGCCTGCCGGTCGACGCAGCTCACACAGAGCGTCGCCTCGGCGAGCCCGTAGACCGGCATCATCGCGCGGGGCTCCAGCCCCCAGGGCGCGTACGCCTCGGTGAAGTCCTCGATGGTGCGCGGGCGTACGGGCTCGGCGCCGCTGAGCGCGTGCCGCAGACAGGACAGGTCGAGTCCGGCGCGGCGCTTCTCGGCGACTTTGCGCGCGGCGGTGGCGTAGCCGAAGTCGGGCGCGATGGTGATCGTGGCGCGGGACTGCGAGATCTCGTGGAGCCAGGAGGCCGGGTCGCGCAGGAAGGCGGCGGGGGTGCTCATGCGTACGCTCATACCGGCCCAGAGCGGGTGGCAGATCATCCCGATGAGGCCCATGTCGTGGAAGAGCGGCAGCCATCCGACGGCGGTCTGTCCGGGGCCGGAGCCCAGGTTCCTGGCCAGGCCGGCCGAGTTGTGGACGAGGTTGGCGTTCGAGACCATCACGCCCTTCGGCTCCGAGGTGGAGCCCGAGGTGTACTGGAGCAGCGCCAGGCTCTCGGGCCGCCCCAGGGGCGCGGGCAGGGGGGTGGGCGGCGAAGCGGCACCGGCCGGGGAGCGTTCCGTCCCGTACGTCGTCGGGTCGAGCAGCAGGGGCGGCCGAAGCCCCGCCCGCTCGGCCAGGGTCCGCAGCCGCTCGTGCAGCGCGCGCTCGGCGAGGACGGCGGCCGGCCGGCAGTCCTGGAGGATCGCCAGGGCCCGCTGGTCGTACTTGTCGCCCGCGCGGGCGGTGGACAGGGCCGGCGGGTGGAAGGTGACCGCGACGGCGTCCGCCATGAGGCAGGCGAAGAACGACGCGACGTAGTCGAGCCCGTTGGGCAGCGCGATCAGGACGAAGGGCCGGTCGTGGCCGTCGCCGGGCAGCGGCGCCAGGGCGGCGCCGAGAACGCTCGCGCGCAGGTGCAGCCCGGCGTAGGTGTGGGTGCGGGGCTCGCCGGTGCTGCCCCGGTAGGTGACGGCCGCCCGGTCGGGCATCGCGGCCGCGTGCGCGGCGAGGGCGTGCGCGAGTGTCGGCACCTCGCGCGGGTCGGGCAGCTGGTGCGGGTCGGGCAGTCCGGGTGTGTCGGGCAGGTGGCGCGTGTCGTGCGGCATCAGTGTGCGGGCCCCTCTGCGAGCCATCGGTCGACGGCGACGATGGATTCGTGCAACGGCGTGTGGCGCAGGCCGAGTTCGTTCTGGGCGCGGGTGGTGTCGTAGTACAGGTGGTTGACCATGAGGGCGGTGTTCTCCGGCACCACGAAGGGGGATCTCATCGGGTCCCGGCTGAAGACGCCGAGCACGGCGCCCAGCCGTCCGGCGGCGCGGATCAGCGGACCGGGCACGGCGAAGCGGGGCTCACGGGAGCCGACGGCGCGGCAGATCTGGGCGCACAGTTCGCGGTAGGTGAGGTTCGCCGACGAGACGATGTAGCGGCGGCCCGGTCGGCCCTTGGTCATGGCCGCCCGCATGCCGTGCAGCATGTCCTCGACGGCGCACATGGACACGCCGCCCGGCGGATAGCCGATCAGCTTGCCGCGCCGCGCGGTGTCCACGAGCATGGCCCAGCCGTAACGCGGGTGGCTGTACGGGGCGATGACCGCGCCCAGGTTGACGAACACGACCTCGGCGCCGCTCTCCTCGGCCGCGCGCAGCGCCTCCCGCTCGCCGGCCCGCTTGGTCAGCATGTAGCTGTTGCGGGTGACGGTCCGGACGACGTCGAAGTCCTCGTCGGCCAGCTCCCCGCGGGGCGGGTAGCCGATCGCCGAGATGGACGAGGCGTGTACGACGCGGCGCACGCCCTCTTCGCCGGCGGCGCGGACGATGTTGCCCACGCCGCGTACGTTGATCTCCTCCATCACGGAGTGCAGCCGGTTGAGGGTCACGGCGACGCCGGCGAAGTGGTAGATCTCGTCGATGCCGCGCACGGCCTCGCGCAGCCCCCGCGGGTCCCGGATGTCCGCGTACCGGGTCTCGTACCGCCCGGCGTGCCGCACCAGACCTCCGGGGCCCTCACCGGGCTTGAGCAGGGCGACGACGTCGTCACCGGCGTCGATACGGTCCCGTGCGAAGGCCGATCCGAGGCTTCCGGAGGCGCCGGTGATCAGAATGCGGCTCACGGGGTCAGCGCCTTTCCGTAGATGGCGTAGGAACGTGCGGGGCTGGCGTCGGTGAGGCCCATGTAGGCGCGGCTCTGCCAGTTGTGTTCATGCACCCAGGTGGTGTGGACGGCCCGGTACGGCGGCACTTCGCCGAGTCCGACCCGGGCGATCTCACCGGCCAGTACGCGCCCGATGCCCCGGCCGGCGACCTCCGGCCGTACGCCGATGAGCAGCACCAGCGCGGCGCCGACGCGGCGCTTGAGCCACGGGTAGCGGATCAGGAATCCGGGGCCGGCGCGGCCGTGGGTGGCCGCCAGGACCTCGTTGGCGTCCGCCATCAGCATGCTGAATCCCACGGGTTCGCCGTCGAGTTCGACGAAGCGCACGAGCCGGGGGTCGAGGAACGGTCTGATCTCGTCGGTCTGGAAGCCGAGCACGGCCCGGCTCATCGGCACCATGTCGTGGTTGGTGGCGAAGGACGCGCTCAGCAGGTCGTGGATCAGGTCGATCTCCCGCTCCCAGCGGGCGGGCTCCAAAGAGCGGACACGCAGGCCCTGTTGGTCGACGACGGCCGCGCCGCGCCGGACGAGCCTGGCCAGCTGGTCGGCGTCGCGGTCGGCGAAGTAGCTGAAGGTGTCGGTCCGGAAGTCCGGGGTGAAGCCGGCGGCGGACAACAGGTCCAGGTAGTAGGGCGGGTTGTGGCTCTGGAAGGCGGCCGGGCGGCTGTCGAAGCCGCCCGTCAGCAGACCGAACTCCTGCGTGGAGCAGTAGGAGTGAGGGCCCGTCAGTCGCACCATGTCGCGCTCGCGCACCCATGTCCCGGCGGCGTCGAGCAGCGCGTCGGCGACCTCGGGGTCGTCGACGCTCTCGAACCAGCCGAAGTAGCCGTGCCGGCCGAACCGCTCGACGTGCGCCGGGTCGACGCTGGCGGAGATCCGCCCCACGGTCCGGCCCCTCGCGTCGCGGGCGACGAAGTGGTCGATCTGCGCCTCACGGAAATATGGATTTCTCCGGGGATTTACAAACCGGCGCATGTCGGAGGTCAATGGGGCGACCCATTTCGGGTCCTCGCGGTGAAGCCGTAACGGCAAGCGGAGAAAATCCTCCGTCATGCGTCGGCCACGTACGGGATGCACGGTAACCAAGACGTCTTCCTTTACGGCTGCCTCGGGGCTCAAACACTGTTGCGATTCAAACAGGCTGATCGAGATCCACTCAACAAAATGCGGGGCCGGCGACCCTCCGAGAGGCGAGGTTCACTAAATGCGCAGGTCAGCGGCGTGCATATGAAAGTCAGATTCATTAACGACCGGTGACATGGGAGTCGTTTTCAATAACTGGGCAAATGGATTCCCCGTTGCATCGCCGCCGAACGAGGTGCTACGGTCAGCCGCCGTTGCGGCCCGATGGAATTGCGCAGTCTGAAATCGGGCAGTGCGGACTGTCTTCCGACAAGGCAAGAAAGGCGGCTTCTCATGCAGCCGGCTCCCGTAATATGCGGAATAGGAACTTCCTTACCGAGTCGCGTGGTGACGAATGACGATCTGGCAGCCGAGCTGGACACGTCCGACGAATGGATAAGCACCCGAACCGGAATCCGCGAACGGCGGATCGCCGACCCCGGAACGGCCACGGGAGATCTCGCCCGCGCCGCCGGTGAGGGCGCGCTCAAATCGGCCGGGGACGCCTCGGTCGACATGGTCGTCCTCGCCACGACGACGCCCGACCACCGCTGCCCGGCCACCGCGCCCGACGTGGCGCAGCGGCTGGGACTGACCGGTGTACCGGCCTGGGACCTGTCGGCCGTGTGCAGCGGATTCCTCTACGGCCTCGCCTGCGCGTCCAGCTTCATCCGGGCCGGGACGGCGGAACGCGTCCTGCTCATCGGCGCCGACACCTACTCGACCATTCTCGATCCCAACGACCGCGCCACGCGGGCCATCTTCGGCGACGGGGCGGGCGCGGTGGTCCTGCGGGCCGGGAGCCCGGCCGAGGACGGCGCCGTCTCCTCGGTGAACCTGGGCAGCGACGGCACGCTCAGGGACGCGATCCTCGTGGCGGGCGGCGGCTCCCGCAGCCCCTTCCCGCCCGGTGAAGTACCGGGCGAGGGGCGCTACTTCACCATGCGCGGCAAGACCGTCTTCCGGCACGCGGTCGACCGGATGTCCGAGGCGTCGCGTACGGCCGCGGAGTCGGCCGGCTGGGACCCCTCGGACATCGACTGCCTCGTGCCCCACCAGGCCAACGCCCGCATCATCCAGGCGGTGGCCGACCGGCTCGGTCTGCCCGTCGAGCGCTGCGCGAGCAACATCGAGCGGCTGGGCAACACCGCCGCCGCCTCGATACCGCTCGCACTCGCCGACGCGGCGGGCTCCGGACGGCTCCGGCCGGGCGACCGCGTACTGCTCACCGCGTTCGGCGGTGGGGCCACCTGGGGCGCCGCGGCGCTGACCTGGCCCGACGTCACCCCCATGGCCGGCTGAACGGAACGTGCCGGGCCGGCCGTTCCCCGGCCGGCTCACGCGCGGCGGCCGACTCTCCCTACGTACAACCCTCCCGACGAGCAACTCCCGATGAAAGCAGGAAGCGTCATGACGACACCCGTACAACTCCAGTCGGTACGCGAGCAGATGGTCTCGCTCCTCTCCCAGCGCTTCGGTCTGGAACCGGAGTCGGTCGCCCCCGAAGCGACCTTCGACGCCATGGAACTCGACTCGCTCGCCCTCGTGGAGTTCTCCATCGCGCTCCAGGAGGTCTTCGGAGTACCGGTCAACGAGGAGGAGTTCGGCGCCGAGAACACCGTCGACCAGGTGGCCGAGCTGATGGCGGCCAAGCTTCGTTCGCAGGGGCAGGCCGGATGACGGTGACGGGCGGCGGTCCGTTCCGGGCGGCGGTCACCGGCCTCGGCATGGTGACCGCCGCCGGTCCCGACACGCGCAGCAGCTGGGAGGGCATCCTGGCCGGGCGGCCGACGGCCGCCGAGGCACCGGAACTGGCGGGTCTGCCGGTCTCCTTCGCCTGCCGGGCCGACGCGTTCGACGGCGAGGCCGTGCTGGGACGCAGGCAGACCTGGCGGCTGGACCGTACGACGCAGCTGGCGATGGCCGCCACGGCGGAGGCACTGGCGCAGGCCGGGCTCGATCCGGCGGAGTGGGACGGCGCGCGGGTCGGCGTCGTCCTCGGCACCGCGCTGGGCGGTGTCACGACGTGGCAGCGCGAGGCGGACCGGCTCCGCGAGCTGGGTCCGGACAGTGTCTCCCCGCTGCTCATCCCGATGTCGGCGGTCAACATGACCGCCGGCCATCTGGCCGCCGCGCACGGTGCGCGGGGGCCCAACTTCGCGACCGCGACCGCGTGTGCCTCCGGGACCACCGCGCTCGGCGCCGCACGTGATCTGCTGCGGTCGAACATGTGCGACATCGTCGTGGCGGGCGGGACGGAGGCCGCGATCAGTCCACTGGTCGCCGCAGCCTTCGCCAAGATGGGCGCGCTGTCGAAGCGGTCCGACGATCCCGCCGGCGCGTCCCGGCCGTTCGACCGGCACCGGGACGGCTTCGTCCTGGCGGAGGGCGCGGCGGTGCTGGTGCTGGAGAGGCCGGAGCACGCCGCGGCGCGGGGAGCGGTTCCGTACGCGTATCTCAGCGGGTACGGGGCGTCGGCCGACGCCGGTCACGCGACCCGGCCGGACCCCGAGGGCAGGGGCGCCGAGAGCGCCCTGCGCGCGGCGCTGGCCGACGCGGATCTCGGCCCGGACGATGTCGACCACGTCAACGCGCACGGCACGTCGACGCCGCTCAACGACGCCGTCGAGTCGGCGATGATCCGCCGGGTGCTGGGTGAACGCCACCCGGCGGTGACCTCGGTCAAGGGCGTGACGGGGCACTGCCTCGGGGCGTCCGGAGCCATCGAGGCCGCGGTAGGGGTGCTCTCGCTGCACCACCAGCTCGTGCCTCCGACGGCCAATCTCACGGAGATCGACGCGGGGATGGAGGTGGACGTGGTCGCGGACAAGGCCCGTTCCCTGCCGATGAGCACGGTGGTCAGCCACTCCTTCGGGTTCGGCGGCCAGAACGCGGTGGTCGCGCTGACCAGCGCGTGAGTGGGCGCGGGCGCGCGCCAGGGCCCGGCCACCGGATCTCCTCCGGTGACCGGGCCCTTCGCCGTGTCCGGCGCGTTCCGGGGCGGGCGTCGGCCCCGGTCCGCCACGAGGGCGGCCGGGGCTCGACCGGCCGGGGCTCAGCCTCTGGCCGCGGGCTCCTCCCGCAGCCGGCCGGCCGCCTCGTCACGCGCCGGGGCGTCGTCCGGCGGCGGCGCGGAGCCTTCGGTGAGTTCCACGCGGGGCAGCACCCGGTCGAGCCAGCCGGGCAGCCACCAGTTGGAGCTGCCGAGCAGTCGCATCAGCGCGGGCACCAGGACGACCCGGATGAGCGTGGCGTCGACGAGCACGGCGACGGCCAGCGCGAAGCCCATCTGTTTCACCTCGACCACCTTCGTGATCATGAAGGCCGCGAAGATCACCATCATGATGGTCGCCGCCGCCGTGATGACCTTCGCCGTGTGCGCGACCCCCTCGGTCACCGCGCGGGTGTTGTCCCGCGAGTGCCCCCACTCCTCCTTCATCCGGGAGATGAGGAAGACCTCGTAGTCCATGGAGAGCCCGAAGAGGATGACGAAGGTGAGCAGCGGGAGGTACGCCTGGATGAAGCCGCCGCTGGTGAAGTCGAGCAGCGACGCGCCGTGCCCCTCCTGGAAGACCAGGGTGAGGAGGCCGAAGGCGGCGCCGACGGAGACGAGGTTCATCACGATGGCGCTCAGCGGCAGCAGCAGGCTGCGGAAGGCGAGCAGCAGCAGGATGAAGGAGAGGCCGAGCACCAGCGCGAGGACGAGCGGCGTGGCGCGCGAGACCTCCTCGGAGATGTCCACCGTCTGCGCGCTGAGCCCGCCGACGAAGGCCGATGTCCCGTCCCGCTCGCCCACCGTGTCCGGTACGGCGGTGTCCCTGATCCAGTGGACGAGGTCCACGGAGGCGTCGCTGTCGGCGGCCTCGCGCGGCAGCACGGCCAGGGCGGTGGTCCGTCCGTCGGTGGCGATCAGCCGGCCGAGCCCTTCACCGTCCTGCTTCGCCGCCTCCATGAGCGTGCGCAGTCCCGCCGCGTCGACGCCGCCGGTCTGCTGCCTCAACACATCGGTCACGGACTGCACTTCGGCGACGTCGTCGTTGTCGCGCAGTCGCTCGGTGAGCTGTTCCAGCGCGGCGAGGTCCGCGTCGTCCAGCGCGCCCGCGGGTTTGTCGAGCACGATCTGGAGCGGGGTGGCGGCGCCCGGTACGAACTTGTCGGCGACCAGTTCGTAACCGCGCCCCGCAGGGGCGTCGGAGACCGCGGAGGCGCCGACGTCGAAGCCGAGCTTGAGCTGGGCCGCGGGCAGGATGGCGAGCAGCAGCACGACGCCGGTGAGTCCGCCGACCAGTACGGGGCGGCGCATGACCACCTTGGTCCAGCGCGCCCAGCCGGACCGGCTCACGTCGGTCGTACGTACGGAGCGCTTCATGCCCGGTACGGCGAGCTTGTCGATACGCGGGCCGAGCAGGCCGAGTACGGCGGGCAGCAGCGTGGTCGCGACGGCCAGCATCGCGGCCACGGCGATCATCACGCCGAGCGCCATGGTCCGGAAGACCGGCGCGCGCACCACCAGGAGACCGGCCACGGAGATGATGACGGTGCATCCGGAGAAGAGCACCGCCTTGCCCGCGGTGGCCATCGTCGCGCCGACGGCCGCCGGTACGTCGCCCTTCCTGGCGGCCAGTTCCTCCCGCATGCGGGTGACCGCGAACAGGCAGTAGTCGATGCCGAGCGCGAGGCCGAGCATGGTCACCACGGCCTGGGAGAACACGTCGAAGCTGACGACACCGCTGACCGCGCCGAGCGCGCCGAAGGACGTCACCAGCGCCACCACCCCCAGCAGCAGGGGCAGACAGGCCGCGACGAGGGTGCCGAAGGCGGCGAGCAGGACGAGCAGCGCGATCGGCAGCCCGATGGACTCGGCGCGGGCGAGGTCCTTGTCCTGCTGTTCGACCACGGCGGCGTTCAGCGCGCTGGATCCGGTGAGCATGACGTCGACGCCCTCGCCGTCGGCCGCCACGTCGTCCAGGGTGTCCTGGATGCGCGGCACCGTGTCCTGCCGGTCCCGTTCGCCACCGCCGAGTCCGACCGGTACGAGGAGAGTTCGGCGGTCCTCGGAGAACAGGGTGGGGTCGTCCGCCGCGTACGGGTCGGCGATGTCCAGCACCCCCTCCTGGTCGCGCAGCGCGGCGACGGCGGCGCCGACCGCCGCCCGGTAGGCGGGCGCGTCTGCGGTGTGCCGCGTCGAGTCGAAGACGACGACCGCGTCCTCCGAGACCGGGCTGGCGAACTTCTCCGTCAGCAGCGTCTCGACGCGTGCGGAGTCCGAACCGTCCACCTTCAGCGACGATCCCGTGAGGCTGTCGGTGAACTT
Organism: Streptomyces niveus; assembly: GCF_001723055.1. Taxonomy (GTDB): domain Bacteria; phylum Actinomycetota; class Actinomycetes; order Streptomycetales; family Streptomycetaceae; genus Streptomyces; species Streptomyces niveus. The sequence continues at coordinate 48,307 of NZ_MDCR01000114.1, forward strand.
CGGCACGAGCAGCCCCGCGCCGACGATGACCAGGGCCCAGACCGCGATCACGCGCCAGGCCCGCCGGGCGCACCAGGCCCCCCATCGGTACAAGATCGGCCGGTCGACGCGGCCGTGAACGCTCCTGGCCGTTTCGGTCCCCATGAACTCTCCCTAGACTGACTGGTCGGTCGTGTGACTTTAGCCTGCATCGACCGGCCGGTCTAGAGTGGCTCCCTGAACGCGCCGCCCCGCCGGCGGTGGTCGGAGCAGAAGGTGGAGACATGGGTACGGCACGCGAAGAGGACGCATCGGCCGGACGCGGCGAAGGCGGCGAGTCACGCCAGACGGCCCGCAGGACCCAGATCCTGCAAGGCGCCACCGCGGTCTTCGCCCGGCTCGGTTACCACGGCGCGCGGATGGACGACATCGTCAAGGAGTCGGGCCTCAGCAAGGGCACGATCTACTGGTACTTCACCAGCAAGGAAGAGATCGCCGTCGAACTGGTCCACCAACTGCTCAGGGCGGAGGAGGAGTCGATGGAACTCCCCCGCGAGGAGTGGGTGACACCGGAGGCCCGGCTCGGGGCGATGGCGGAGGACTTCACGCGGAGCCTGCGGGAGGACCCCGTACGCGCGCCGCTGGCGCTCGAACTCCTGGCGCTCGGGCAGCGCATCCCGGCCATCAAGACGTATTTCGCCGGATACCACGAGAAGTACCTGGCCGTGCTGGCCGAGTTGCTGGGCGCGGCTTCCGGTCGCGCGCCGACCGAGAAGCGGGTCAGATCCGCGGCGGTGGCGGTCACCGCGATGGTGGACGGCTGGGCGCTGCACGAAGCACTGAACCCGGAACACGCGGCCACCGGGGAGAGCCTCGGCGAGGCCGTCGCCGTACTGATCGACGGCCTGCGGTCGTAAGGGGCCGCGCAACCGGGCGCGGATCGCGCCCGGTTGCCATGCCGGACCTGACAGATACCTGTTGGATCCCTGCGGGAGCGCACCGCCGGTAACACTAGACCGGCCGGTCGGTCTATGGGTAGCATTCCAGCCATGTGACGCTTCACGGGGGGTGGGGGCCATGGGGGCGGAGAGGCACGCAGGACTTATTCTCGCGGCACCTCACGCCCACCCTCGCGTTACTCACGGGTATTGGCGTGAGGCGCGATGAGAATTGGCGCGTTCTCTCTTCGGTACGCGACCGTGCTGTTCGCCGTCCTGCTGGCCTACAAGGCATTCCTCTCGCACACCCTCGTCCTGCCCGGCGACGCGGCGGACCTCGCCCCGGACGTGCTGGTGACTTCCACGCACTACTACTCGGCGAATTACGCGACCGCCCAGGAACCGCACTCCCGGTACAGCGCGCCGCCCAAAGCCCGCGCGCTTTTCCACATCGAGGACTTCCGCGTCCTGCGCAAGACTCACTGCGAGGGCTCCGTCAACCCGGTGGCCGATCCGCACGGTCAAGGCGCGGAACGCCCGTACGCCACCGCACCCGCGCACGCGGCGACCGAGCCGCGCGCACCACCGTCCGGGCTCGACCGAACCCTGTTATCGGCCTGGTGCGATTCCCCCGCACATATCCGGGCCCACCTCCAGATATGGCGCGTATAGCCGGAACGGGCCTCCCGGGGACGTCACCAACACCCCTCGGGAACCTCGGCTTCCACGGCACGTAGCGCACCATCAACAGGGGGAAATTCACCATGAGTAATCTCAAGAGTCAGAACCGGCCAACCGACCATTCGGGACACGCGCGACTGGGCAAGAAGGCGCTCTTCATCACCTGCACGGACGCGAATTTCTCGCCGACCCGGCTGACCGGTATCGCGCCGGAACGGCTTTTCGAGCTGCGGAACATGGGAAACATCGTTCCCAAGAGCGGTACGGCCGCGATATCCAGCGAAACGGCGGCAATCCAGTACGTACTGAGCGAGTCAAACCTCCGCGACGTCATCCTCTGCGGCCACTCCCGGTGCGTGGCCGTTTCCTGCCTGCTGAGCCGCCACAACGCCCCCGTGCCGCCGGCCGTCAAGCGCTGGCTCTCGATCGGGCGCTCCCGGGTCGCCTGCGAGGACGCGATGGGCAAGGTCCCGGTCGGACCGCTGAGCCAGGCGGCCTGGGACACGGCCTCGCGGGCCCATCTGGCGGTCCAGCTGGCACATCTGCTGGAGTACGCGGAACTGGCCCGCCGCCACGCGGACGGTGAACTGCGCATCCACGGCTGGTTCTTCAACAGCCGGGGCCGGGTGGAGACGCTCCCCGTCCCCACCGCCCACCTCACGACGACGGCCTGACCACCCGCCCGAGCTGGGGGCGCCGTCGGCCGGGACGCCACCTCCCGGCCGGCGGCGCGGGAGCGCCCGGACATCCACCTGGTCCAGGCGCACCTAAGCGAAGGGGTGTTGACGCGGGCCCTCCCCGTGAAGCGGACCCTCCCCTGCCTGCGCCCGCACCGCCGTGCCCAGTGACTTCCGCACCCCCTCGATCAGCTTCCCGCTGCTGTCGAACGCCGCCCGAAGGCCCTCCTGCGGGGTGGTGTCCGCGCGCTGGTGGAGGACGACGCCCAGGATCAGGCGTTTCGACGAGTGCGTCTGCGCCGTGGCCGCCCACATCAGGGCGCCTCCGGCCGGCGTGCTGGAGCCCGTCTTGAGGCCGATGACGCCGGACCGACCGAGGAGGGTGTTGGTGTTGGGGATCGTGGCGCCGGTGACGGGATCCTCGGTGCCGGGCATCGCGACGATCTCGCGGAGCACCGCGTCGCGCATCACCGCGCGGGCCAGTTTCACCTGGTCGACGGCGGTGCTCCGGCTCGTGGACTCGTACCCGCTGGCGCCGGTGTACATGGTGTCGCGCATGCCGAGCTTCGCGGCGGCGCGGTTCATCTTCGCGACGAAGGCCTCCTGGCTCCCGGCGTCCCAACGGGCCAGCAGGCGGGCGATGTTGTTGCCCGAGGGGATCAACGTCAGTTCGAGCAGCCGCCGTTCGGTGAGCCGCTGCCCCTCGTCGACCCGGACGGTCGACTCGTCGGCCGAACCGGACTCCTGTGCCGCCTTCCTGTCGACGGTGATGACCGGACCGGGGTCCGTGGTCCGGAGCGGGTGGTCCTTGAGGATCACGTACGCCGTCATGACCTTGGTGACGCTCGCGATCGGCACCGGCTTCTGCTCCCCCTTCGTCCCGAGGCTCCCGACGCCCTCGACCCACACGCTCGCCTGGCCGTCCTCCGGCCACGGGAGGGAACGCGCCCCGGGGCTCAGGTTGTCGGAACCGCCGTCACCCGTGAGTCCCCACGTGGCGCCCACCAGGGCGACGACGGCCGCCGCGATCGCGGCCGTCATGAGAACGATCAGGCGCTTTCGCCGTGGGCGGGCGACGCGGGGGTGCGGGGCAGGGCGCATGAGCGGTTACCTCCAGGGACTCCGACGTGGCGGAACGCGCGTCGTTCGCGCATGTCAGCCACCCTGGAAGGCAGTTGTTTCCGTGCTGTGCGAAGCGTCGGTCCAACGCCGCTCCGCTGCCCATCCGTCGTGTATCAGCCAGGCAGACGGAGGGTCGCCACCGCGCCCCCGTCGTCCGCCGCGTTGGCGAACGTCAGCGTGGCCCCGATGACCTGCGCCTGGCCCAGCGCGATGGTGAGGCCCAGGCCGTGGCCCCGGCCGCGTTCGGCCGCGCCCGTGCGAAAGCGCCGCGGGCCGTCCGCCAGCAGCGACTCGGGGAAGCCGGGGCCGTGGTCGCGTACGACGACGACCCCGTCGCCGACCGTGACCTCGACCGTCGCCCGCTCATGGCCGTGTCCCTGCTCGACTCCGTGCCGGTGGGCGTTCGTCATGAGGTTGGCGACGATACGGTCCAGACGGCGCGGGTCCGTCGCGGCCACCGGCTTGCCCGCGACCGTCACACGCGCCACCAGCCCCGTCCTGGCCACGGATTCGGCGACGACTTCGCCCAGCGGCACCGGCCGGATGTCGGCCTGTTCCGCGTCCGCGTCCAGGCGTGAGATCTCCAGCAGGTCCTCGACCAGCGTCCGCAGCACCCGCACCCGGTCCCTGACCAGCTCGGTCGCCTCGCCCTCCGGGAGGAGCCCGGCTGAGGTGACCAGGCCCATCAGCGGGGTGCGCAGCTCGTGGGCGACGTCGGCGGTGAAGCGCTGCTCGTTCAGCAGCCGGTCCTGGAGGCTGTCGGCCATGGTGTCGACGCTGGCCGAGATCTCGGTGATCTCGTCGCCCGTCCGGCGGCCCGCCCCGGTCCTGGCGGCGAGGTCACCGGAGGCGATGCGCCGGGCGGTCCGTGCCACCCGCCGCAGCCGCCGGTTGGGGAGTTCGGCGGCGACGGCGGACAGCGGGACGATGACGGCGAGCGTCGCCAGCGAGTACTTCCACATGTTCCGGTCGAGGGCGCGGCGGCTGAGCTGGTCGGGAGTCATGTCGAGCGAGACCGCCGCGAGAGCGCCGTCGTCCAGCCGCTGCGCGGCCCACATCCGGGGGCTGTACCGCCGGCTCTCGTCGTAGAGGTCGGCCTGTCCGTCTTCCCGGGCTTTCCGCACCAGCTCGGCGGGCATCTCCTCGGGGTTGTACACGACATGGGCGACGTCGACGCCGTCGGCACCGTCGGCGCTGCCGCGCTCGGTCGCGAGGGCGCCGTCCAGAGCGGTGTACGCCTTGGCCGCGCCGTCGTTCATGGACCGGTCGTACGTGCTGCCGTGCACCAGCACGCCGACGGTGAACGCGATGGAGCAGCACGCGACGGCCACCAGCAGGGCGATCTTCCAGCGCAGGGAACGCCAGGAGCCCATGTCAGCGCCGCAACTTGTAGCCGAAGCCGCGGACCGTCTCGATGCGCTCGGTCCCGATCTTCCTGCGCAGCCGCTGGACGCAGAGATCGACCACGCGGCTGTCCCCGTCCCAGCCGTAGTCCCAGACGTTACGCAACAAGGTCTGCCGCTCCAGCACGATCCCGGGATGGGCGGCGAACTCCAGCAGCAGGCGCAGCTCGGTGGGCGCCAGCGCGACCGGTTCACCGGCCCGGAACACCTCAAGGCCGCCGGTGTCGATGCTCAGGTCGCCGAAGACGAGCAGCCGGTGCCCGTCGGCGGCCGGCCCGTCCGGTTCGGACGGCGGCGCCTCTCCCCCGGCCGGACCCGGCGCGAACGTCGCCCGGCGCAGCAGCGAGCGCATCCTCGCCACCAGGACGGAGATGTCGACGGGCTTGACGACGTAGTCGTCGGCGCCGGCCTCCAGCCCGGACACGACGTCCAGCGCGTCGCCCCGCGCCGACATCATCAGGATCGGGTCGGTACTGGACTCCCGAATCCGGCGGCACAGCCCGATACCGTCCAGCCCCGGCAGCATCACATCGAGCAGCAGCAGGTCATGCCGCCGCTCCCGGAAGAGTTCCAGCCCCGTCAGCCCGTCCCCGGCCACGGCCACGTGGTAGCCGTACCGCTCCAGTGCCATCGCGACGGATTTCCGGATGACCTCGTCGTCCTCGACGAGAAGAACAGAGACGGACATTTCTTCCCACCTGTAGCGCGTGCTCGTTCGACGTTGCCCTGCCGGCGCCCGCCGCCGTACGGCCAACCAGGCCCTTGCGACCGTACCTCGCCCATGTATCAGCCACGCATCATCACCGAGCCACCGCCATCGCTCACCCTCGCCCACCCTCGGAAAAGGCCGGGATCCGTGGGCAGGTGATGTTTCGGGGGTGGGGTGCGCTGGGTATGACAGGCCGCCCCGTATGAGGGTGCGCCGCACGTGAACTTCTGAGGGGTGGGGCATTTGAGCCCGCGTACGTCGCACGCGTACCGAAGTCTGAGCATGAAGCGCCGGGTGTGGCTGACCCTGGGCGCCGTCGTCCTGGGGGGCGCCGGAGTGGTCACCGTCGCCATGGCCGATCCGCCGGAGGAGCCGGGCAAGGGCGGTCCCGAGAAGCGGTCGGCCAAGGTGCACACGGTGCAGCTGTCGAAGGGCGGGGCGAACGAGAGGGAGCTGCCGAGCACCAGCACGGAGCCGTTCTCGCTTGTAGGTGTCGGCTGGGACAGTGCGTCGGCCGAGATCGACGGTGTGGCTCAGGTGCGTACCAGGGAGGCGAAGTCCGGCAAGTGGTCGGGCTGGCAGTCGCTGGAGCTGGACTCGCACGGACCGGACGAGCCGGAGGGCGCGGCGCGGGGTGCCTCCGAGCCGCTGTGGGTGGGGCCGTCCACCGCGGTGCAGGTACGGGTGGAGTCGGACACGGCGCTGCCCAAGAGCCTGAAGCTGCACATGGTCGATCCCGGGGTGAGCGCGGCCGAGGCGAAGAACCCGGCCGACCCGGTCCTGGACAGTGCCGCCTTCGCGGTGGAGGAGACCGCGTCCCCGTCGCCGGGTGATTCCGTTACGCCGACGGATGTCCCGACGGTTGTCCCGACAGAGCCGGCCGAGTCGGCCACCCCGACGGACACCGCGACGCCGGATCCGAGCCCGACGGACACAGCGACGCCGGATCCGAGCCCGACGCCCACCAAGCCGACCGCCCCGCCCTCGACGGTGAAGCGTCCGCCGATCATCGACCGCGCGCAGTGGGGCGCGGACGAGACGATGGTCGCCGACCCGGCGGAGTACATCGACAAGGTTCAGGCGGTCTACATCCACCACACCGTCGGCTCGAACAACTACAGCTGCGCCGAATCGGCCGCTCTGGTCCGCGGCATCATGACGTACCACGTCAAGACGGAGGGCTGGAACGACCTCGGCTACAACTTCCTGGTCGACAAGTGCGGCCGGATCTTCGAGGGCCGCGGCGGCGGCGCCGACCTGCCGGTCAAGGGCGCGCACACCTACGGCTTCAACAGCTACTCCACGGGCATCGCGCTGCTCGGTGACTTCGAGGGCGACGCCGCCACCGGCAAGGCCGCCGGGCGGCCGACGACCGCCGCGCAGCAGTCCGCCGCCCGGGTCGCCGCCTGGAAGCTGGGTCAGTACGGCGGCAACCCGAAGGGCTCCGTGACCCTCGTCGCGCAGGGCGACACGGGCAAGTACAGCGAGGGCCAGAAGGCGACGATGAGCGTGATCTCCGGTCACCGCGACGCCTTCGCCACCGCGTGCCCGGGCAAGAACCTCTACGCGAAACTCCCCGCGATCCGCGATTTCGCCGCCGGCCCCGGCCGTAACTCCGCCATCCCGAGCGCCGACTTCAACAGGGACGGCATCAACGATCTGGTGGTCGGCCTGCCCCTGGCCGCGAGCAGCGACGGAAGCGTCACGGTCCTGCCGGGCACCACCGCCGGACCGGGCTCCTCGGCGCGCAGGATCATCAACCAGAACAGCCCCGGTGTCCCCGGGAACTCCGAGGCCGGCGACCTCTTCGGCTCCGCCAACGCGTGGGGCGATGTCAACGGCGACGGCTACGCCGACCTGATCGTCGGCTCGCCCGGCGAGAACGGCACCACCGGGCAGACCGACACCGGCGTGGTGGCGGTGCTCCACGGCCCCGGCCTGAACACCGGCAAGGGGTACTGGACCGACGCGGCCACCCGGGCCGCGGGCGAGAAGCTCGGTGCCACGGTCACCTCCGGTGACTTCAACGCCGACGGCAACGCGGACATCCTCTCCATCGCCCCGGGCAAGCCCGGCCGTTGGTGGGCGTGGGACGGCAAGTCCGGCGCGGCCAAGTCCGGTTACCTGAACTCGACGGCGTACACCACCGCCGCCGGCTACGCCTCAGCCGTCAGCGGCGACTTCAACAAGGACGGATACGCGGACGCCGCCGTCGGCTTCCGCGACCCGGGCGGTGTCGGCCGGCTGCTGTGGCTCAAGGGCTCGGCGACCGGGCTCCAGCGCGTCGGCGTCCTGGAGGCGCGCGGCGGCCGTTCGCTCGCGGCGGGCGACCTCAACGGCGACGGCTACACCGACCTCGCGGTCGGCCAGCCGAGCACCACGGAGTCCGGGCACACGCTCAAGGGCGGCGCGGTCACGGCCGTCTTCGGGTCGGCGACCGGACTGACCTCGACCGGACGCAAGACGTTCGGCCAGGACACCACCGGTGTCCCGGACACCGGCGAGACCGGCGACGACATGGGCGCCTCCGTCTCCGTGGGTGACGTCAACCTCGACGGGTACGACGACATCCTCAGCGGCCTGCCGGGTGAGGACATCACCCGAGGCGGTGTCGCCCGGACCAACGCGGGCCAGGTCATCCTGCTGCGCGGTTCGTCCACGGGCCCGACGGCCACCGGCTCGGCCGCGTACCACCAGGACACCGCGGGTGTGCCGGGTACGACCGAGTCCAACGACCGCCTCGGCTCGTCCGTCTCGCTCACCGACCTGTCGGGCTACAGTCGGGCCGATCTGGCCATCGGCGCCGACGGCGAGGACGGCGACAACGGCACGATCCTGCAGCTGGACAACAGCAGCACCAGCGGCATCGTGACCAGCTCGGGCGTCTACTACGGCACCACGGCGCTGGGCGCCCCGGCGGGCATCCGCATCGGCCGGACGCTGGCGCCGTAACACCTCGCAGCCCCGGTCTCCGCGACAACGGACGGAGACCGGGGCTGCTTCGTCATCGGGATGCCGGCGGGATCAGCCGCGCGGCTCTCCCTCTTGGGCGGTCGACCCGTACCGCGCCTTGATGTGCTGCATGTGCGTCAGTGTGCGGACCAGCCGGATGGCGAGAACGGCACAGACGATGTCGAGAACGTCGGCGAGCATGAGAAGGCCGAGACCCGCGTTCGTCGGGCCGACCGATTCGGCCATGTCGTAGACCGCGCCGCCGGCCAAGGCGACGAAGCCCTCCGCGACCCAGAAGCCCCACCACAGGTTGATCAGCCCACGGCCCGGCCAGTCGGGCGAGTGCGGTCCCGTGGAACGGCTCGCTTCCCAGATGTCGAGGTGGATCCGTCGCGGAAACCACAGGTTGACGACCGGGATGAGCCAGCTCCAACCGGTCCAGCCGCGGCCACGCCGGTGGGTGCCGGGGGCGAAGACCTCGGCGTTGTCGCGCAGGCGGTACAGCCAGCAGACGTAGACGATTCCGGTGGAGAGGTAGAAGACGCTCTGAAGCGAGCCGGAGAGATTGTAGTAGCGCAGCCGTTTCTCGACACCGGGCACCGTCCACAGGACCGCCCGGGCGTCCGGCACGCCGCGCAGCAGGTCGTACAGATGGACGCCCGAGGCGAGAGACAGCACATCCGTGACGATCACGGCACCGAGCAGCAGGGAAGTGGCCAGCCCCAGACCGATCGGTGAGCGCAGTACCGCGAGGTAGGCGGGCGAAGGGGCGGCGGCATGCGTCGCACTGGTGTTCACACACCGACCAGCGCATCGCACGCCCCAGACGTCACACCAGGCCACTCCAGGAACGGCGGCGCGGCAACGTGGCAGTCGGGCGCCGGCCCCGCCGCTCCCCCTTGAGGCAGGTTACGACGCGCGTTTACCTGCGTCCTGGGCGTGCTCCGAGCTCCTGCCTCGCGAGGGAGAGGCCGCCGGGGGACTCTTCAACTGCCCCGGCGTATCCGTCCTGCCCGGCTTCCGCGGCGCCGAGGGCACGTCCTCGTCCGTACCGGACAACAACGTGGCGCAGTACGCGTCCACGGCACCCTCTCCACCCGCGGCCTCCGCCAGCCGCTGGAACGCCGTGCCCCGGTGGTTGCCGTTGCCCCTGCTCCACGCGTGGCACAGCGCCGCATGACTCCGGGGTACCGGATCGTGCGCCGACGCCGAGGCCGAGGGGCTCGGTGACGGGGTGCTCCGGCCCGTCGCCCCGGGTGTACCGCCAGGCGTACGCGGGGCGTCCACGCCCGGCCGGGACACGGTGCTTTTATCAGGCCCTTCGGCGGGCCGGGGCGGATCCGCGAGCACACCGGGGACGGCCGCCAGCGCCAGCCCGCCGAGCATGACGGTGGCGAGGGCCGCCCCGAGCGCCGCCCTCCACGAGACAAGTACGGAGAACCGGCGCCGGGCCGGGCGCCAGTCGTCGCGCCGTCGGCCACGCCGCGGTGCGACGCGGTCGGCCGCGTGGCCGGCCACCCGGAATGCCGCGAGCGCCCGTTCGACGCCCTCCGGCTCGACGTCACCGCGTACGGCATCCGCGAACGCCTCGATCTCGGGCGTGCCGAGCGCCGCGTCCGTCGCTTCCGCCTTGCGTCTCATGTCTCATCCCTCAGCGTGCCCGACGCCGCGGGCGCCGCACTCTCCGCCCGGCTTCCCGAGGTCAACTGCTCGGCCAGACGCTTCAACCCCCGATAGGCGGCCGTCCGAACCGCGCCCGCCCGCTTGCCCAACACCCGTGCCGTGGCGGGTCCGTCCAGCCCCACCACCACCCGCAACAGCACCGCCTCCGCCTGGTCCGGCGGCAACCCGACGATCTGTCTCAGCGCCCACTGTGTCGACATCGACTCCAGCACCGAGTCCACCGTGTCCCCCCGCGCCGGCAGCTCCAGGACGTCCAGTTCGAGGAGCGACGTCTGTGGCCTTCGCTTCTGCCTGCGAAGGTGGTCCAGCGCCCGGTGTCGCGCGATGGTCGCCGTCCAGCCACGAAATCCCGCGCCGTCGCCCCGAAAACGCCCCAGGTCCCGGGCGATCTCCAGCCAGGCGTCCGAGGCGACATCCTCCGCGTCGTCCCCGACCAGCCCGCGCAGATATCCGAGGAGCCCTGGATGTACGAGCCGGTACGCCGTCGCGAAGGCGTCCTCGTCCCCCTGCTGAGCAAGCGACACGGCACTCCCCAGCTCCACGTCGGACGCATGCGTACGACGCTGATCCCCACCCCTACCCACACATGCCTCTTCGATCGTCCAGCGTTCTTCCCCCTCCTCACAGCGCTACGCCGCACAGAAACGTCACAGCCTGCGGAACTCTCGTCCGAGAGCCGTTCCTTCCCCTGACCAAGCGAGACCGCGTCCTCAAACGTCACAGCGAAAACCGGAGTTGGGGGGAAGCCCGCACTGCCGTCCGCAGGTGCGAGGACCAAGTCCGGGTACAGTCCGTGCCCATCAGATCCACGGAGGACGCATGACTACTGATACGTCGGTGAAGTTGACCTATGTCGTGACATGGCGGGAGATATCTGAGGGACTGAAGATGCAGATGCGGCACAGTCCGGTCGGACGGTGGTGCTACCGCGTCCTGTGGGGTCTGTGCGCGATTCTCGCCTTGCTGTCCCTGGCCAACCTGTTGACCGGGGGCCTCGACGCCGCGGGCCTGGAGGTGTGGAGGTTTCTTCTGATCGCCTGCCTCCTCGTGATAGCCGTCCGCTGGCTGACGGCTCTGGCCCTGCTCGCCTACGCCCGGCATCTGGGCGAACACCGCGTGACAGTCGACGCGGACGGGATCAGTACCGTTTCCGAGCGGCACACGCATCAGACCAACTGGGGCTTCTACGGGCGCAGCGCCGAGAGCCGCCGGGTATTCGTGCTGCTCACCCCGGACGTGTGGGGAACCGGGTTGATGGTGCTCCCCAAACGCGGTCTGAGTGACCCGCAGGACTCCGAACGACTGCGGTCGCTGATCACCGAGCATCTCGCAACCGGGTCACCGCGGCGGTCGGCCCGCGGTTCCCGGGACGAGTCACACACTCCCGCCTCAGACCCGTACACCGAGCGCCAAGAATCATGAACGAGGCTTCGTCACCGCGTGATCGGGCGCCCGGCCGACCGAACCAGCCGTAACACGAGGCGGCAGTCCAGGTAGGCGTCTGAGGCAGTTGGTGGCGATCTGTCCGGGGAGACGGTCGCCGGCCGGTGGCCGTTGACGGCTGTGCCGCGCGCGCCTACGTTGCCCTCACCCGTACGCCGGACATGTGCCGGTCATGACGGATCCCGAGGCCATGAGGGCAGGGCGATGAAGGCAGTGCTCCAGGAGCGGTTCGGGCCGCCGGACGTCCTGCGGCTGGAGGAAGTCGACCGGCCCCGGGCCGGGGCCAGCCAGGTGCTGGTACGTGTGCACGCCGCCGCGCTCAACCCGTACGACTGGCACATGATGCGCGGCGACCCCTACGCGGCGCGGCTGACGGGCGGCATGGGGCTGACCCGTCCGAAGTGCCGCGTGGCCGGTATCGACGCGGCCGGAGTGGTGGAGGCTGTCGGAACCGGCGTGGGCGGACTCCCGCCCGGCACCCCGGTACTGGGTTTCTGCGAGGGGGCGTTCGCCGAATACGCGTGCGCCGCGGCGGAGTTGCTGGTGCCGAAGCCCGAGCGTCTGTCCTTCGAGGAGGCAGCGGCCACGCCGATGGCAGCGGTGACCGCCCTGCGCGGCATCCGGACGGTGGGCCGGGTCCGGGCCGGGCAACGGGTACTGGTCAACGGGGCGGGCGGCGGCGTGGGCACCTTCGCCGTACAGATCGCGGTCGGCCTGGACGCGGAGGTCACCGGGGTGTGCAGCGCCGGCAGCATCGAAATGGTGCGCTCGCTGGGCGCCACGCACGTCGTCGACCACCGCCGCGAGGACTTCACCGACAGACACGCTCGCTACGACGTGATCCTGGACAACGTGGGCAACCTGCCGCTCGGCCGGCTGCGTCGGGCGCTCACCCCGACCGGAGTCCTGGTGGCCAACGGCGGCGGCTCACCCGGCCGGGTGTTCGGGGCGATCGGCTCCACGCTGAAATTGGTCGCGGTCAACGCCGTCGCCCGGCACAGCCTGCGCCCGATCATCCCGGCGACCCCGAGCGGTCCGGCCCAGGAAGATCTGCTCGCCGTGACCACGCTCATCAACGACGGTCAGGTCACCCCCGTAATCGGCCGGACCTACCCCCTGACCGACACGGCCGAGGCCATGCGGCACATGGAGGAAGGCCACTCCCACGGCAAGACCGTGATCACTGTGCACTGACGCGCTGCCTGGTGCTGGGGCTGCCTGGCGCCGGGTCCTTCCGACACGGTCAGGCAGCGGTGGCACGAGAGGCCGCCACCGCCCGGCCACGCTCGGATTCCGGGAACCGCCGCAGCAGTTCGCGCAGTTGCGGTGCCGGGGTGTTCGCGCCGAAGACCGGGGTGCCGGGCTCCATGCGTACACCTTCGGCGAGCGCTCCGGCCTCGACCGGATCGAAGCCGAGGGCATCCACCAGCGCGGTGACGGTGGCCACGGCCTGGGGTTCGTCCCCCGCGACGGCGATGGCGCGGCGGCCCGGCGCCCCCGTGGTGAGATCCGGGCGGGCGCCGTCCTCCAGGTCGTGATAGCCCATGTGGTTGAAGGCTTTCACGACGCGGGAGCCGGGCAGGTGCGCCTGGACGAGTTCGCTGGAGGAGGTGCGCGGGTCGGTGAGGTCGTCGCGGATTCCGTCCACCTCCCACCAGTAGTTCATCGCGTCGACGACGAGCTTGCCGCGCAGTGCCTCCACCGGGACGCCGCGGTACTTGCCGAGTGGCAGGGCGAGGATGACGAGGTCCGCCTCGGCGGCGGCCTGTTCGGCGGTGACGGGCTCGGCGCCGGGGGCGAGGACCTCCACGGTGAGGGCGATGCGCTCCGGCGCGCCCGAGCCCGCGATCCGGACCCGGTGGCCGGTCGCGACGGCGAGGCGGGCCAGCACCGTGCCGACCTTGCCCGCGCCCAGGATGCCGATCGTCGCGAGAGGGCGAGTGCTCATTGCGTACTCCTTTGCTGCGGTCAACCGCGGTCAACCGCGTTCAGTCGGCCAGTAGTTCGCGGACCTTCGGGATGACCTCGGTGCCGTACAGCTCGACCGCCCGCAGCCGGGCGCTGACCGGCTGGGCGCCGCTGGTGTAGACGAGGTCGAACCGGCCGACGCCGAGCTGCCTGATGGTGGCGGCCATCTTGCGGGCGACGGTCTGGGGGGAGCCGACGTACATCGAGCCGTGTTCGACCTCGGCCTCGTACTCGCTCAGGGTGACCGGCGGCCAGCCGCGCAGGGCCCCGATCGTGTCCCGGACGATCCTGTAGTGCGGCCAGTGCAGGGCACGGGCCTCCTCGTCGGTGTCGGCGACGAACCCCGGGGAGTGCATGCCGACCGGGTGCACGGTGGTCCCGAACTGCTCGGCCGCGCGCCGGTAGAGGTCGATGTAGCGGCTGAAGCGGGACGGGTCGCCCCCGATGATCGCGAGCATGAGCGGCAGCCCGTAGCGCGCGGTACGGATGACCGACTGCGGGGAGCCGCCGACCCCGACCCAGGTGGGCAGGCGTCCGGACTCGGTCTTGGGGAAGACGTCCGCGTTCCGCAGCGAGGGGCGCTGGCTGCCGTCCCAGGTGACCGGCTTCTCGTCCAGCAGCTGGACGAACAGGTTCAGCTTCTCCTCGAAGAGGACGTCGTAGTCGGCCAGGTCGTAGCCGAACAGCGGGAACGACTCGGTGAACGAGCCCCGGCCCAGGATGACCTCGGCGCGACCGTTCGAAAGCGCGTCCAGGGTCGAGAACCGCTGGTGGACACGGACCGGATCGTCCGAGCTGAGCACCGTGACACCGGAGGCGAGCTTGATCCGTTCGGTACGGGTGGCGATGCCCGCCAGCACCGTCTCGGGCGTGGAGACGGCGTACTCGGGCCGGTGGTGCTCGCCGAGCGCGAGCGCGTCGACCCCGATGGAGTCGGCGAGCACGGCCTCGTCCACAACCTGCCGGATCGCGCGGGCGTAGGAGACGGGACGGCCCTGGTCGTCCTGGGGGACGTCGCCGAAGGTGTCGAGACCGAAGAGGACGTCGAGCGGGGCGGCGGACATGACGGACTCCGTTTCGGAGGAGGAACTGGGCAGGGGGTGAATGCCTTCGGGCGCCTTCGGGCGGCTTACCAGGCGTACGGGCCGAAGCGGCCCCAGGCGATCACGATCGCGACGGCGAGCAGGACGATGTTGACGCCGACGTTCGGCCATTCGCCGCGGCGGGCGTGGATGACCACCGCACCGATCATGATCAGTGCGACGCCGACGGCCGCGAGGGGCGTGAGCACGGTGGCGATGCCGGTCGCGGCCGGGAGGATCAGGCCGAGCGCGGCCACCACCTCCAGTGCGGCGATGGTCTTGACCTGGCCCGCGCTGAAGCTCTTCGCCCAGGCCATCGACTCGGCGGTCTTCTCGTAGGGCTGGGCGAGCTTGCCGCCGCCGGCGGCGAGCATCCCTGCGGCGAGCACGGCTTGCAGGATCCAGAGGAAGACATTCATGTCGGAGTCCGATTCGTTCGACGGAAGTTTGAAGGGAGATCGAGGGAGATCGACGGGAAGGGATGCGGCCGGCGCCGGGCGCCTCGGTACCGAGCGCTGCGACGGAGGGTGCAGAGCCCGGGGCGAGGAGCCGGTGGCGAAGCCTCGGACAGCTTAAGCGGACTTCACCCCGTTTATATTCCGGTCGGCCGGACAGATCGCGAAGCGGGGATAGATTTGCCGCATGGACCGAACGCCCCTGCCTCTTGGACGGCCCCGCGCCGAGCGCGCCGACGCCGCCCGCAACCGGGAGCAGCTCCTGGCGGTGGCCCGCGAGATGGTTGCCGAGCTGGGGGCGGACAAGGTCACCATGGACGGCCTCGCCGAGGGCGCCGGTCTGGGCAAAGGCACCGTCTACCGGCGCTTCGGCACCCGCGCCGGCATCTTCCACGCCCTGCTCGACGACGACGAGCACGCCTTCCAGCGCGAGGTCCTGGCCGGGCCGCCTCCGCTCGGCCCCGGCGCGAGCCCCTTGGCGCGACTGGCCGCCTACGGCCGGGCCCGTATCGCCTTCCTCACCGCGCACATCACGATCGTCCGCTCCGCCCTGGACCACCACCGGGCTGTCCCCGCCGAGGGTGGCAGCGCCTTCACCCAGGCCCATATCCGCATGCTGCTCGGCCAGGCGGGCACCGGCGTCGCCGACCTGGACAGCCTGACCGTCCAGCTCACCAGCGCCCTCGAAGGCCCTTTCATGATCTTCCTGGCGCTGCCCGGGGCCGGCCCCGAGCCGAGCGCCGACGCCGACGCCGCCTTCGAGCGGCGCGCCCGCCCGCTCGGGGACAGCTGGCAGACCCTGGTCGACAGAGTCTGCCGCGGAGCCTGAACCTGTTCGGTCCGTGGGGCCGTGCGCGCGACGCCGGGTCTCGACGCTCCTTCCGGATCCGGCACGGCACGTACAACCGATCGGGGCCGGCAGGTGTCTAGGGGTTACAGGTGGCCGTTCTGCTGAATGACACCTTCCGTTCAGCGATGTCCCGACAGAGGATTCCGCCCATGCCGACCCCGCCGCACCGACGCCGAGTCTCCCGTTCCGCCGTCGCCACCCTCGGTGCCGCCGGGCTCGTCGCGCTCGGCGCCGCCGCCGCTGCCGCTCCCGCCGCCGTGGGCGACGAGGCGCCGCCCTCCCTGGCCCTCGGAGACATCAAGCCGATCACCGGAGTGATACCGGGGAGTCCGGTCGATCTGCCGGTCACCGTGGTGAACAACGGCACCACGACCGTCGACAAGGTCTGGATCAAGTACACCGCCACCCGGGGTCTCGCGTTCCCGGAGGTTCCCTCCAACTGCCAGAAGCAGTACGTCGGTTCGTACGACGAGATGCCCGAGCGGTGGATCGCGATCTGCGCGTTCGACGAGGCGGTGAAGCCGGGCGTCGCCTACACGCCCCAGAAGCCGTTCGCCGTCAAGGCGGAGAAGCACGCCTTCGATGACGAGATGTGGGTGACCGTCACGGATTACGAGCCGTCACCGGACGAGAACAGCACTCCGATTCCGGGCACCGCGCCCGAGATCGAACTGATCGAGTCGCCGACCGAGGGTACGGGGTCCAAGGACCGGTTCAGGGTGCCTGTCACGTCGGTCAACACGGCCGACTACGAGGTGACGGGCGCGGCGTTGTGGGGGAAGCCCGGCGACACGGTGACGATGAAGGTGACGTTCACCAACACCGGCCCTGGCTGGGTCTGGTCGAAGCCGGGGACTCCCTGGACTTCCGTCCTGGTCACGCTCCCCGCCGGAACGTCGGTCGTCAAGCCCGACTTCTACTGCAAGGCCAAGGGCAAGGTGTACAACTGCGGCCTCACGACCCTCCCGCAGGAACACCTCGAGACGGCGACCTTCACCTTCAAGTTGAAGATCGACAAGAAGGTGGCGGGCGCCAGGGGCTCGGTGGCGTTGAGCAACAGGAAGCTGCCGTTCGACCCCGACAAGGCCAACAACACGGCCCCCATCACGCTGGAGGTCACCGGCGGGGAGCCAGGCGCGACGGGCGGTACGACGAGCGGTACGAGCGGTGGCTCGGACGGTGGCTCCGGCTCGACGGGCGGGTCGAGCGGCGGAGCGGGCGGCGGGTCCACCGGCTCGACGGGCTCAACCGGCTCGACGGGCGGGGCGTCGCCTTCCGGCGGTGCCGGTACGGCCACGACCGGCGGCAACCTCGCGGCGACCGGCTCCTCCTCCACCACACTCCCGATCGCGGGCGTGGCCGTCGCAGCGGTCGTCATGGGCGCGGGCACCATCCTCGCCGTACGCCGCCGGGCGCGGCACGACAACTGACGGACTGAGGCGCACGCCGAACGGCCGGGCATAACCGACACGGCACAGCGATGCCGGATCTCCCCACCTCCACCTTCACTGATGGCGCGATGCGGCCCGCATTCCTAATACCCAAAGGCTCCCATTCATCCTGCCGAAAACAGTGCGCATGCACGCAACCGCACGAATCGACTCTTGTCCTAATGAAATTCTATTCACCCCAATGAGTGCAGCGAATTCGAATTTTTGGCGGGGTGTCCATCAGAATGATGGAGCCTCCCGTCGTCGCAGTCGTTGGAGATGCCGTTGCCCAGTCATGTCACGCCCGCCCACGGTCACAGCTTTTCATCTCCGGCTCCGGGCCTGGACTCATTCCGCGACCACAGGGACGTCGCGAGTTTCGCGCCCGCCGCGCTCGGATATGCCCTCTTCGCCACTCGCTGGCTCCAAGCTCCGCTCTATTTCGGCCTGGTCGCCGCGCAGGGCGTCTATGTCTACAAGTTCTTCAACGAGCTGTGGAAATTAATCGTTCATGTCATCAACGGCCACGCCGACGAGACGTACGTCATGCTCGCCGTCCTTAAACTTGTCGACGTCGTAATGATCGCCAATCTGCTGATTATGACGATCGTCGGCGGCTACGAGACCTTTGTCTCGCGTATCAACCTCCAGGGCCATCGCGATCAGCCGGAATGGCTCTCGCACGTCAACTCGAACGTGCTCAAGGTCAAGCTCGCAACCGCCATCGTGGGCATTTCGTCCGTCCATCTGCTGCAGATGTTCGTCGACGTGCACCACACTTCCCAGCACGCGCTGCTGTGGGGAACGGCGATCCACATGGCCTTCATCGTGTCTGCCGGGATTCTGGCCTATATGTCGGGCCCCATGTTGGAGCCGCGGAAGAGCGGTCACGAGTGCGGTGGCCATGGGGGCGGTG
>NZ_MDCR01000115.1 GCF_001723055.1 Streptomyces niveus
GCGCGCCCGGTGACTGTCGGACCCGGGGGACTGTCGGACCCGGCTTCTATCCTGGCGGACATGGATGGATGGACTCTGGACCGCACGTTCGACAGCTCCTCCGGTGAGGTCCGGTGGGGCGTCCTCGGGCCCGTCGACGGGGCGCCCGTCGTGCTGCTGCACGGGACGCCGTTCTCGTCGTACGTGTGGCGGGGCCCCGCGCGGGCGCTCGCGCGGCGGCATCGGGTGTACGTGTGGGACATGCCGGGGTTCGGGGCGTCGGAGATGCGGCAGGGGCAGGACGTGTCGCTGGGCGCGCAGGCGCGGGTCTTCGGCGAACTGCTCGGACACTGGGGGCTGGAGCGGCCCGCCGTCGTCGCGCACGACTTCGGGGGATGCGTGGCGCTGCGCGCGACGCTGCTGCACGGGGCGCGGTACGCGCGGCTGGCGCTGGTGGATCCGGTGGCGCTCGCGCCGTGGGGCTCGCCCACGTACCGGCTGCTCGGCGAACACGGTGACGTCTTCGAGCTGTTGCCGCCGGGGCTGCACCGGGCGCTCGTGCGGGAGTACGTCGGCTCGGCCAGCCATCCGGGTCTGCGCGCGGACATCCTGGACGCGCTGGTGGATCCGTGGTGCACGGAGGCGGGCCGGGCCGCCTTCTACCGGCAGATCGCGCAGAACGACCAGCGTTTCACCGACGAGATCGAGGGCCGGTACGGGGAGTTGGACCTGCCGGTGCTGATCTGCTGGGGCGAGGAGGACACCTGGATCCCGCAGGAGAAGGGGCGGCAGCTCGCGGCGCTGGTCCCCGGGGCCGAGCTGCGGCTGATCGCGGGCGCGGGCCATCTCGTACAGGAGGACGCCCCCGCCGAACTCACCCTGGCGCTGGGCGACTTCCTCCGTACAGCTCCATGACCGCGGCGGCGGCCCCGGCCAGCACGTCGCGGGCCTCGGGCGGCGACAGCACTTCCACGTTCTCGCCGAAGGCGAGCAGGGCGCGGACCGCCAGGAGTTCCGTGAAGACGAGGGACACCCGGGCCCACTCCCCCGACGCCTCCACGACCGGTTCCCCGCCGGTCAGTTGGGCCGCCTGAAGACGCAGGAACATGTCGAGCCGGCTCACCCGGACGCGGGCGGTGACCTCGAATTCGGCCGGCCGCAGCTCGACCTTCCGCCGCAGCGACTCCCAGACGTCGCCCAGCTCCACGCCCTCGCGACGGCGTACGGGGGCGTCGGTCAGGGCCGCGTCGCGCACCCGGTCGGCGCGGTAGAGACCGGGGTCTCCCCGGTGGTCGGCGACCAGGTACCAGACGCCCGCCTTGACGACGAGACCGTACGGATCGACCGTGTACGTCCTCGCCTCGGTGGTGCCGCTGTGCCGGTAGCCCAGCCGCAGCCGCCGGTCGGCGAAGACCGCCGTGTTCAGCACGTCCAGGTCGACGGCGGGCCGCTCCGCGCGCGACCACCGCTCCGGGTCGACGATGATGCGCCGGCTGGTCCGCTCGGCGGCGGTACGGTGCGGCGCGGGCAGCGCGGCCATCACCTTGCGCAGCGCCGAGCCGAGCGCCCGGTCGAGCCCGAGCGCGGAGTGCGCGCCCCGCGCGGCGAGGACGAACAGCGCGCGGGACTCGTCGGCGGTCAGACCGGTGACGTCCGTACGGAAGCCGGGCAGCAGCGCGATGCCGCCGTGTCTGCCGCGTTCGGCGTAGACGGGGACGCCCGCAGCCGACAGCGCCTCGACGTCGCGGTAGACGGTCCGCACGGACACCTCCAGCCGCTGGGCCAGCTCCCGGGCGGGGACGAGCCCACGCGTCTGGAGGAGCAGCAGGATGGACAGCAGCCGGTCGGACTTCACACGTCAAGCATCACCCACGGGGCCGGAGCGGCTAGGGCGTGTCCGCAAAGTAGCGTCGTCCGCCCGTAGGGCGGGGCTCACGGCGTCTGGTGCGTGCGATCGCAAGGCGGAGGATCGGCCTCGTACCGGGCGTACTCGGTCGAGTCCGACAACGCGGCGAGCGTGCGTGCCAGGCGTCGTGAGCCAGACGGGACTTCGCGGACACGCCCTACCGGCCCTCCGGCGCCCTGCCCGACCGTGGCGCCCTGGCCAGTTGGCGGGACTGGGCGACCAGGCGGTCCGCGGTGTCCCAGACCTCCGCGTCCTCCTCCAGGTAGCCGCCCGCCAGGTTCCGCGTGGTGACGAAGACCCGCAGCGGGCCCGGTGCCGGGCGGGCCCGGACGTGGGTGGTCAGTTCGACCGTCGGCGTCCAGCCCATCAGCCCGAGGTCGAAGGCGGTCGGCGGGAAGGAGTCCACAGTCAGCAGCAGCGAGAGCGGGTCCGGCTCGCGGGCGTCGGCCAGCGAGAACCAGCCGCGTACCTCGCCCTTCCCGGACGGGGCGCCGACCGCCCAGCCGGTGGTCGCGGGGTCCAGCCTGATCGCCACGCGCTGCGCGAAGCCGGAGTCGTCCGGGAACGCGGCGGGCCCGTCCTCCGTACCGAGGCACTGTTCGGGCGGCGGCAGTACGGGCGGCTTCACCGAGGTGTGGACGTCGTCGTCGAGCGAGTCGAGAGCGCCGTACGCCGCGAGGACCCGGACGCGTTCGACCTCCGTGCCGTCCGCCTCGTACTGGATGAGCGACGCCTGGCCGGTGGCGAGGGTGCGGCCGGTCCGCACCGCCTCCGTACGGACGACGGCCGGGCCGGGCTTCGACGGCGTCAGATAGTGCGCAGTGACCGTGAACGGGTCGGGGTGCGGCAGGGCGTCGCGCAGGGCGCGGGCCACGATCGCCAGCAGATAGCCGCCGTTGACGGCGGAGAGGATCGTCCAGCTCTCGGAGAGGTCGGCGTCGTAGACACCCGGTTCACGAAGGGTGACGGAGGTGTCGCGGTCGAACTCGCTGTCGGTGGCGGATGCCTGCGCTTCCCGCGCTCCCTGTGCCATGAGCAAACCGTACAACAGTGCAATACTAAGCGGTAGCTTATGTTTTCGGCTCAGACTCCTCCACCGCTGTCGACCGGCGGTTGTACGCGCGCGGGGCCCGCCAGTGGAAGCGCATCGCGAGCAGCCGCAGGACGAACGCGGTGAGGGCCGCGAGCCCGCTCGTCAGTCCGTTCAGCTCGTCGAGGCGGATGCAGACCGCCACCGTCGTCGCGCCGACGATCGCGGGCACCGCGTACAGGTCGCGGTCCCAGCGCAGCAGCGAGGGAACCTCGTTGGCGAGCACGTCGCGCAGGACGCCCCCGCCCGCCGCCGTGGCGAGACCGAGCGCGGCGGACGCGGTGAGGCCCAGCCCGTACTCGTACGCCTTGACCGTGCCCGTCACACAGAACAGCCCGAGCCCCGCCGCGTCGAAGACGTTCACCGCGCCCTGGATCCGCTCGACGTGCGGATGCAGGAAGAACACCAGGACCGTCGCCACCAGCGGCATCGTGAAGTAGCCGAGGTCGGTGAAGGCCGCCGGGGGTACGGCTCCGATGACCAGGTCCCGGATCAGCCCGCCGCCCAGCCCGGTGACCTCGGCGAGCACCGCCATGCCGAAGACGTCGAAGTTCTTGCGGACGGCGAGCAGGGCGCCGGAGATCGCGAAGACGAAGATGCCGGCGAGGTCGAGCGAGTGCTGGACGGAGGGGCTGAACAGTTCCTGGAACACCCGACAGTTCTACACCGGGCCGGTCATGACCGGTCATGGCCGGTCATAATCGATCACTGCTCCTCGGGCGCCGTGTCCGTCACCGCCTCGATCCCCGTCGCCCTCGTCCGCTCCACCGTCCCCGCCTCGATCTCGGCCGCGAAGTGGCACGCCACCCGGTGCCCGTCCGCCACCACCGTCAGCTCCGGCCGCTCCGTCGCGCAGCGCGTCTCCTGCTTCCAGGGGCACCGCGTGTGGAAGCGGCACCCGGCCGGCGGGGACGCCGGAGACGGAAGGTCGCCGTGGAGCAGGATGCGTTCGCGGCGGTCCTCGACGTCCGGGTCGGGCACCGGCACCGCCGACATCAGCGCCTTCGTGTACGGATGCCTCGGCCCGGCGTACAGCGCGTCGCTCGTCGCCTCCTCCACCAGCGAGCCCAGATACATGACCCCGATGACGTCCGAGATGTGACGGACCACGGCCAGGTCGTGGGCGATGACGAGATACGTCAGGCCCTTGGACTCCTGAAGCTCCTCCAGGAGGTTGATCACCTGCGCCTGGATGGAGACGTCGAGCGCCGAGACCGGCTCGTCGCAGATGATCACGTCCGGTTCGAGGACGAGCGCCCGCGCGATACCGATGCGCTGGCGCTGGCCGCCGGAGAACTCGTGCGGATAGCGCGAGAGCGCGTTCGCCGGCAGACCGACCTCGGCGAGGATCTTCTTGATCCGTGTCCGCCGCTCCTCCTGGTCGGCGCCGATGCCGTGCGCCGCCATGCCCTCGGAGAGGATCGACTCGATGTTCTGCCGGGGGTTGAGGCTGCCGAGCGGGTCCTGGAACACCATCTGGAGGCGGTGCCGGATCTTGCGCATCTCCTCGTCCGGCAGCTTCGCCAGATCCGTACCGTCGAAGACGACCTCGCCCCCGGTGATGTCGACGAGGCGCAGGACGGCCCGGCCCAGGGTCGTCTTGCCGCAGCCCGACTCCCCCACCAGGCCGTACGTCTGGCCCGCCTCGACCTTGAGCGAGACACCGTCGACGGCGTAGACGTGGCCGACGGTACGGTCGAAGAAGACGCCCTTCTTGACGGGGAAGTGGACCTTGACGCCGTCCAGTTCGAGCAGACTCATGAGGACACCTCCGCCGCGTCGGCGGAACGGTCCGCCGGCAGCACTGGGTTGACGCAGCGCACCTGGTGGCCGGGCGCACGCGGTTCGGTGAGTTCCGGCGTGCCCGTCAGGCACTGGAGCGTGTAGAAGTCGCACCGGGGCGCGAACGCGCAGCCGTCGGCCCACGCGATCTTGTCGTTGATCGAGCCGCGGATCGGACGGAGCGGTTCGCCGCGCGGCGCGTCGAGGCGCGGGATGGAGCCGAGCAGTCCGTGCGCGTACGGATGGGTGGGGTGCGCGAACAGTTCGCGGCGGCCCGCCGTCTCCACCGCCCGCCCCGCGTAGAGCACGTTGACCTGGTCGCACAACCCCGCGACGACACCCAGGTCATGAGTGATCATCAGAAGCGCCGTGCCCTCCTGGTCGACCAACTCCTTGAGGAGTTCGAGGATCTGGGCCTGGATGGTGACGTCGAGCGCCGTCGTCGGCTCGTCCGCGATCAGCAGGCGCGGCGCGCACGCGACCGCCATGGCGATGAGCGCGCGCTGGCGCATTCCGCCGGAGAGCTGGTGCGGGTACTCCTTCAACCGCCGGTCCGGGTCGGGGATCCCGACGCGGTCGAGCAGCGACGCGGCCTCCTTACGGGCCGCCTCGCCCTTCAGTCCGCGGTGGCGGGTCAGGATCTCGGTGACCTGTACGCCGATGGGGACGACCGGGTTGAGGGAGGAGAGCGGGTCCTGGAAGATCATCGCGAGCTGGCTGCCGCGCAGGTCGCGGATCTTCTTCTCGCCCATGGACAGCAGGTCCGCGCCGTCGAACTCGGCGCGTCCGCCCACGCTCACCCCCTTGCGCGGGAGCAGACCCATCAGCGCGAGGGCGGTCACGGACTTGCCGCAGCCCGACTCGCCGACCAGACCCACGACCTGGCCCTCGGCGACGTCGAAGGAGACGCCGTCCACGGCCTTCGTGGCACGCCCGGCACGCCCGGCACCTCGCCCCGTACCGTGCCCGGCGAAAGTGACCGACAGTGCGTCAACCGACAGTAGCGACATGGGACTTCAGCCTCGCAGCTTCGGGTCGAGGGCTTCCCGCATCGCCTCACCGAGCAGCGTGAAGCCAAGAGCGGTGACGATGATCCCGACCGCCGGATAGACCGACATCATCGGCGCGTTGTCGAAGAAGCGCTGTGCCTGCGACAGCATCACGCCCCACTCCGGGATCGCCGGGTCCGGATTGCCGAGGCCCAGATAGGACAGGGCGGCGGCCTCGATGATCGCGGTGGCGAGGCTGAGCGTCGCCTGGACGATCACCGGGCTGAGTGAGTTGGGCATGATCTGAGTGAGGACGATACGGCGTTTGCGGATGCCCACCGCCTTCGCCGCCAGTACGTAGTCCGAGCTGCCCTGCGCGAGCATCGACCCGCGCAACAGCCGCGCGAACACCGGCACTTGGACCACGCCCACCGCGATCATCACGGTGGTCAGCGACTGGCCGAGCACCGCCGCGACGGACACGGCCAGCAGCAGCGAGGGCAGCGCCAGTATGATGTCGGTGACGCGCATGATGACGGTGTCCAGGCGCTTGCCAGGCTCGCCGCCGAGCGTGGCCGCCGCGCCCGACACGGCGCCGATGACGGCGCCGGCCACCAGCCCGATGAGCATCGACACGACACCCACGAGCAGGGTCTGCCGGGCGCCGACGAGCATCCGGGAGAACTCGTCACGGCCCAGATGATCGAGCCCGAACCAGTTCTCGCCGCGCGGCCCGACGAACCGCCCCTGGTTGGGGAAGACCTCGCCGCGCCAGTCCTGCGCGGTGGGGCTGTACGGGGCGAGCCACGGGCCGACGATCGCGACCAGCACGAACACGCCGATGACCACGCCGCCGATGATCGCCGTCTTGCTGGTACGCAGCCGGCGGAACGCCTCGCGCCACAGTCCGGCGCCCGAGGTCGTCTCGGTCCGCTCCATGAGCTGGGCGAGCCGGTCGATCTTGTCGGCCTTCTTCTGGAGGCCGGGGGTCGCGTTCACGTCAGTGCACCCGCACTCTCGGGTCGATGAGGCTGTACGCCACGTCGACCAGCAGATTGATCAGGACGTACACCAGCGCGATGAAGAGGATGAACCCGACGAGCACGGGGTAGTCGCGGGCGTCGATCGACGTACGGATGAACTGACCGATCCCGCCGAAGGAGAAGACCGACTCGGTGAGGACAGCGCCGGACAGCAGGCTGCCGGTCAGCAGGCCCACGGCGGTGATCACCGGCAGCAGCGCGTTGCGCAGGACGTGCCGGGCGCGTACGACGCGCTTGTCCAAGCCCTTGGACTCCGCCGTACGCACATAGTCCTCGCCCAGCACTTCGAGCACGCTGGCCCGGGTCATCCGCACGATGACCGCGAGCGGGATGGAGGCGAGCGCGACGGCCGGCAGCACCAGATGCATGACCGCGTCCCAGGACGCGTCGAACTCGCCGGTCAACAGGCCGTCCAGGACGGCGAATCCGGTGACCTTCGTGGCGTCGATGCCGGTCGACAGTCGGCCGAAGCTCGGGAAGATCCCGAGGTTGACGGCGAAGAGCCCCTTGAGGAGCAGCGCCAGGAAGAAGACCGGGATACAGATGCCGAGCAGCGAGCCCGACACCGCGGTCACATCGAGCCAGCTGCCGCGGCGCCGGGCGGCGAAGTAGCCCAGCGGGACGCCGACCACGATCGCGATGGCGATGGCGGCGACGCTGAGTTCGACGGTCGCGGGGAAGCGCAGCGTGAACTCCTCCCACACCGGCTGGCCGGTCTGTGTGGAGGTGCCGAGGTCCAGTTGGAAGATCCGCTTGATGAACCGTCCGTACTGGACCCATACCGGTTCGTCGAGTCCCAACGCCCGGTTGATTCGGGCCACTTCGGCCTCGGTCGCCCGCTCGCCGAGGATCGCCGACGCGGGTCCGCCGGGCAGCCGGTTCAGCCACAGGAAGAGCAGAACCGACAGACCGAGCAGGGTGGGTATCAGCTGTAGCAGTCGTCGTGCGACGAGTCGCAGCACCCCGCGTGCCCCTTTCTTCGGTGCGTGAGAACGTAGGACGGGCCCGCCCGGCCGGGGTTTTCGTACGCCGCCGGCCGGGCGGACCCTGGAAGTCGCCCGTTACTTGAAGGACGTCTCGGCGAAGTTCTCCTGCGTCAGCGGGGAGACCTTCGGCGGGTTGACGTCGTCGGCGAAGGCGATCGCCGGCGGCGAGGAGGAGATCGGCACACCCGGCAGGTACGCCATGATCGTCTCGTTCGCCGTCTTGTACAGCTCCGTGCGCTTGGCCGGGTCGGTCTCGATCGACGCGGCCTTCATCGCGTCGAAGACGCCCTTGTCCTTGAAGCCCCACTGCTTGTCGTACTCGGCGAACCAGGTGCCGATGAAGTTGTAGCCGTCGTTGAAGTCACCGGTCCAGCCCAGCATGTGCAGCTCGCAGCCGCCGGCCTCGGTGGCGTCGAGGTAGTCCGGCGCCCACTTCATGGGCTTGGGCGTGACGGTGATCCCGGCCTTCTCCAGGTCGGCCTTCATCAGCTCGAACATGTCCTGCGGAGCGGGCATGTACGGGCGGGTGACCTCGGTCGGGTAGCAGAACTCGACCTTCAGCGCGCTCTCGTCGGCGCCCGCGAGGAGCTGCTTGGCCTTCGCGGTGTCGAAGGGGTACGTCTTCACCTTGTCCGAGTAGCCGGCGACCGTGTCGGGCATGAACTGCGTCGCCGCGACGCCGCCTTCGGGCAGCTGGGTCTTGACCAGGTTCTCGCGGTCGATGGCGTGCGCGATGGCCTGGCGGACCTCGGGCTTCTTCAGCGCCGCGTTCTTCTCCTGGCTCATGCCGACGTAGAAGATGTTGAAGACGTCACGCGTGGGGACCTGGAAGCCGTCGCTCTCCAGGGTCTTCACATCGGCGGGCGCGACCAGGTCGTAGCCGTCGATGTCACCGGCCTGGAGGGCCTGACGGCGGCCGTCCTCGGTGTCGATGGTGCGGAAGACCAGGTTCTTGATCTTCGCCTTCTCGCCCCAGTAGTCGTCGAACCGCTCCAGCGAGACTTCCTTGTTGCCCTTGTTCCACTCGCTGACCTTGTACGGTCCGGTGCCCGCGACCGTACCGGCCACCTGGCTGTACTTGGGGTACGTGATGGCGTCGCCCTTGGCGGTGGCGTCCTGCTTCGCGTACTCCTTCAGGGCCTTCGGCGAGTGGATCGCCAGCGCCTGGAGGGAGAAGCCGCCCGGCAGGTTCGCGGAGGGCTCGTTGACCTCGATGACGGCGGTGCTGTCGTCCTTCGCGGTGCAGGACTTGTAGTTCGCCTTCGGCGTCTCGGGGTCCTCGTTGGCCGCGAAGCCGCCCATGACGGTCTGCCAGTAGTAGGAGACCGCGCTGGACTGGTACGTGCCCTTCCAGTTGAACCAGTGGTCGTAATTCGCGCACACGGCGGCGGCGTTGAACTTCTCGCCGTCGTGGAAGGTCACGTCCTTGCGGAGGTTGAACGTCCAGACCGTGCCGGCGTCGTTGCCCGACCACTTCTCCGCCAGCGCGGGGGCCAGCTCACTGCCGCCCGGCTCGTGCTTCAGCAGCGCCTCGAACGCCTGCCGGGTGACGCGGAAGGTCTCGCCGTCACTCGCGAGCGCGGGGTCCAGCGAGCCGGGGTCACCGGGGCCGCCGAAGACGAAGGTGTCCTTCGCGCCGCCCGAGTCACCTTCCTTGTCGCGCTCGCTGGAGCAGCCGGTGGCGATCAGCGCGACGGCCAAGGCCGTCACGATCGCTCCAGCGGCTCGGGACTTGAATATTCGCATGGTCCACCCCAGGGTCCGACGAGTCCAGAACTCGGTCTTGACGGCCGAACATTACAGTCAAGAAAGTGCCAAATGAACAGGCCGCAATGCGGAGTTGCAGACCTGAGATCCGGACAGTCGACAAATGGACCAACTCCGGGGCATCGCACCCGCAACCCGTCAAGTCGTGCCAGGAGAGCCGCAGTTGGGCGGGGCGAACGGGGTGAACCGCCCGTACGACGCAGAAGCCTCTCCCGTACGACGCAGAAGCCCCCCGTCCGCATGGTGGGACCAGGCGGGGCGGGGGGCGTGCGTGAACGTACGCGTACGGGGCTCCTGCGGACTACTCCTTGGTGAGCCCCTTGGACGGCGCCTCGGCGGTCCCGGCGGTCTTCTCGGACTTCGCCGTCCCGACGGTCTTCGGCGCCTCGGCGCTCTCGCCGGCCTCGGCCACAGCCGGGTCCACGGCCACCGCGTCACCCACGAGCGCGATCGCCTCGCGCGCCGAAGCCAGCACCGTCGTGTCGTCCGGAATCTGGTCCGGCGCGTTCTCCGGGTGGTGACAGGCCGCCTCGTGGCCCGGCTCCAGCTGGATCAGCGGCGGCTCCACCGTCCGGCAGACCTCGGTCGCCTTCCAGCACCGGGTGTGGAACCGGCAGCCGCTCGGCGGCGAGAGCGGCGACGGCACGTCGCCCTGGAGCAGGATCCGCTCGCTCTTGAGACCGCGCCGCCGCGGGTCCGGCACCGGCACCGCGGACAGCAGCGCCTTCGTGTACGGGTGCATCGGCCGCTCGTACAGCGACTTGCGGTCCGACAGCTCGACGATCTTGCCGAGGTACATGACGGCGATCCGGTCCGAGACATGGCGGATGACCGAGAGGTCGTGCGCGATGATCACGTACGTGAGACCCAGCTCGTCCTGGAGGTCGTCCAGCAGGTTCACCACCTGCGCCTGGATCGACACGTCGAGCGCGGAGACCGGCTCGTCGGCGACGACGAGCTTCGGGCTCAGGGCCAGGGCGCGCGCGATGCCGATGCGCTGGCGCTGGCCGCCGGAGAACTCGTGCGGGTAGCGGTTGTAGTGCTCGGGGCTCAGACCCACCAGCCCGAGCAGCCGCTGGACCTCCTGCTTGACCCCGCCCTCGGGCTCCACGTTCTGGAGCTTGAACGGGGCGCCGACGATCGTGCCGATCGTGTGGCGCGGGTTCAGCGACGAGTACGGGTCCTGGAAGATCATCTGCACGTCACGGCGGAGCGGACGGATCTTGCCCGCCGACATGTGCGTGATGTCATGACCCTGGAACTCGATGCGCCCGCTCGTCGGTTCGTCCAGCCGCGTGATCAGCCGGCCCATGGTCGACTTGCCGCAGCCGGACTCGCCGACAATACCGAGCGTCTCGCCGGCGTGGACGTCGAACGACAGCCCGTCGACGGCCTTCACGGCGCCGACCTGGCGCTGCAACAGCCCCTTCTTGACGGGGAAGTGCTTGACCAGCCCCTCCACCCTCAGCAGGGGCTCACCCGCCGTGTCTTTTCCCGTCGTGTCCGCCACAGCGGCATCCTTTGCTTTGCTCACGGCGTCGGCGCTCACAGCTTCGGCGCAATCTCTTCGGTCCAGATCTTGGTCCGCTCCTCCTGCGACATGTGACAGGCGGAGTGGTGCCCGGCGCCGACCTGCTTCAGCTCGGGGCGCTCCGTGCGCGTGATGCCGTCCTTGGGCACGTCGGCGTACGGGCAGCGCGGGTTGAAGGCGCAGCCCTGCGGCACGTTGATGAGCGACGGCGGCTGGCCCTTGACGGGGATGAGCCGGTCCGTCTGCTCACGGTCGATCCGGGGCATCGAGCCCAGCAGTCCCCAGGTGTAGGGGTGCTGCGGCTCGTAGAACACCTTCTCGGCCGGTCCGCGCTCGATGCACCGGCCGCCGTACATGACCAGCAGATCGTCCGCCATCTCGGCGACGACCCCCAGGTCATGGGTGATCATGATGACGGCGGAGCCGAACTCCTTCTGCAGATCCCTGATGAGGTCGAGGATCTGCGCCTGGACGGTCACGTCCAGGGCGGTCGTCGGCTCGTCGGCGATGAGCAGTTCGGGGTTGTTGACCAGGGCCATCGCGATCATCGCGCGCTGACGCATACCGCCGGAGAACTCGTGCGGATAGCTGTCGACGCGCTTGTGCGGCTCGGGGATGCCGACCCGGTCGAGCATCTCGATCGCCCGGGTCCTGGCGACCTTCTTGCCGACCTTGTGGTGGACGCGGTACGCCTCCACGATCTGCGCGCCGATGCGGTAGTACGGGTGCATCGCGGAGAGCGGGTCCTGGAAGATCATGGCCATCTTCCGGCCGCGCAGCCGTCGTACGTGGTCGGGGTCGGCCCCGACCAACTCCTCGCCGTCCAGCCAGACTTCGCCCGATATCGCGGCGTTGGCGGAGCGGTGCAGACCCATCACGCCGAGCGAGGTGACCGACTTGCCGGAGCCGGACTCACCCACGATGCCGAGGGTCTTGCCGGCCTCGACGTCGAAGCTGACGCCGTCGACCGACTTCACCAGACCGTCGTCGGTCTGGAAGTGGATGCGCAGGTCGCGTACGGAGAGGAAGGGCTCCCCCGCGCCGCCGGACCCGGCGGACCCGGCGGCCTTGGAGACCACCGGCTCGCCCGGCGCGGACGCGGGACCGGGGACCCGTGCGCCTGACTGCTCCTTGGAAACCTCGCTCACGAGTACCTCACCCTGGGGTCGATGGCGGCGTACACCAGGTCCACCAGCAGATTGCAGAAGACGATGAAGAAGGCGGCGAACAGGGTCACACCCATCACGATCGGCAGGTCGGCGTCCTTCACCGACTGGATCGCGTACGAGCCCATGCCCTGCAGGGAGAAGACCTGTTCGGTGATGACGGCGCCGCCGAGGAGCAGGCCGAAGTCCATGCCGAAGATCGTGACGATGGGCGTCAGCGCGGACCGCAGTCCGTGCTTGGCGACGACCGTGCTCTCCCGCAGGCCCTTGGCCCGCGCCGTACGGATGTAGTCCTCCCCCATCACTTCCAGCATGCCGGCCCGGGTGAGCCGGGCGTACAGGGCGGAGTACAGGAAGGCGAGGCTGCACCAGGGGATGATCAGGTTCCAGGCCCAGTCCGCCGGATTGTCCGCGAACGGGACGTAGTTGACGCCGTCGCCCCACAGTGGCCACTGGACGGTGAACAGCGCGAGGCCGAGCATGCCGGTGAAGAAGATCGGCAGCGAGACGCCCGCGAGGGCCAGCGTCATGGCGAGGCGGTCGAAGATCGAGCCGCGCTTGAGCGCCGAGAGCACGCCGATGGCGACACCGGAGAGCAGCCAGATCACCGCGGCACCGATGGCCAGGGAGAACGTGATCGGCACCCGGTCCATCAGCTCGGGCCACACCTCGACGTGCGTCTTGAAGGAGTAGCCGAAGCAGGGGGCGTTGCACATGGACGGGTCCGGGCCGAAGTTGTACTCGGCGCCGACGAAGATGCCCTTGATGAAGTCGAAGTACTGGGTGTAGAGGGGCTGGTCGAGCCCCAGGTTCGCCTTGACGGCGGCGATCGAGTCGGGGTTGGCGTCCTTACCGACGTACTGGACTGCCAGCTGGTCGATCGTCTGCCCACCGAGCCGTGGAACAAGGAAGAAGATCGCGAAGGTGACTGCGCTGACCACCAGCAACAGCATTACCGCGGCGATCACGCGTCGGATGATGTACGCAGTCACAGCCGATCGGCGCCGGGTCCGCCGGCCGGGGGTGACCCGGCCGGCGGACCCGAAGCCTTCACCTGCCTTTCAGGCAATTCGGGGGGTTGGGAAAGGCTCTACCGCTGGATTAGGTGGTGGAGCCGATCAGCAGGTAGTCGTACATGCCGAGGTACGCCTGGGTCACGGTGACGTTGGTCGCCGAGTCCGGGCGGTACAGCAGGTTCTTGCGGTAGATCAGCGGCACGGCCGAGGCGTTCTCCATGACGAGCTTGTCGACCTCGCCCCACGCCTTGGTGCGGGCGGCGTCGTCGGTCTGCGCGATACCGTCCGACAGCGCCTTGTTGATCTTCGGGTCGTCCAGCTCCATCAGGTTGTTGCCGCCCGAGGGCTTGATGGCGGAACCGTTGACGATCTGGTCGAGGAAGCCGAAGCCGGTCGGCCAGTCGGCGCCCCACGCCATCATCATCATGCCGAGCTTGTGCTCGTGGACGTAGCTGGGGACACCGGCGAAGTTACCGAAGTACTTGCCCGAGGGGTACTGCTTGATCTCCGCCTCGATGCCGACCTTCTTCAGCGAGGCCTGGATGGCGGTCGCCATCTGCACCTCGTCGGGGCGGTCGGAGCGGGCGGTCAGGTTGGTCTTGAAGCCGTCCGGCTGACCGCAGTCCGCGAGCGCGGCCTTGGCCTTCGCCTCGTCGCCCTTGTTGCCCTCGGTCTGGTACAGGTCGAACTTCTGGTACCCGTTGACCGTCGGCGGGAGCAGCGTGCTGGCCACGTCGCCCTTGGTGTCGCCACCGAGCGCCGCCTGGACGGACGCCTTGTCGATCGCGTAGTGGACGGCCTTGCGGCAGTCGGCGTTGTCGAAGGGCTTCACCTTCGTCGACAGCGCGAGGTACGAGGTGGCGCCGGCGTACGAGTTGTCCGTCTTCGCCTTCTCGGTCGACTTGGTGAGGACCTTGGGCTGGGTCTTCGTCTGAAGGCCGGTGCCCGCGGCGTCCACCGTGATGTTGTCGCTCATCAGGTGCTGGTCGACCGTGGTCGGGTTGACCTTGAACTTGATGGTGATCTTGTCGGCGAGCGCCGGGCGGATCGGGTCGGTCGCCTTGTCCCAGTGCGGGTTGCGCACGAGGGTCGCGCTGCGGCCCTCGTTGTACGACTCGAACTTGTACGGGCCCGACGAGGAGATCGCCTTGACGTACTCGGCGCCCTTGTCCTTCGCCTGCGGCACGGGGGCCGTCTGCGAGAAGGTCGCCAGGTAGTCGAAGTCGGCGAACGGCTTGTTGAGCTTGAAGATGATGGTCTGGTCGTCCGGGGTCTCGATGGACTTCAGACCCTCGGGGGACTTGTCCTTGTACGGGCCCTTGTACTTGTCGCCGCCCTCAAGGTACGCCTTGAAGTAGGTGGGACCGTGCGAGAGGGCCTCGGGCGCGAAGTTGCTGCGCTCGATGGCGTACTTGACGTCCTTGGACGTGACCGGGCTGCCGTCGTCGAACTTGACGCCCTTGCGCAGCTTGTACGTCCAGGTCTTGGCGTCCGCGCTGGCCTCACCGAGGGACTCGGCGAGGTCGGGGACGACCTCCAGCCCTTCCTTGCCGGCGGCCGGCTTGAAGCTGGTGAGCGTACGGCCGTACAGCCGGGAGAAGTTCTGCACCCAGCCGTAGTAGGTGTTGCCCGGGTCCAGGGAGTCCGGCACGTCCGAGTGCTCGAAGGTGACGGTGCCCCCCTTCTTGTCGGACTTGTTGACGACCGACGTCAGACCGGCGTCGACACCGGCGCCGCCGCCCTTGCTGTTGTTGTCCTTGCTGTCCGAGCCGCCGCACGCCGACGCGCTGAGCGCCAGCACGATGGCTGTCGCCAGGACAGCTGTCGCTTTCTTGGTCTTCATCCTGAGGAAAGCCCCTCTATCAATGGATACGGCACGGAGCTCAAGGTCGGCCGCTGTGGATGGTGCTGGGTGATGCTGGTGGTAAGGGTTCTACCGGGGGGTCACTTGCTGCGGGGGTCGAGTGCGTCGCGCAGCCCGTCACCCAGCAGGTTGAAGGCCAGCACGGTGATGAAGATCGCCATGCCGGGCACGAACATGTAGTGCAGATCGACCTCGTACAGGTCCACCGCGGTGGTGAGCATGCCGCCCCACGAGGCCTGCGGCGGGGCGATGCCCACACCGAGGAAGCTCAGGCCCGCCTCGAAGAGGATGTTGGTGGGGATCAGGAGCGTCGAGTAGACGAGGATCGGCGCCACGAGGTTCGGCAGCAGTTCCCGGAAGAGGATGAAGGGCCCTCGGGCCCCCAGGCTCCGGGACGCGTCGACGAACTCGCGGCGGCGCAGGCTCATGGTCTGGGCGCGCACGATCCGGCCCATGTACGGCCAGTTGAAGAAGCCGATCACAAAGATCAGCACACCGATCCGCAGGGGCAGTCCGCTGAGTCCGAAGGCGCCGTCCTGGAGGGCGGCGGAGATCGAGATCGCGAAGAGCAGCAGCGGGAAGGCGAGGAAGGTGTCCATCAGCCGGCTGACGACGGCGTCGACCCAGCCGCCGTAGTACCCGGCGATGACGCCGAGGAGGGTGCCGATGGCCACGGAGAGGAGCGTCGCTCCGGCGGCGACCAGGAGCGAGACCCAGGAGCCCTCGATGATGCGGGCGAGCAGGTCACGGCCGAGGCCGGGCTCGACGCCGAGCGGGTGGTCCCAGCTCATGCCGCCCCAGGCGCCCTTGGGGGCGAGGAGCTGCGGGTCCACCAGGTCCTGGTTCAGCGCGTTGGGGTCGAGGCCGAAGACGGCCTGGATGGGCTTGGCCAGTATCGCGAGCAGGACCAGGAGGATGACAACGATGCCGCCCGCGACTGCGGCCTTGTCGCGCTTGAAGCGCGTCCAGGCTATTCGGCCGAGCGAACGCCCCTCGATCTGGCTCTGCTTGGCGCCCGTGAGCACTGCCTCCGGCTGCACTTCGGCAGCCGACTTGGTGGTCTCGATCGGTGCGGTCACAACGTCTTCGACCCCTCCTGGCCGGCGGTCGCCGGCCCCGTACCCGCCGTTGTAACGGCCTGTCTCGCATCAGTTGGCGCACACATCGGTGCTGGTGTCGCGGAAGCGTCCCGTGGAGGGCTTCCCGTGGAGCGATGCTGGGCTGCTCGCACAGAGGACCGACGGTCCCCGCTGCCGGGAGTCTTCATGGCCGTAGTGATCACCCGCCAGTGGTCAAGGGGAATGTTTGCTCAAACGTGATGGAGTCAGACAGCTACCGTTATCCGGACGTTGTGATCGCCTGAGCGGAACGGCGGGCCGTTTTCGCTACGTTTCGGTACGGCTCGCGCCGTCCGGAGAATGTACGGCGCCCTGACTGTACTGGTCAGTACGGGCCGGTACGCCGCCGGGTGGGGTCAGTACGCGCGCGGAGCGGCCGGCGGGTAGCCGTAACCGGGCGCGGCCTGGGGCGCGCCGTGGGCCTCCCGGTCGTAGAACGGCCGGGAGTTGGCCCGCAGCCACATCGTCACCGGGTCGTACTCGTCGGACATCGCGACGGTGGAGACCGGCAGCCCCTCGGGGACCGCGCCGATGGACTGCTGCATCATCGCGCGCACGGCGTCGACGGAGGCCGGGCCTGTGTCGTACAGATCCAGACCGATCGTCAGATACGGTGCGCCCAGGGCGGGATGGACCCACGCGCGGCGCAACGACCGTACGGCGGGGGTGCGATGGGCGTTCTGGGTGAGCAGCGCGTAGAACTGCGGGATCTCCACGGCCGGTTCGGACAGCCGCAGGGGGCCGGCCGGCATCCGGTCGAGGCCGGTGGCGATCCGGCGCAGGTCGAGCCACGGGATGCCGACGCCGCCGCCGGGCGCGTGCGGATTGAGCCAGATCCCCCAGCGTTCGGGGTAGAGGGCGCGGGCGATGTCGCGGCCGGAGACGACCTCGTGCGCCCGGTTCCAGCCGCTGACGGACAGCTCCTGGGCGGAGGTGACGCACGGCGCGTAGCCGAGACCGTCGACCTCCATGTTCCCGTACTGGGCGTCGGGCGAGCCCGCGCGGCCGTGCCAGAGCAGCATCCACACCTGGCCGGCGGAGCCGTCGGCGAGCGCCTGGAGCAGCGCCTCGTAGGCGTCGTAGCGTCCTGGCGCCACCTGGCGCAGCATGTGCTCGACCTGCCCCGTCGCCGCGGTGCCTGACGCGCTCACTCTTGGTCCCGCCCCTCGTCGATCCATTGTTCGGACCGGCCTCCCCCGCTTCGGGCCCGTGCCGGCCAGGCCATCAAACCAGCTTAGACCGGCGGGTCATGGCCGGTTCCGGGGCCGGTGCCGACGGCGTGTTATCCGGGCTGGGCGGCCACGCGCTGGTAGAAGGGCCGCACCCGCTCCAGCATCCAGGTGCCGACGGGGTCCTGGGTGGCGTCGAGCAGGACGAGATTGACCGGCCAGCCGACGTGTACGCGGCCCAGTGCCCGGCCGAGCGCGTCCATGGGCGCGTTGCGTTCGGCGGCCTCCCAGGAGGAGAGCTGCACGCCGACGAAGAGCACCGGGGGCTCGCCCTCGATGCTGGCGAGGCCGCGGCGGGCGGTGAGGACGACGCCGGACGCCTCGAACTCCTCGGCGGCGGCGGTCAGGAAGTCGACGGGGTCCTCCTGCCAGTCCGGCTCGAACAGCCGCACCCGCCCGCCGCTCGCGGGCCCGTCCAGGGGCGTACGCCCGACGCGGCACAGCTCGGCGACGGCGAGCGGCGGGAGCGGCGCGCCGACCATGCCGCCGGGGTTCACGGCGATGCCGAGCCGCGGGGGCAGACCGCGGGCGAACTCGCGGGCCGGGGCGACGGTGAAGGGCATGTGCGCCCCGACGCACTGGAGGTACTGCTGCTCGGAGCTGAAGACGGGGACGTACGGCACCCCGTCGATCTCCATGGTGGGCAGATCGAGCCCCGGACTGTCGGGCCCCCCGCCGTTGGGCAGCGGCACCCAGAGCTGACTCCGCCCCAACACCTCGACGAGCCGCCCCCCGGCCCCGTCATTCCCGACCGAGGCGGCGAGCACCTCTTCCAACTCGTTGGCCGGCCATGCTGTGTTCACTGCGCTCTCCCGCTCCTGGGGGACCACTGCTCCCCGCGGAAACCCTAGCGCCCAGGGGGGTGAAGGGGGGCGCCCACGGTCCACCGGCCCGCCCCACGACCAGGCGGGTCGTCACGCGCGTACCGGCGCGCCCCCCGCCGCCTCACGCCGCTCGGAAGTCGATCCGCTCCAGCAGGCCCGCCGCCGCGCGGTCCAGGAGGACCGCGGACGCGCAGCCCGGTGGCAGGTGGCCGGATTCCGCCGAGGTGACCAGGCGGGAGACCGCGCGGCGGTGGCGGGCGAAGGCGTAGCCGGACACCCCGCGGCCCCGCTCGCGCTGGCCCGCGCGGGCCGTCCTCGGGGTCACGTCGAGCAGGATCAGATGGAGCCGGGCGCCCCGGCGGCGGGCCTCGCGGGCCAGCCAGCGGCGGACCCACGCCTGGGTGCCGCAGTCGTGCACCACGACGCTCTCGCCGGAGCGCAGCGCCCGCCGCAGCCCCGCGTAGTGCGCGAGGCGCACCAGCGGGCGGTAGACCGCGTACGGCAGCCGCCCGGGCAGCCGGCGGGCCCAGCGGTCGCGGGTGTCCTGCGAGTCGATTCCCCGGCCGGCGGCGGCCCGGCCGATCAGCGTGGACTTCCCGCTGCCGGGCAGGCCCGAGACCACGACCACGTCACCGTCGCCGAACGTCAGGCACCGGGGCCCCCGCCGCCCCCGTTCCCGCAGGTCGCGGACGACCGGCGGCACCGCCGCCAAGGCCTTGCGGGGGACCGCGGCCGGCTGGGCGGGCACCCCCGCGGTCGTCGCGTACGCACCTGCACGGGACCGCTGCAACGTCATCGCTCTCCCCCTGTCGGGTCCATCGCCATGGCCGATGACCCTTGCCCACCAAGTGTAAAGAACTGGTAATACGGCACCAAGCCTTTTGCTGATCACCGCCCTGTCGGCCGAAGCCCACGCGTGCGATGATGTGCGCGCCAACTCCATACCGGCCGTTCGAATCCGCGCGGGAGAGTCCCGGTCACCGTTGGTGCCGGGCGCCGAAGGAGCAAGTTCCTCCCTTGAATCTCTCAGGCCCAGTACCGCGCGGACGAGGCAGATCTGAAAAGCGAATCGCCGTCAGGCGCTTCCACCCAAGGTGCAAGTCACGACCTCCGTATGCGTACGTGTACGTACACGTCGTGATGAACCTCTCAGGTTCCGATGACAGATGGGGAGGATCGTCCTCTCTGTCATGCCCTGGGAGCCACACCTATGAGCAGTACGTCTCACACCCCCGCCCCCGAAGCGGCCGGTCCCGACGCCCCGCGCCTCACCGCCCTGGACGCCGTGCACCGCTCGCTGGGCGCCACGATGACCGACTTCGCCGGCTGGGACATGCCGCTGCGCTACGCGAGTGAGCGTGAGGAGCACCTCGCCGTCCGTACGAAGGCCGGGCTCTTCGACCTCTCCCACATGGGCGAGATCACGGTCACCGGCACGCAGGCGGCCGAGGCACTGGACTACGCGCTGGTCGGCAACATCGGCACCCTCGCCGTGGGCCGCGCCCGCTACACCATGATCTGCCAGGAGGACGGCGGCATCCTGGACGACCTGATCGTGTACCGGCTCGACACGCACGGCGCCCCCGAGTTCATGGTCGTCGCGAACGCCTCCAACGCGCAGGTGGTGCTCGACGAGCTGACCGGCCGCGCCGCGGACTTCGACGTCGAGGTGCGGGACGACCGCGACGCGTACGCGCTGCTCGCCGTCCAGGGCCCACAGTCGCCCGGCATCCTCGCCGGGCTGACCGACGCCGATCTGGCCGGGCTCAAGTACTACGCGGGGCTGCCCGGCACCGTCGCCGGTGTGCCCGCGCTGATCGCCCGTACCGGCTACACGGGTGAGGACGGCTTCGAGCTGTTCGTGGAGCCCCGGCACGCGGAAGGGCTGTGGCAGGCGCTGATGGCCGCCGGCGCGCCCGCCGGCCTCGTACCGGCCGGGCTGTCGTGCCGCGACACCCTGCGGATGGAGGCCGGGATGCCGCTGTACGGGCAGGAGCTGACCACCGGTCTCACGCCCTTCGACGCGGGCCTGGGCCGGGTCGTCAAGTTCGAGAAGGAGGGCTACTTCGTGGGCCGCACGGCGCTGGAGGCCGCCGCCGAGCGCGCGGAGAGCGCGCCGCCGCGCAAGCTGGTCGGGCTCGTCGCCGAAGGCCGCCGGGTGCCGCGCGCCGGATACCCGGTGGTGGCGGACGGCGCGGTGGTGGGCCACGTCACATCGGGCGCCCCGTCGCCGACGCTGGGCAGGCCGATCGCGATGGCCTACGTGGACGCGTCGCACGCCGCGGCGGGCACGGCGGGCGTCGGGGTCGACATCCGGGGCTCCATCGAGCCGTACGAGGTCGTCGCGCTGCCCTTCTACAAGCGCCGGAAGTAGCCCCCGCCGGGCGCGGCGTACCGCGCCCGCATCTCACTCCGCAAGACACATGTTCCTCACCACTCCCCCGCGTACAGGAGAATTCACGACATGAGCAACCCCCAGCAGCTGCGCTACAGCAAGGAGCACGAGTGGCTGTCGAGCGCCGATGACGGCGTGTCGACGGTCGGCATCACGGAGTTCGCGGCGAACGCCCTCGGCGACGTCGTGTACGCCCAGCTCCCCGCGGTCGGTGACACGGTGACCGCGGGCGAGACCTGCGGCGAGCTGGAGTCGACCAAGTCGGTCAGCGACCTGTACTCCCCCGTGACGGGTGAGGTCACCGAGGCGAACCAGGACGTCGTGGACGACCCCTCGCTGGTGAACTCCGCGCCCTTCGAGGGCGGCTGGCTGTTCAAGGTGCGCGTCGCGGAGGAGCCGAAGGACCTGCTCTCCGCCGACGAGTACACCGAATTCTCCGGCAACTGAGACCCCAGGGACTGTGATGTCTTCGAAGTCGCTCCTCAACTCCTCCCTCCATGAGCTCGACCCCGACGTCGCCGCCGCCGTCGACGCCGAGCTCCACCGCCAGCAGTCGACGCTCGAAATGATCGCGTCGGAGAACTTCGCCCCGGTCGCCGTCATGGAGGCGCAGGGCTCCGTCCTGACCAACAAGTACGCCGAGGGCTACCCGGGCCGCCGCTACTACGGCGGCTGTGAGCACGTCGACGTCATCGAAAACATCGCGATCGACCGGGTGAAGGCGCTCTTCGGCGCCGAGCACGCGAACGTGCAGCCGCACTCCGGCGCGCAGGCCAACGCGGCGGCGATGTTCGCGCTGCTGAAGCCCGGCGACACGATCATGGGTCTGAATCTGGCCCACGGTGGCCACCTGACCCACGGCATGAAGATCAACTTCTCCGGCAAGCTCTACAACGTGGTCGCCTACCACGTCGACGAGGAGACCGGTCAGGTCGACATGGCCGAGGTCGAGCGCCTCGCCAAGGAGTCCCGCCCGAAGCTGATCGTGGCCGGCTGGTCCGCGTACCCACGTCAGCTCGACTTCGCCGCGTTCCGGCGGATCGCGGACGAGGTCGACGCGTACCTGATGGTCGACATGGCGCACTTCGCCGGTCTGGTCGCCGCGGGCCTGCACCCCAACCCGGTGCCGCACGCGCACGTCGTCACCACGACCACGCACAAGACCCTGGGCGGCCCCCGCGGCGGCGTGATCCTGTCCACCAAGGAGCTGGCCAAGAAGATCAACTCGGCCGTCTTCCCCGGGCAGCAGGGCGGTCCGCTGGAGCACGTCGTCGCGGCGAAGGCGGTGTCCTTCAAGGTCGCGGCGACCGACGAGTTCAAGGCGCGCCAGCAGCTCACGCTGGACGGTGCCCGTATCCTCGCCGAGCGCCTGGTCCAGGACGACGTCACCGAGGTCGGCGTCTCGGTCCTGTCGGGCGGTACGGACGTGCACCTGGTCCTGGTCGACCTGCGGAACTCGGAGCTGGACGGCCAGCAGGCCGAGGACCGGCTGCACGAGATCGGCATCACGGTCAACCGCAACGCCGTCCCGAACGACCCGCGCCCGCCGATGGTCACCTCCGGCCTGCGGATCGGCACCCCGGCGCTGGCCACCCGCGGCTTCACGGCCGAGGACTTCACCGAGGTCGCCGACGTGATCGCGGCGGCGCTGAAGCCCGAGTTCGACCGCGACGCCCTGGCGGCCCGCGTGACCGCCCTGGCGGCGAAGCACCCGCTGTACCCCGGCCTGTAGTCACACCGGGTCCAGGGGCACCGTGTACGCCCGACCGGCGCACACGGTGCCCCGCCCCGCACCACCTGTACGTACGGTTCTCTGCACCACCCCGGCAGACAACGGCGTCGGGTGCCCCTCCCGACATGCTTTGCCCCGTCGGCAAAGCATTGCCGATCGCGGCACCACCACCAGCAAGGAGTCCCACCGTGGCCATCTCGGTCTTCGACCTGTTCTCGATCGGTATCGGCCCGTCCAGCTCCCACACCGTCGGCCCCATGCGCGCGGCG
Source organism: Streptomyces niveus (assembly GCF_001723055.1). Classification (GTDB taxonomy): domain Bacteria; phylum Actinomycetota; class Actinomycetes; order Streptomycetales; family Streptomycetaceae; genus Streptomyces; species Streptomyces niveus. Next base: position 22,687 of record NZ_MDCR01000115.1, read on the forward strand.
GGCCTCTTCGCGCGGCGGCTGAAGAACGAGGGACTGCTCGCCCACACCGCGTCCGTACGGGCCGAGCTCTTCGGCTCGCTCGGCGCCACCGGCCACGGCCACGGCACCCCCAAGGCGGTGCTGCTGGGCCTGGCGGGCGAGTCCCCCCGTACCGTCGACATCGAGTCCGCCGACGCCCGGGTGGACGCCATCCGTACGGAGGGCCGCATCAGCCTCCTCGGGATGCACGAGATCGGCTTCGACTTCGACGCGGACCTGATCCTGCACCGGCGCAAGGCGCTGCCGTACCACGCGAACGGCATGACGGTCTCCGCGTACGACTCCGAGGGCGGCATCCTCCTGGAGAAGACGTACTACTCGGTCGGCGGCGGCTTCGTCGTGGACGAGGACGCGGTGGGCGAGGACCGCATCAAGCTGGACGACACGGTGCTGACGTACCGGTTCCGCAGCGGCGACGAACTGCTGCGCCTCGCCCGCGAGACCGGGCTCTCGATCTCCGCGCTGATGCTGGAGAACGAGAAGGCGTGGCGTACGGAGACAGAGATCCGCGACGGCCTGCTGGAGATCTGGGGGGCCATGCGGGCGTGCGTGTCGCGCGGCATGACGCGCGAGGGGCACCTGCCCGGCGGCCTCAAGGTCCGCCGCCGCGCGGCGAATTCGGCCCGGCAGCTGCGCGCCGAGGGCGACCCGGCGGCCCACGCGATGGAGTGGATCACCCTCTACGCGATGGCGGTCAACGAGGAGAACGCGGCGGGCGGCCGTGTCGTCACCGCCCCCACCAACGGCGCGGCGGGCATCATCCCGGCCGTTCTGCACTACTACCTGAACTTCGCCGCGGCCGGTCACACGGACGCCGAGAAGGACGACGACGTCGTCCGCTTCCTGCTCGCCGCCGGCGCGATCGGCATGCTCTTCAAGGAGAACGCGTCGATCTCGGGCGCCGAGGTCGGCTGCCAGGGCGAGGTCGGCTCGGCCTGCTCGATGGCGGCGGGCGCCCTCGCGGAGGTCCTGGGCGGCAGCCCCGAACAGGTCGAGAACGCCGCCGAGATCGGCATGGAGCACAACCTCGGTCTGACCTGCGACCCGGTCGGCGGCCTCGTACAGATCCCGTGCATCGAGCGCAACGGCATGGCGGCGGTCAAGGCGGTGACGGCGGCGAAGATGGCGCTGCGGGGCGACGGCAGCCACAAGGTGTCCCTGGACAAGGTCATCAAGACGATGAAGGAGACCGGCGCCGACATGTCGGTCAAGTACAAGGAGACCGCGCGGGGCGGGCTCGCGGTGAACATCATCGAGTGCTGAGAACCAGCCTCACGGCAGGGGCGCCGGCTGCTTCTCGTCGCCGGGCCTTCAGACCCCCGGCCCGCAGGCGATCAACAGTGGCAGCACGGGTGCGGCGGCCGAGGTCAGGACGACGGCGAGTCCCGTCGCGCGGCCGGGCTTCGGGTACGGGTCGAGGACCCGGCGTATCCGGACGAGGGAGCCGGAGCCGCCCGCTCCCATCGCCGCCTGGGGTGTCTGGCCGGCCGCGACCTCGTACATCGCGGCGGCGAGCGCCTCGCGTGGATGGCCGCGCAGGGCCCGGTCGTCGGCCGCCATCTCCAGCAGCAGCGCCGTCTGTTCACGGGCCAGCCGGGCGAGCGGCAGGCCGGGAAAGGCGCGCGCGAAGGCTTCCACGGCGGCGCGTACGAGATGGTGGCGCCCGGCGATATGGGCGTGCTCGTGCGCCAGGACGGCGCGCAGCTGCTCGTCCGAGAGGACCCGCAGCGCGGCGCTGGTGACGACGACGCGCGGGGCGCGGCCCGGCAGGCAGTAGACGGCCGGCACCTCGTGCTCCACGACCGTGGCGCCGTACCGGGGCGCGGGGCTGCCGACGAGGGCGAGCATGTCGCGTTGGCGGCGGCGGGCCCGGCGGGTGCGCCAGGAGATCCGTACGAGGACGAGGGCCGGGAGCAGCACGACGGCCGCCGGGAGCAGGACGGCCGCGAGGTCGGCGGGCGTCGGCGACGCGGCGCGTACCGGGTCGCCGGTCATCAGGCCGCAGGCGGTGAGCAGTCCGACGAGACCGTCGTGCACATGCGGCTCGGCGAGCAGCAGATGGGACAGGGCGAGCGCGCCCGAGACCACGAAGGTCGCGGCCAGTCCGAGCCAGGCGGTGATCGCGGCCGTCGGGGCGCGGTGCGGCCAACTCGCCCGCGCCAGGAGGTACGGGGCCAGGGTGCCCATCAGCAGGGCGTACCCGGCGAGCACGGCGGCCCTGGTCACGGCGCGCCTCCGCGCCGCTTCGCCACCCGCAGGGCTTCGCGCAGCGCGTCGGCCTCGCCCGGTGAGATCCGCTCCACGAAGCTGAGGAGGGCGCCGGCCGGGTCCGGGTTGCCGCCGAGGGCTTCCTGCATGAGGGCGGCGGTGTACTGCTGCCGGGTGCAGGTCGGCTCGTACAGCCAGGCCCGCCCCTCCTTCTCGCGCCGGAGCATGCCTTTGCGGTACAGGATGTCGGCCACGGTCTTGACGGTGCTGTAGGCGACGGGCCGCCGTGTGTTGATGTCCGTGAGCACGTCGCGCGCGGTCGCGGGCCGTCCCCAGGACCACAGGCGGTTCATGATCTCCGCCTCCAGCTCCCCCAGTTGACGCACGCCGCGCTCCCTCCGTCGTCGGTGACCGCCCATCCTATGCCGCCGTTGCCCTCTCACGTTGTCACTAAACTGCTTAGCAGTTACGCTCTGGCTTCGCCCTTCGCGGCGGTCGGCCGCCGAACCGAGACGGCGGGCGGAGGAAGCAGAAGGAGTTCACCCCGTGGCGTCCCACCGTCGTCCTCAGCAGCCGAAACGTGCGTATCCCACCGTGTTCGCCGCAACGGCTGCCGCGTTGGCACTCTCCTCGCAGACGGCCCAGGCCGATCCGCTGCCCGACCCCACGAAGAAGGGTGTCAGGGCGCAGGTCGACCGGCTCTACGAACAAGCTACGCAGGCGACCGAGACGTACAACGGGGCGAACGAGAAGCAGAAGACGCTGCGGAAGCAGGCCGACAACCTCCAGGACGGTGTCGCGCGCGGCCAGGAGGAGCTGAACTCGCTCCGGAACAGCCTGGGTTCGGTGGCAAGCGCGCAGTACCGGGGCGGCGGCCTGGACCCCTCCCTCCAACTGCTGCTGTCCGCCGAGCCGGACGACTATCTGGACAAGGCCTCGAACCTGGAGCGGGTGAGCAGCCGGCAGGTCAACCTGTTGCAGCAGGCCCAGGTCAAACAGCGCGCCCTGGACCAGCAGCGCCGCCAGGCCACCGAGAAGCTCGAGGACCTGGCGGACGTCCGCGCGGAACTGGCCGCGAAGAAGCGGCTCATCCAGGGCAAACTCGCCGAGGCCCAGCGGCTCCTCAACACGCTCTCGGCCGAGGAGCGTTCGAAGATGGCCGAGGAGGAGCAGCGCGCGGACCGCAACAGCCAGCGGGCCGACCTGGGGAACGAGACCAGCGCCTCCTCGCGCGGCGCCGCCGCGTTCGCCGCCGCCAAGAGCCGGGTGGGCATGCCGTACGTGTGGGGCGCGTCCGGCCCCAACTCCTTCGACTGCTCCGGGCTCACCTCGTGGGCCTTCCAGCAGGCGGGCGTCTCGATACCCCGTACGTCGCAGCAGCAGGCCAACGTCGGTACGCGGATCAACTCGCTCGACGACCTGCGGCCGGGCGATCTCATCCTCATGCGCACAGACCTGAGCCATGTCGGCTTCTACGCCGGCAACGGGCAGATACTCCACTCCCCGAAGCCGGGGGCCAGTGTGCGCTACGAGTCGATCGCGCGCAGCGGCATGCCGTTCATGTGGGGCGTACGGCTGTGACCGGGCGGCCGGCACGATGAACGCGCGCGGGTACGGACGGGTGGGGAGCGCCCTGGGGCGGCTCCTGCTGATCGTCGTGCTCGCGCTCGGTGTGTTCGCCATGCACACGGTCGGGCATCCGGACGAGCCGGGCGCCTCCGAGTCGGGCGCGGGGGCGATGGTCCACGCCTCCGGCGAACCGGCACCGCCACCGGAACCGGCGCCACCGCATCCGTCCGCGGCGGACGAGCCCGTCATGGGCATGGACGGCATGAGCATGGACATGGCCTCGCTGTGCCTGGCGGTGCTCAGCACCTGGGCGCTCGCCGCGCTGCTGCTGGCGGCGTTCGCGCGGCGGGCCGACGTGTTCACGGATCCGCTCGCCGGTCTCCGGGTCGCGCCGCGGCCCAACCCCCCGCCCCGTACACCCGAGTTGACACTGCTGTCGGTCCTGCGGATATAGGCCGCGCCGCCCTCAGGGGCACGAAGCCGCGTATCCACACATCCGCAGGACCGACCACAAGGTTGTACCGACATGAGTTCCATCAAGCGCGCCGGTCACCGGCGCCGACTGGCCGTCGCGGGCGCGATCACCGCCTCCGCCCTCCTGCTCACCGCGTGCGGCGGCGAGGAGCACAGCGGGGACCACGGCGGGGACAAGCCCGCCGCGGGCGCGTTCAACGACGCGGACGTCGCCTTCGCCCAGGGGATGATCCCGCACCACGAACAGGCCGTCGAGATGTCGGCGCTGGCCGACGGCCGCGCGTCCGGCGCGGAGATCAAGACCCTGGCCGCGGAGATCGAGAAGGCGCAGGATCCGGAGATCACGACGATGCGCTCCTGGCTCAAGGCGTGGGGCGAGCCGGAGTCGGCCGACGGCTCCAAGACCGGCATGGACCACGGCTCGGGCGGCTCGCACGGCGCGGAGGACAGCCCCGGCGGCTCCGGCGGCTCCGGCGGTGCGGACGGGATGATGTCCGACCAGGACCTGGCGGATCTGACCGCCGCCAAGGGCGTCGACTTCGACAGGAAGTTCGCGGAGTTGATGATCAGGCATCACGACGGGGCGATCGCGATGGCCCGCGACCAGCGGAAGAACGGTGAGAGCGGCAAGGTCAAGAAGCTCGCCGCCGACGTGATCAAGGCCCAGACGGCCGAGGTCGAGCAGTTGAACACGCTCCTCGACCGGCTCTGATCCCAGGAGGTTCACCGGCCTGTCGCCGTCACCGGCGTCGGGTCGGTGATCCTCTCCCCTTTCCATATACCCCCAGGGGGTATATTCTCTTTCTGTCGGGCCGCTACGGGGGCTCCCACGCAATCGGAAAGAGGGGCGAGACCCATGGATCACAGCGAGCACACCGACCACGCGGGACACCTGGCGGGCGGCGCCGGCGGGGCGTCCTGGGGCATGGCGACCAAGGCGACGCTGCACTGTCTGACCGGGTGCGCCATCGGCGAGATCCTCGGCATGGTCATCGGCACCGCCCTGCTCTGGGGCAATGTGCCGACCATGGTGCTGGCGATCTCCCTGGCGTTCGTCTTCGGCTACTCGTTCACGCTCTTCGCGGTCCGCAGGGCCGGCCTCGACTGGAGGTCCGCGATCAAGATCGCGCTGGCCGCCGACACCGTGTCCATCGCCGTCATGGAGATCGTCGACAACAGCATCATCGCGCTCACTCCCGGAGCGATGGACGCGCATCTGTCGGACGGGCTGTTCTGGTACGCGCTCCTCGGCGGATTCGCCGTCGCGTTCCTGATCACCACTCCGGTCAACAAGTGGATGATCGGCCGCGGCAAGGGCCACGCCGTCGTCCACTCGCTGCACTGAACACGCGCCCTCAAGCCGTCCTCGGCGTGGGCGAGGTCAGCGTGGCGGCGTCAGCGTGGGACGTGCCACAGGACCACACAGCAGGCGGTCATCAGCGCGGTGAGGCTCGCGCACACCAGGCGCCGCCTCAGCAGCTCGTAGCGCGCCGTGTACTCCTCCCGCAGTTCGGCGGCACGCGCCACCACCGACTCCAGCGCCCGGCGGGACATGGCGATGTGGTCCTGGGTGTAGAGGCTGACGACCTCCTCGTGCTGGGCGGTCGTCAGCCACGGCAGGCGGTCGGCGAAGACCAGGGCGTGCGTACGGGCTTCGCGCACCCGGCTCTGCGCCAGCAGATAACCCTCCAACTGCTGGATGCCCGCCGAGGCCTCCCCCGGCGACGGTGCGGGCTCGCCGATCACGACCGGCCCTCGTCGTCCCCCAGCGGAGCGGCGACGCCCTTTCCGGGCTCCACGACATCCCGACGGCCTCCGTTGTGCCCGTCTTCGAGCGCCATGACCTCCGGGTGGTGCAGGTCGAACGCCGGGGATTCGGAGCGGATACGGGGCAGCGTGAGGAAGTTGTGCCGGGGCGGCGGGCACGAGGTCGCCCATTCCAGCGAGCGGCCGTAGCCCCAGGGGTCGTCCTCCTGGACCTTCTTCCCGTACTTCGCGGTCTTCCAGACGTTGTAGAAGAACGGCAGCAGCGACATGCCCAGCAGGAACGAGCTGATCGTGGAGATGGTGTTCAGGGTGGTGAATCCGTCGGCGGCGAGGTAGTCCGCGTAACGCCGCGGCATTCCTTCCGCACCCAGCCAGTGCTGCACCAGGAACGTGCCGTGGAAGCCGATGAACAGCGTCCAGAACGTCATCTTCCCGAGCCGTTCGTCCAGCATCTTGCCCGTCATCTTCGGCCACCAGAAATGGAATCCGGCGAACATCGCGAACACCACCGTGCCGAAGACGACGTAGTGGAAGTGCGCGACGACGAAGTACGAATCCGAGACATGGAAGTCCATCGGCGGCGACGCCAGGATGACGCCCGTCAGACCACCGAAGAGGAACGTCACGAGAAAACCGATCGACCAGAGCATCGGTGTCTCGAAGGACAACGAGCCTTTCCACATCGTGCCGATCCAGTTGAAGAACTTCACACCGGTCGGCACCGCGATCAGGAATGTCATGAAGGAGAAGAACGGCAACAGCACGGCGCCGGTGACGAACATGTGGTGCGCCCACACCGTCACCGAGAGACCGGCGATGGCGATCGTCGCACCGACCAGACCGATGTAGCCGAAGACCGGTTTACGGCTGAACACCGGGAAGATCTCGGTGACGATGCCGAAGAACGGCAGCGCGATGATGTACACCTCCGGATGCCCGAAGAACCAGAACAGGTGTTGCCACAGCAACGCGCCGCCGTTGGCGGCGTCGAAGATGTGCGCGCCGAACTTCCGGTCGGCCTCCAGCGCGAGCAACGCACCGGCCAGGACGGGGAAGGCGAGCAGCACCAGTACGGCCGTCAGCAGCACGTTCCAGCAGAAGATCGGCATCCGGAACATCGTCATGCCGGGTGCGCGCATGCAGACGATGGTGGTGATGAAGTTGACCGAGCCGAGGATCGTGCCGAAGCCGGAGAAGGCCAGACCCATGATCCACAGATCGGCGCCGAGAATCGGTGAACGGACCGGGTCCGTCAGCGGCGAATAGGCGGTCCAGCCGAAGTCCGCCGCGCCCTGCGGGGTGATGAAGCCGGACACCGCGATGATCGAGCCGAACAGATAGAGCCAGTACGCGAACATGTTCAGCCGCGGGAAAGCCACATCGGGCGCGCCGATCTGAAGCGGCATGATCCAGTTGGTGAATCCGGCGAACAGCGGCGTCGCGAACATCAGCAGCATGACCGTGCCGTGCATCGTGAACGCCTGGTTGAACTGCTCGTGCGACACGATCTGAATGCCGGGGCGGGCCAGCTCGGCGCGCATGACCAGCGCCATCACTCCGCCGAGTACGAAGAACGCGAACGAGGTGATGAGGTAGAGCGTGCCGATCGTCTTGTGGTCGGTGGTGGTCAGCCACTTGACGACGACATTGCCGGGCTCTTTGCGCCGTACCGGCAGCTCGTTCTGGTACGCGTCGTCGTCACTCTCGTGCGGGGCGTCGACCTCAAATCCGGGCTGTGCTGCCACACCAACTCCAGTTCAGTCACCGACCACCGACGCGAACTCGCACATGCCGGCAGGGCAAACCCAGACAAACAAAGATGATTACGCCCGCAATGTATGGCATGCCGGTTGTGCGGACTGACTCAGAAGGGAGCATCAGCCGCTGTTTCACACGTTCGTGGGGCGCGCCGGTGCTCAGGTCGACCAGGTACGCACGATGATCTTTATTACTACCTTCGGCCGGGTGCGGTGCCGGTGCCCGGTGCGGTGCCGGCGCCGGACCTGGCCCTCGCCGCCAGCACCAGCGGCGTCGCACCGCCGGACTCGGCGAACCGTTCCGGCGTCAGACCCGCGTCCAGGAAGGCGTGGAGCAGTTCGGGCAGCGGCCGGTGCGTCGCGCCGACCTTGTCGCGCAGGCCCTGGTCCGTCCAGGAGTCGGTCGTCCAGTGGCCGTCGAGATAGCCGGGCCGGACGACGATCCGCTCCGGGTCGCTCCGGTCGGCGAAGCCGCCGCAGAAGCAGGGGTGGACGCCGATGTGTACGAACACCCCGCCGGGGCTCAGCACCCGCGCCACCTCGCGTAGCACCGCCGGGTAGCCGGGCATGTCGGTGTGCGTCATCACCGCGAGGACCGCCGGGAGTGATCCGTCACGGAACGGCAGCCGTTCGGCGTCGGCACGCGCCACCGGCAGCCGGGCGCGCGCGTGGCTCAGCATTCCGGCGGAGAGGTCCACGCCGACGGGTGTGCGGCCCAGCTCCCGGACGCGGGCCGCGTGGACGCCGGTGCCGCAGCCGATCTCCAGGCAGGTGCCGGTGCCCTCGCCGAGCAGTTCGGTGATCAGGTCGCCGAGGCCGAGCGGGTCCGCGTGCCCGGTGTCGGTCGCGCCGAGGAATTGGTGCTCGTACCAGTCCGCGATCTCGTCGTACGCCGCCGTCGTCGCCATGGGGCCGCCTCTTCGGTTCGGGTGGGGTGGGTTCCGTCTGGTCCGCTCCCACTCCTGCCCCGTCGACGGTGGCGGGCCATCGCGTTCCGCGCCGGGCTGAATCCGGCGTCAGCGGCGGCGCGGACCGGGCTCGGTCCTCTTCGGACGGATCGCGTCCGCGAGGTCGAGCGCGGTCCTGGTGCCCCGGCCGTGGACCAAGGCCAGGGCGCCGATTCCCGCCGCGCCGAGCGCGAACGGCTCCCCCATCGGCGGCAGTTGGAGGAAGACGATGGCGGCGACACCGAGCCCGGTGAGCACCGTCGCGGTGATCAGCCGGAACACTCCGCGGTCGCGCACCGGCGTGACGCCGTCGAGCCGGTCCTGGTCCAGGAGGGCCCCGACGCGGCCCTCCGCGTAACGGTCGGCGATCTTCATCAGCAGCTGCGCGAGATCGGTCAGGGCCGCGTGCGGCTCGCTGTCGAGACGCGCCTCGGCCTCCCGCAGCACGGCGATGACCTGGCCGGCGTGCCGCTTCAGGTCGCGGCGGCGGCGCGAGCGCCAGGGGATGGTGCCACGGGTCGCGTGCGCTTTCTGGAGGGCCTTCGTCACCTCGCGGAGGTGGACCCCCACGCGGGCCCGCTCCGTGACATGCCGCTGCCCGCCCGCCTCGTGCGCGGTGGCGCACGCCCGTACGGCGCGCACCAGCACGTACACGGGCGCGAAGCGGCGTACGACCACGACGGGGCCACCGCCCGCCCACGACGGGCCGGGCAGCGGCAGGAGCAGCAGCGGGAACGCGACGACGGTGCCGAGCAGGAGGGCGATCACGGTGGCCGACGCCAGGACGGCGAGGAGGATCACCGTCGGTCTGGCCAGTCCGTACGGCAGGACGTCCGCCCACGAGCCGATCGCGGCGACGACGGGGCCCGGTGCCTCCGCCCCGACCAGGCCGGTCAGGAAGTCGCCCCAGCCGGACAGGACCGGGTCGGCCAGCAGCAGGGCCGCGAGCGCGAACGCGGCTCTCCACCGCCACGCGGCGCGCCGGTAGCGCTGTCGGGTGCGTAAGGCGACATGTATGCGCCTCGGTACCGGCGCGGCGATGCCCAGTCGGTCGAGATCGTCGCGAAGTCCCGCCGCGTCAGGGGCGGTTGAGCGTCTCGGCCGCGGCCCGGACTCTGTCCACGTCATGGTGTCGAGCATGGCACCGTCAGGCTTCCAGCCGGACCGGAAGTGTGGCGGAGCTGTTGGAGAACAGCGAGGGCACGGGGATCAGTTCGGCCGGGTCGACAGCCAGGGTCAGCTCCGGATACCTCTTGAACACCGCCGGTATGGCCAGCGCCGCCTCCAGCCTGGCCAGCGGGGCGCCGAGGCAGAAGTGCGGGCCGTGGCTGAAGGCCAGGTGCTTGCGCTGTTCCCGGGTGATGTCGAACTCGTCCGCCGTTTGGCCGTGTTGGGCCCTGTCGCGGCCGACTGCGCTGTACGGGGCCATGATCGCCTCGCCCTTGGGGATGCGTACGCCCGCGATCTCGACATCCTCCAGGGGGTACCGGAAGGGGAAGTTGCCGATCGGCGCGTCCCAGCGCAGCGTCTCCTCCACGACGTTCGCCCAGACCGTCTCGTCGCCCCGCTCGGCGACGGCGCGCTGCTCGGGGTGGGTGAGCAGGGCGCGTACCGCGTTGGTGATCAGGCCGAGCGTGGTCTCCTGCCCGGCGGCGAGCATCAGCAGGAGCGTGCCGACCAGTTCTTCCTCGCTGAGCGCGTCGGGGTCCTCCTCGCGGGCGGCGATGAGCGCGCTGGTCAGGTCGGGACCGGGGTCGCGACGGCAGTTGTCGACCACCCGGGCGAGCAGCTGGTACTGCTCGACCTGACTGGCCATCACCTCGGCCGGTCCCAGGTCGGAGCGGAAGATGTTGTCCATCAGCTCCTTGAGCCGGGGCTGCTCGTGCTCGGGGACGCCGAACAGTTCGCAGATCACCCGCATCGGCACCGGATGGGCGAAGTGGCGGCGGAGGTCGACGCTGCCGTCGGCGTCCGCGTGCGAGGGCAGCGCGTCCAGCAACTCGGTGACGATCCGTTCGATACGCGGGCGCAGTTCCTGGACCCGGCGGGGCGTGAAGGTCTGGGTGACCAGCTTCCGCAGCCTGCGGTGTTCCTGGCCGTCCGCCGTCACCATGTTGGTGACCTTGACCATGCCGACGAGCGGCCAGCCGTCGGATATCTCGCCGCGCAGGATGGCGTTCCAGTTGCGCCAGTCCTTGCTGAAGCGCGGGTCGGCGATCATCTCGGTCAGCAGGGCGTGGTCGGTCACCGACCACGCCATGACGTCTCCGGGCAGCTGGATACGGACCACCGGACCCAGCTCGCGGAGCCGGGCCGCTTCGCCGTGATGGTCGCCGCCGTGCGGGTCGAGGGTGACGACCGGTACGCCGGCCTCGGAGGAAGCTGCCGCTGGCAAGGTCATGTCGCGTCTCCAGAACTCGGGCTGGTGTGGGCGGAACTATCCCCGGCCGGTACGGATCGGGATCCGCGCCGCCGAGAACTGCGCCGGGAGGGCGACCGGGATCCGCGTCCAGGGTGAGGGGCGCCAGGTCACCTCCTCGGCGGGGACGGCGAGCTTCATGTCCGGCAGCAGGTTCAGCGCGGTGTGCACGGCGGTACGGGTGATGAGCCGCGCCGGTACCTGCGCCGGGCAGACGTGCGGTCCGGCCGAGAAGGCGAGGTGCGCGCGGTTGCCCGGCTCCTCGTCGCCCTCGTCGGGGCGGATCGCCGGGTCGTCGTTGGCGGCGGCGTGCCCGAGGATGAGGCAGTCGCCGCGCTGGATGAACCGGCCGCCCAGCTCGGTGTCGTGCAGGGCGTACCGGGCCGGCATGTTGTTCATCGGCGGGTCGCGCCACAGCGCCTGGTCGAGCGCGTCGTCGACCCCGAGCCGGCCGCCGTGCAGCCGGGCGGCGAACCGGGGGTCCGTGAGCATCAGCCGCAGCGTGTGCGCGATCCACGCGGTCACGGTCTCGTTGCCGGCTGAGATCATCACCACGATCGACTGGAGGCGCTCGGCCTCGTTGAGCAGATTCGGGTGGTTGATGAAGACCGTCGTCATGTCGTCGGTCGGGTTGCGCTGCCGCTCGCGCACCGTGTCGAGCAGGATCTGCTCGAAGTGCCGGTTGCCGGCCTGCGAGTCGTCCGCGCTGCCGAACAGGGCGATCAGCGCGTCCAGCAACTCCCGTCCCTCGATGGCGTCCAGACCGAAGAGCGAGGCGAGGGACAGCATCGGCACGATGGTGGCGTACTCGTTCACCAGGTCCGCGCTGCCGCGCTCGGAGAACTTCGCGATCAGGTCGGTGCAGATCTGCTCGACATGGCGGCGCACCTTGCGCTGGTCGATCTTGGCGATGCCGTCGTCGAGCGGCTTGCGCAGCCGCCGGTGCTCGGGGCCGTCGGACCCGATGACACTGGCGCGCCAGCCCATCATCGGCAGCAGGCCCGAGTCGGGGGCGACGACGCCGTCGTGCATATGGCGCCACTTGCGGCCGTCGCGGGAATAGATCTGCTCCTGGCGGGTGATGGTCAGCAGCTCGCGGTAGCCCATCACGAGCCAGGCGGGGACGCCCGGTTCGAGCTCGACCCTCGCCACGTTGCCCCACTCCGCGCGGAGTTGGCGGTACACGGCGCGGGGGTCGGGCGCGCCGACGGCCGCGGAGAGCGGGAGCAGCCCCGTACCGCCGCCGTGGGCGTGGTGCGCCGGGCACTGCGGCGGGGGCGCGGGCTCGGACGCGCCGCGCTCGTCCGCGGCGGGCTCGGACGCGGAGGGGGGCCGCGGGGCGGAACTCATGAGGTGGTCTCCGGGGTACGTGCCGAGCCCGCCGACACGTACTCGACGAGGCTGATCAGGGCGTCGACGGACGACGTGCGGTCACGCGCGTCGCACATCATCACCGGTGTCTCGGGCAACAGGTCGAGCGCGCCACGCAGTTCGTCCTCGCTGTACCGCTCGCTGTCGGGGAAGTGGTTCACCGCGACCGCGAACGGCAGTCCGCGCAGCTCCAGTTGTTCGAGGACGTCGAAGCTGTCCTCCAGTCTTCGGGTGTCCACGATGACGAGAACGCCGAGCGCGCCCTCCGCCAGCCCCTCCCACAGATCCCAGAAGCGGCGCTGTCCGGGCGTCCCGAACAGATACATCACGAGGCGGGAGTTGAGCGTGACCCGGCCGAAGTCCATGGCGACGGTGGTCGTGGTCTTCGTACTCATCCCGGCCAGGACGTCCACGCCGACGCTCGCCTGCGTCATGACCTCCTCGGTGCGCAGCGGTTCGATCTCGCTGACCGAGCCGACCAGCGTGGTCTTGCCGACGCCGAACNNGGCCTGCTGGACCGTGTCGGGCAGGTAGCGGTCAGCGGAGCCGACGGAGACCATCCAGTACCTCCTGGAGGAGTTGCGGGTCGGGCAGGGCGGCCCTGGGCACACCCGTGCGGGCGGAGAGATGGCCGCTGTCGACGAGATCGGACGCCAGCACCTTGACCAGGCTGACCGGCAGTTCGAGATGGGCGGCGGCCTCCACGACGGACAGCAGCCGCTCACACATCCGCACCAGGGCACGTTCTTCCCTGGTCGCCGAGACCGGCAGGGCGCGTGGAGGACTGATCGCCACG
>NZ_MDCR01000116.1 GCF_001723055.1 Streptomyces niveus
CCCCCCAGTTCTTTCGCGCTTCCCACCCCCGAGGAGATCCCCGAACATGCCAGCCACCCGACGTCCCATAGCGCTCGCCGCGGCGGTCGCCACCGTCGTCGCCATCGGCGCGACCGCGCTCGCCGTCCCGGCGGTCGCCTCCGGCGCCGCTCCCGCCGAGCCCGGAGCCCCCGCCGCCCCGCAGCTCGAACTCAAGGACGGCACCCTGGAGTGGGGCTTCAAGGAGTCCTTCCGCAAGTACCTGCTCTCGCCCGTCGCGAGCGGGAAGATCACGGCTGCCGACGGTGCCACCCAGGCCGCCGCCAACGGTGTGTTCACGTTCACCGACGGCACGGGCACCTATGACACCGGTACGCACGCCACCGCCACCTCCTTCAAGGGAAGCGTGCACTTCGAGGGTCACCACGGCGTCCTCGACATCAAGTTGAGCGATGTGAAGGTCAACACCGGCCGCGAGGCGGGGGAGATCACCGCCGACGTCACCAGCGTGACGGAGGGCAAGACCGAGACGCGGGACGACGTGTCGGTCGCCGATCTCGACCTGACGGCGGTCAGTCCGGGCCGGGGCGAGAACGGCGCGATGGTCTTCAAGGACATCCCCGCCAAGCTGACGGCGGCGGGCGCCGACGCGTTCGCGGGCTTCTACCCGGCGGGCACCGTGCTGGACCCGGCGACGCTCACCGTGACGGCGGGCAAGGCCCCCACCGACGAGCCGACCGACGAGCCGACGAACGAGCCGACGGACGAGCCGACGGACGAGCCCACCGACGAGCCGACGCACGAGCCCACCGACGAACCGACGGACGAGCCCACCGATCAGCCCACCGACGAGGCGACGGCGCAGCCCGTCCTGGACGGCAATCTCGACTGGGGCGTCAAGGAGAGCTTCCGCTCGTACGTCACCGGCCCCATCGCCAACGGCGAGGTCGAACTGGCGGCAGGCGCCACCCGGCCGGGCGCGGCCTACCGCTTCCCGAAGGCCACCGGCTCCTTCGACGCGAAGGCGCAGACCCTCTCCGCCGCGTTCGAGGGATCGGTGCGCTTCCTGGGCCACGAGGACAAGGGCAGTTATGTCCTCGACCTCAAGCTCAGCGGTCTGGAGGCGGAGATCAAGAACGGCAAGGGCACCCTCGTCGCGGACGTCAGCACCAAGGACCGTACGACCCACAAGGTCTCCACCTTCAAGGACCTGGCCATCGCCACGCTCGACCTCCCCGCCGGTGAGCTGAAGGCCAAGGACGGTGTCGTCGCGCTGAAGGCCGTGCCCGCCTCGCTCACCGCGGACGGTACGAAGGCGTTCGGCGGCATGTACCAGGCCGGTGACGCCCTCGACGCCGTCACCGCCGCCGTCTCCCTCACGAAGGACGCCGAACTGCCCCAGGGTGGTTCGGGAAGTGCGGGCGGCGCCGGCGGTACGGCCGGTGGCGCCGGCACCACGGGCGGTACGGATGCCACGGCCGGTACGGCGGGCGGCGGGTCCGTCGGCGGCTCCGCGGGCGGTGCGGGAAACCTGGCGAGCACCGGGGCCGACGTCCCGGCCGGCGCGCTGATGGGCGTGGCGGGCGCGCTCGCCGTCGCGGGCGGTGCCGCGGTGTACTTCGCCCGGCGCCGTAACCCGGCCAACAGCGAGGCCTGACAGGCCGGTTGAGCCGTGGGGGCAGGGCCGTACCGCGTGACACGCGCGGTACGGCCCTGCCGCGTCGTGGGCCACCTCGTACACGGCGCCGCGACGACTGATGCTTCAATGCCTGCGTGAACGACATGGCCGACGGCGGCATCGAAGTACTGCGCGTCTTCTGCGGGGGCGACGGGCGGCACGGCAACGCGCTCGGAGTCGTACGGGAGGGCGGCCACTACCCCGACGAGGCGTCCCGGCAGGCGCTCGCCGCCGAACTCGGCTTCAGCGAGACCGTGTTCGTGGACGACCCCGAGCGCGGCTTCGTGGACATCTACACGCCCGGCCTGCGGCTGCCGTTCGCCGGACACCCGCTCGTCGGGGCCGCGTGGCTGCTCGACCTGGAGCTGGTCAACCCGCCGGTCGGCGAGGTGTGGGTGCGCCAGGACGGCGAGTTCACCTGGATCACGGCGCGCCCCGAATGGTCCCCGCCGCGCGTCCTGCGCCGTTACGACACGGTCGCCGAGGTCGACGCGCTGCCCGCGCCGCCGCCCGGAGAGGGCTGGCTCTACGCGTGGGCCTGGGACGACGAGTCGGCCGGCCGGGTCAGGGCGCGGGGCTTCCCGCGCCGTGACGACGGCATCGTGGAGGACGAGGCGACGGGCGCGGCGGCCCTGCTCCTCACCGCCGAGCTGGGGCGGGCGCTGAACATCACTCAGGGCCGGGGGTCGCAGATTCTCACTGCCCCCGGCCCTGACGGCTGGATCGAGATCGGCGGACGTGTCCGCCAGTTCCCGTCCCCGCTGAGGTCCGTCACGCGCTGAGGTCCGTCACGCGCTGAGCGGGAACTCGCCCTCCAGCTCGTGGAACACGGCCCCGTTGAAGTCGAACGCCCGGTGGCACTCCTCGATGATGCGCTGTTTCTCCAGGTCGTCCGCCGGTACGGCGTCGAGCAGTTCGCGGTAGGCGCGCTTGAACGCCGCCGGGTTGGCGATCTCGTCGAAGACGTAGAAGCGGACGCCGTCGCCCTTGCGGGCGAAGCCCCAGGTCTTCTCGGCCATGTCGCGCACGACCTGACCGCCGGAGAGATCCCCGAGATAGCGCGTGTAGTGGTGGGCGACGTAGCCGCCGGGCCAGGTGCGGGCGCACTCGGTGATCCGGGCGGCGTACGCGGCGGTGGCGGGCAGCGGCTGAAGGCCGGCGCGCCAGTCGGCACCGCGCAGATGCGTCAGGTCGCGCTCCAGGGCGTCGACGCGCATCAGCTCGGGCCGGACGAACGGGCCCGCGACGGGATCGCCCTCGACCGTCCCGGCGGCGTCCTCCAGCGCCCGGTACACGAACCAGAGCTGTTCGGTGTAGCGCGTGTACGCCTCCACCCCGAACCGCTGCCCCAGCAGGTCGCTCATGAAGGTCGAGGTGTTCACCTCGGTGTGCTTCTCTTGCGAGGCGACACGGATCAGCGTGGAGAACGGGGTGGCGGTGGCGGTTGCGTCCAAGGCGGGCCTCCGGGGCCGAGGGGGACGGGAAACCAGACCGAGATCCGGCGGGGCAGCAGAGCGCTTGCCTTCGCCGATCCTCCTACTTAGGCTTACCTAAGTCAACTGGTTCCCGACGTCCTGTCGGTAAAACCGTACCCGTTGGACGAGGTCACGGCAGCGTCAGGATCTCCGCCCCGGTGTCCGTCACCACGAGCGTGTGCTCGAACTGCGCCGTCCGCTTGCGGTCCTTCGTGACCACGGTCCAGCCGTCGTCCCACATGTCGTGCTCGTGGGTGCCGAGCGTGAGCATCGGCTCGATCGTGAAGGTCATGCCGGGCCGCATGACGGTCGTCGCGTGCGGGCTGTCGTAGTGCGGGATGATCAGCCCTGAGTGGAAGGACGAGTTGATGCCGTGCCCGGTGAAGTCGCGGACCACGCCGTAGCCGAAGCGCTTGGCGTACGACTCGATGACGCGGCCGATGACATTGACCTGCCGGCCCGGCCTGACGGCCTTGATGGCGCGGTTCAGCGACTCGCGGGTCCGCTCCACCAGCAGCCTGGACTCCTCGTCGACGTCACCGCAGTAGTAGGTGGCGTTGTTGTCGCCGTGCACGCCGTTGATGTAGGCGGTGACGTCCAGATTCACGATGTCGCCGTCGCGCAGCACGGTGGAGTCCGGGATGCCGTGGCAGATGACCTCGTTGACGGAGGTGCAGAGCGACTTGGGGAACTCGCGATAGCCGAGGGTCGACGGGTACGCCCCGTGGTCGACCATGAACTCGTGGGCTACCCGGTCGAGTTCGTCGGTCGTGACGCCGGGCGCGATGTGCTTCGCGGCCTCCTCCATCGCCTGGGCGGCGATCCGGCCGGCGATCCGCATCAGCTCGACGGTCTCGTCGCTCTGCACTTCAGGCCCGGTGTAGGGGGCCGGGAGCGGCTTCCCGACGTACTCGGGGCGCCGGATCTTCGCGGGAACGGAACGGACGGGAGAGAGCTCCCCGGGCACGAGGAGTGACTGGCCAGACATGCCAGCGAGTCTAACCAGCGTGCCGAAGCCGCCGGTGGGGCAGCATGGCGGGCAGAGGAAGGAGCCGACGATGGCCCTGTTCAAGAAGCGCACGGCGGGCAAGCCGGGCGAGTGGTACTACTGCCTCCAGCACAAGCGGGTCGAGGAGGGCCCGGACTGTCCGGCCAAGGACCGGTTCGGCCCGTACGCCTCCAAGCGGGAGGCGGAGAACGCGATGGAGACGGCGGCGGAACGCAACCAGGAATGGGAGACGGACCCCCGCTGGCACGACAAGCCCGACGGCCCGTCCGGGACCTGACCGCTCCGGCTCGTCCGGCGTCTGAGGACGGAGCCCGGTGCGCCGGGGTCCGGGGGCCGGCCCCCGGTTCCGGTTTCGGGAAGGCGCGGAAGGGGCGGGTACGGGGAGAGCCGACCGCCCCGCGTCAGGCAACCGCTCCAGGGGCCGGGGCCCCGGCGGCACCGGTCCCGGCATCGGCCGCCGCGTCCGCCGCCAGCTCCGCCTCCTGCTGCGCCTTCCGCCGCAACGCGTCCTCGTCGGTCGCCGCGTCGTACGTCATCAGCTTCGGCAGCACCGCGGCCAGCAGCCCCACCGCCACCACGCACGCCACGCCACCGCTCCAGACCGCAGGGCGGGTCCCCGTCCAGCCCGCCACCGTGCCCGCGCGGACCTGGCCGAGCTGCGGGCCCACGCTGTACGACAGCACCTCCAGCCCCGCCAGCCGGCCCCGCAGCTCCTCGGGGATCGTCTGGTTCCAGATCGTCGAGCGGCCCAGCCCGCTGAGCATGTCGCCGGCGCCCGCCAGCATCAGACAGAACAGCACGAGCCAGATGTTCGGCATCAGCCCGGCCAGGGTCATCGCCAGGCCCCAGCCGCCCGCGCCGAACACCACCAGCAAGCCGTGCCGCCGGACGTTCGACGCCCAGCCGCTGGTCAGACTGATCAGCACGGAGCCCAGCGGAATCGCCCCGTACATCAGGCCGAGCGCCCACTCGGCGTCGAGGTCCTCCGCGAGGAACGGGAAGATCGCCAGCGGGAAGGCGAAGAACATCGCGCTCAGGTCGACCGCGTACGTACCCAGCAGCACCGGCTTGCTCCACGCGTACCGCGCGCCCTCGGCGATCCCGCGCAGCGACGGCTTCGCCGCCTCCTTGGAAGGCGGTGCCGGGCGC
This sequence comes from Streptomyces niveus, assembly GCF_001723055.1. Taxonomy (GTDB): domain Bacteria; phylum Actinomycetota; class Actinomycetes; order Streptomycetales; family Streptomycetaceae; genus Streptomyces; species Streptomyces niveus. The sequence continues at coordinate 5,291 of NZ_MDCR01000116.1, forward strand.
AGCCGCAGACACATCAGTACGGAGGCGACGAACCCGACGACGGTCAGCGCGTACGCCGTCGCCGTTCCCGAGAACGCGACCACGACGCCGGCCGCCGCCGGCCCCGCGACCGCCGCGGTCTGCCAGCGCAGCGCGTTGAGCGCGGCGGCGGCCGTGAGCTGGGCGTGCGGCACGATCCGGGCTATCAGGGAGTCCAGCGCGGGCCGTTGGATGCCGGCCAGCGCGGAGACGCCCGCGGCCACGACGTACAGCGGCCAGAGCGCCGGCTCCGGCAGCAGCGCGTTGACCAGCAGGACGACCGCGAGCAGCCCGAGGCCCGCCTCGGAGAGCAGGATCAGCTTGCGGCGGTCGACCGCGTCGGCGAGCGCCCCTCCGTACAGCCCGAAAACGATCAGCGGGACCAGCTCGACGGCGCCCATCGCGCCGACCGCGAGCGGTGAGTTCGTGAGGTCCTTGATCTGCAGAGGCAGCGCGATCATGGCCATGGAGCTGCCGAAATACGTCACCAGGCCCTGGATCCACAGGAGTCGGAACTCGCGCAGTGTGCGCAGCGGCGTGAGGTCCGGCAGGATCGCGGAAAGCTTTTTGGTCACGAGAGGCCATGCTGCGTCGTGACGGTCACGACGGGCAAATCCTTTACCAGCGGGCGGGCGGCGGCGAGGTCAGCTGGTCGGCGAGCCGCGACAGCCGGTCCCGCAGGCGCCGCCTGCCACGCGTCGACGGCAGGCTGTTCTCGCCGGCCGCCGCGCTGACCAGGTGCTGCACCATGTCGAGATCGATGCCCTTCGCGCTCGCCACCTCCGTTCCCGGGTCCGGCTCCGGCGGGTCGACTGTGAGCGCGTCGTGCGCCAGACCGGTCACCTCCGGGTCCCCGCTGCCGAGCGCCAGCACCGTCGCCCCCGCCCGCCGCGCGTCGTGCACGCGCTCCAGCAGCCCGCCGTCCGGCCGCTCGGGGGCCACCAGCAGCAGCGTCTCGCCCCGCCCCGCCCCCTGGAGCCTGCCGAGCCCGACGGCCAGGTGCGCGGGGTCGCCGGGCCGTACCCGGTGCCGTACGAGCAGCGGCGCCAGTTCCGGGCGGCCGGACCACGTCGCCTCGTCCACCAGATGCGCGGCCAGGTGCCACGGCTCGTACGCCCGCGTCCCCACCAGCAGCAGTCCACCCCCGTGCGGCACGACGGAGGACCGCAGGGACGCGGCGAACCGGCGGGTCGCCGCCGGCCACCGCGTACCGGCCAGGACTTCACGGAGCAGGGCGACACGTACGGCATCCATGGGCCGGGATCCTGCCGCAGCGCCGCGCCCCGCGCCGGGGGTCCGGCCGCCGTCACTCGAACGGGCCATTCCGCGACGATCCGGCGAACGGGACGGCGCGTGCCGGTGGCCTCCGTACCGCCAAGTAGTGTCGAGGTCATGACTTCTACTGACAGTGGCAGCACGCCGAAGCCCCCCGCGAAGGACCCCTGGGAGCTGCCCGACGTCTCGGGCCTGACCGTCGGCGTGCTCGGCGGCACCGGCGACCAGGGGCGCGGGCTCGCCTACCGGCTCGGGCGGGCCGGTCAGAAAGTGATCATCGGCTCCCGGGCCGCCGAGCGCGCCGAGGCGGCGGCCGCCGAACTCGGCCTCGCGAGCGTCGAGGGAGCGGATAACGCCGAGTGCGCGCGCCGCAGCGACATCGTCATCGTCGCGGTGCCGTGGGACGGTCACGCCAAGACGCTGGAATCGCTGAAGGACGAACTCGCGGGCAAGCTCGTCGTCGACTGCGTCAACCCGCTCGGCTTCGACAAGAAGGGCGCCTACGCGCTGACGCCCGAGGAGGGCAGTGCCGCCCAACAGGCCGCCGCCCTGCTGCCGGACTCGCGCGTCACCGCCGCCTTCCACCATCTGTCCGCCGTGCTGCTCCAGGACCCCGAGGTCGAGCGGATCGACACCGACGTGATGGTGCTGGGCGAGGTGCGGGACGACACCGACATCGTGCAGGCGCTGGCGGCCCGTATCCCCGGTATGCGGGGGGTGTTCGCGGGGCGGCTGCGCAACGCGCACCAGGTGGAGTCGCTGGTGGCGAACCTGATCTCCGTCAACCGCCGCTACAAGGCCCACGCGGGGCTGCGCGTCACCGACGTCTGAGGCCGACAGGGCATGGGGGACACTGGACGGGCGCTACGCGTCGTACGTACGCCCTTCCCGCCCCCGACAGGAGCCGACCCCATGCCCCGCCTCGCTCTCTACGCCCTCATCGTCTGCCTGCTGTCCGTGGGGGCGGCCGTGGTGTCCTTCACGCGGGGGAGCGGCTGGCTCGGAGTCGTGTGGGTGCTGCTGGCCGGGCTGTCGTCGAACATGGCGTGGTACTACCGGCGCAAGGGGCGGACCGCGTCGCGCGCTAGCTGACGATCGACTGGCAGAACTCGTCGCGGGTCGTCCAGAAGCGGTAGAGGTTCTGGCCGCAGTAGGTTTCAAGATCACTGATGCCGAGCCCGCTCAGGATCGCGTCGGTCCCTTCGAAGAACGCGCGCTTCACCTCGGGGATGAACAGGATGCCGAAGACCGCGAGCAGTCCGAACGGCGCGAACGGCTCCACCTGGGCGCGGAACTTGCGCGACAGCCACGGCTCGATCACGCCGTAGCCGTCAAGTCCCGGCACGGGCAGGAAGTTGAGGATCGCGGCCGTCACCTGGAGCAGCGCCAGGAACGCGAGCGCGAAGCGGAAGACGAGCGGCACACCGTCGAGCAGACCCAGCCAGAACGGCGCCGTGCAGACGGCCGCGAACAGCAGGTTCGTCAGCGGACCCGCCGCCGAGATCAGGCTGTGCCGCCAGCGGCCCGGATCCGGGAACGTTCGATGAAGACCGCGCCACCGGGCAGACCGATGCCGCCCATGATGACGAAGATCACGGGGAGCACGATGCTCAGCAACGCGTGCGTGTACTTGAGGGGGTTGAGCGTCAGATAGCCCTTGGCACCGATGGAGATGTCGCCGCTGTGCAGGGCGGTGCGGGCGTGCGCGTACTCGTGCAGACAGAGCGAGACGATCCACGCGGACGTGACGAAGAGGAAGACGGCGATACGGGCGTCCGCCGCGAAGTCCGTCCACACGGCCCACCCCGTCACCGCCGTGACGGCGACGATGCCGAGGAAGACGGGACTTGTCCGCCGGTCGCTACGCGAGGATGCGGTGTTCATGCGCGGCTCCAGAAGGACGCGGAACGGATACGAGTGCGGGGTGTGCCCGACCGTACAGGCGACACGGCGGGAACGTCTCGCGGGGGCGGAACGAGGGGGGAGCCCGGGACATGTGGTCCACGGACATGGGGGAGCGGTCGGCCGACCGGAAGGTTGTACCGGACAATGGTGGGGTGCGTTACCGGCTCCTCGGCCCCACGCGGGCACTGCGCTCCGACGGCACCCCGTACGCCGTCGGCGGAGCACGGCTGCGCGCGCTGCTGACCGCGCTGGCGATGCGGCCCGGCCGGACCGTCCGGACGGCCACGCTGGTCGACGCGGTCTGGGACGGGGACGTACCCGCGGACGCCCCGGGCGCGCTCCAGGCCCTGGTCAGCCGGCTGCGCCGGGCGCTCGGGGCGGGGACCGTCGTCTCGGACGGCGGTGGTTACCGGCTGTGCGCCGAACCGGACGACGTGGACCTGTTCCGCTTCGAGCGGCTCACGGCCGAGGGAACGAGGGCGCTGGACGGCGGAAGCCCCGAGCTGGCCGCCGGCCTGCTGGACGAGGCGCTGGGGCTGTGGGACGGCCCCGCGCTGTCCGATCTGCCCCACCACCGGGCCGAGTCGGCGCGCTGGGAGTCCCGCAGACTGGGCGCCCGCCGCGCCCGCCTCACGGCTGCGCTGGCGCTCGGCCACGCTGAGGAGGCACTGCCCGAACTCGCTTTGCTCTGCGACGAGCACCCGATCGACGAACTGCTCCAGGCGCTGCGCATCCGCGCCCTGCGCGCGGCGGGCCGCCCGGCGGAGGCGCTGTCGTCCTACGAGGACGTCCGCCGCGACCTGTCGACCCGCCTGGGCATGGACCCGGGCCCGGAACTGCGCACGCTCTACAAGGAGTTGCTGAACCCGCCCGACGAGGCCGACGAGGACGACACCTACCGACGCGGTTCCTCCAGAGCCCGGCCGGCCGGCTCGAAGCACGGCTCCACGCCCGGTGCCGCCGCGCCTGGCGGCCCGGCCGGCTCGGTCGCTCCCGACACGGGGCGTCGCGACGGTGCCGCCGACGGCGCTTCTGCCGGGCTGCCCGCCCCGGCCGGGGGTGACCTTCCCGCTGTTGCGGCGCGGCAGGGTGCCTCGCGTCCGGGACGCGACGCGGTGCGGCCCGGCGGCGGCCCCGGCGGGAGGGAGCATCCCGCCGGTCTGGCGTCGGGCGGTGGCCCCGACGCGGCGCCCGGCGGCCATGCCGCCGATGGCGCAACGCCCGGCTCCGCCGGCCATGGTGGCGGTCCCGCCGGGCCGTACAGCCCGGTGGGGGGCGACGCCCCCGCTGGTCCGGCGCCGCACGGCGTCTCGGACGCGGGGTGGGGCGACAGCGGTCGGTCCGGGCCCGGCGGCCCCGCCGACAGCGGCCTCCCGCCCGGCAACCTCCCCGCCCGGATCACCAGTTTCGTCGGGCGGGAG
>NZ_MDCR01000117.1 GCF_001723055.1 Streptomyces niveus
GCGTAGCGCCGGGTCGAGACACCGCTACCGGAGAGGGGTTTCCCCGCCTTCGGCTGTCTCGACCCGGCGCTACGCACCTGCTGAATCCGGCTCCGGCGGCCGGTAGTCCGGGCACAGCGAGTGCCCGCACTCGCACGGCGGCCAGCGGTGGACGGCGTCCCCGGGGAGCAGGGGCTCCTCGGAGCGGCGGCCCTTGGGTACCACGAGGACGCCGTCCCTGCCGAACCGCTCGGTCAGCCACGACAGTTGCCTGCGGGCATCACTCCGCGTCATTCCGCACCTCGCCTCAGTCGGTGGAGCACGCGCTCCAACAGCTCCCGGGTGACGGGGTCGTAGACGCGCGGCACACCCTCGGGCACGAGCCGCCAGAAGCCTCCGGCATGGATGACGGCTTCAAGTTCCGCCGTGCCGGGGTGTGTTGGGGCGGACTCTTCGAGTCCCTGTTCGCACATGGAGGGGCGCGCCTTCCGTCATCGCGTCATTACCGTCTGTGCATCAAGAATCGGCTGTCGCGCGTACGCTGAACAGGGAGGCCGTCTGGACAGCCGTGACTGTCCCAAGACCGTTCGGGGATACGTATGACCGTCGAGAACGAGACCGCCGAAAACGCCGACCCGACGCTGTCACCTCTCGCCCACTTCGGCTACGAGGTACGGCTGGAACGCGAACGTCTCGGCATGTCGCGCAGCGAACTGGGCAAGGCGGCGCACTGCGGCTACTCGCTCGTCGCGAAGATCGAGGCGGGCGACCGCGTACCGGCGTTGTCGTTCGCGGAGACGTGCGACCGGGTGTTCCCGTACTCCAACGGCCGGTTCGAACGGCTCTGGCCGCTGGCGTTGCGCTGGGCGTTCCCGCCGTGGTTCCGGCGGTACGTCGAGCTGGAATGGATCGCGACCAAGTTGCAGATGTTCCACCCGCTGCTACTCCCCGGGATCATCCAGACCGAGGAGTACGCGCGGGCCGTACTTAGGGCCGGGCGTCCGACCAATCTCGACGACCTCGTCACGGCACGGATGGAGCGCCAGCGCATCCTTGAGCGGGAGAACCCAACCCGCCTTTGGCTCGTGCTGAACGAGGCCGTCCTACGGAATACGGTGGGCGACGCGGCTGTCATGTCGAAGCAACTCGGACGCCTTCATGAGCTGGCTCAGCACCCCCCGCACGTCGTACAGCTCGTGCCGACCAAAGGGAACAACCACCTGGCGGCCAGTCCCTTCGGCCTGCTGTCCTTCAACGAAGGCGCTGACGTCGTTCATGTCGACGGATTCCCCCGTGGCTACCTTCTGGCCGACAACGACGACGTGACCACGGCGAACGATGCCTATGATCTGCTCAAGTCAATGGCCGCACCGCCGGATGAGTCGGCAGACATGATCGACTCCATCTCAAAGGACTGCTACTCATGATCGAGCCCACGCACATCCCGGAAGAGAACTGGCGGAGTTCCAGCTACAGCCAGAGCAACGGCGGCGAGTGCGTCCAGGTGGCCGTCGGGATACCGGGCATCGTCCCGGTCCGCGACTCCAAGAACCCGACCGGCCCCGTCCTCGCCCTCACCCCCACCGCCTGGGCCGACTTCGTGACGTACGCCGTCGGCAAAGGCAACTCGTAGGACGTCGCCCGTCATACAGGGGTCCGCGCGCTCACCAGCAGTGTGCCCAGCCTGTCGGGCACGGGGGCCGGTAGCACCTCGGCGGTGGTGCCGGTGAAACCGTGCCTCTTGAGGAGGTCCGCCCACATCTGGGGCGCGTACTGCCAGCGGAGCACGGTCAGTTCGCCGCTGCGGCCCTCCAGCCATTTGCCGCGCATGGGTTGCGCCCCGTACGCGCCGGGGACCGGCTCCGCCTGGCTGAAGGCGAAGACACCGCCAGGCGCGAGCCGCTTGGCGACCAGCGGGAACAGACGTTCCGGGTCGGTGAACCACACCGCGCCCCAGACGGAGTAGACGGCGTCATACGTGGCGGTGTTCGTCGCGAGGTGTTCGGTCACGTCGGCGTGGACGAATGCCACGCGGGGCTCGTCCCTCCACCAGGCACTCGCGCGCGCCACCTGCACGGGTGAGAGATCCACGCCGGTGACCTCGACGCCCTGGCGGGCGAGACAGACGGCTTCTCTGCCCTCCGCCGGTCCCAGATCCAGCGCGGTCGCCGGTCGGCCGAGCAGTTCATGGTCCGGGCCGTGGCCGGGATACTGCGTCCACTCGAAACGCCCGACCACGGGACGCGGCTGTTCCCCCGTCTCCCGGTGTGGCATGTATGTGTCCCAGTACTCGGCGGGACTCTGTGGCGCGCGGGGCATGGAACACCTCGGGTGGTCGGTGAGGCCCTGTCGGGCTGGTCACCGTACCTGCACCGTCCTGCCGTTCTGCTGTCCTGGTGAGCCCGAAGGCGCTCAGTGGCAGTTCTCCCCCGGGCGGCACGGACCGCACTTGCCGTAGTCGGCTTCCCACAGCTTCCAGTCGACGCCGAAGCCGTTGTCGGCCAGGATCTGCGCGGTCCGCTCGACGGATCCGTCGTACTTGAAGTCGATCTCAGGAATGTGCTCCAGGAACCGTCCACCGAAGTTCAGGTGGCAGAACTCCCGGTAGTTGCGGGTGTCGAGGATGAAGACATGGACGGCGATGTCGACGGTGCGTCCGCAGCACATCTCCAGGCCCTGGCCCCACTTCTCCATGGCCGTGATCAGGTAGGAGACGGCGGCGTGGAAAAGCCGTGTCGCCATTACCTCGTCGAACGGGTAGTCCCTCATGAGGAGCTGGATCTCGCGGTCCCAGACCTCCGGTTTCACGTAGTCGCGGGGATCACGGAGCGTGGTCCTGACGGCAGTTGCCATGCTGGCCTCCGATGCGCCCGGACTCCGCCCGGTGGCGGAGTCCGTCCTCTCACTGCACCGCCAACCGACCTGCTGCGGAGATCAGTTGGCGTCTCGCGCAAGCCGTTTGCAGAAGGCGCACACGCCGTGTACGACTCGCACGGGACCGGTTACGTTGAGCAGGCAGCCCTGCCGGTATATGGCGAGTGGAGGCCCGGTGCGTGCCGATCAGTTGTGGAACTCGGGCGCGGTTCGCACGCTTGTCGCCGCTCAGGATCCGGGGGGTCTGATACGGCTGGGTCGCCTGGGGCACGGATGGCATCAGGCCGAACTGGGCAGCCGGATCGGGTGTTCCGCTTCGACCGTTTCACGACTGGAGCAACAGGGGCGACGCGCTGATCTGAATCTCGTCCGGCATGCGGCGCGGGAGGTAGGCATGCCGATGTATGTCCTAGCCGCGTCCCGCGGTCTTGTGGTGCCTCCGGCCACTAGAGTTGCGCCGGATTGGCCACGTTGTCCCGAGGAGGACCCGATGCGCCGCCGCTCGCTGCTCGCCGCCGGCCTTGCCGGTCCCGCCGCGCTTCTCGGCGGCCTGGAGGACGCTCTTGCCAGCATGCCCGACCCCACCGGTTCGTCGGCACCGTTGGACGGCCGTCTGGCCGTGGCCAGGGCGCACTTCGATGCCGGGCGCCACGACAAGCTTCTGGCGTCACTCCCCGGGCTTCTGGCTGACGCCCATCACGTCGCGCGGACCCGCGAACCGCTGCCCCTCGCCAGACTGTCGGCGGCCTACAGCCTGGCCAGTCAAGTACTTACGAAGATCGGTCGGTACGAGCAGTCCCGGCTGAGCGCGGACCGGGCAACCGTGTACGCCGACTGGTCCGGATCGCCGCTTGTCGCCGCAGCGGCGGCCCGCGAGTTGAGCATCGTGCTCCGTCACCAGGACCAGCCCGTATCGGCCCAGCGGCATATCCTCGATGCCGTCTCGAAGGTCGAAGAGACGGGCCTACGGACCGACGCCCAGGCCGCCGCGTACGCGCAGATGTTGTGCACAACCTCGTACACCGCGGCTCGTGCCGGCGACAGGGACCAGGCAACCGCCATGATCCATGCCGCCACCCTGGCGGCACGTGCGCTGCCCCAGGAGGCTCCTACCGGCCGCCTCTTCCCCATCACCCCGGCCGCCGTCGACCTCTACGCCGTCGGAGTTCATTGGGCTCTGGGTGACGCGGGAGCGGCACTCGAGGCTGGTCGCCGACTGCGGACCGAGCAGTTTCCCACCGCTGAGCGCAAGGGCCGCATGCACACGGACCTCGCCCGTGCGTGGTGGCAGTGGGTGAAGCCCGAGCAGACAGCAGCCGAGTTGCTGGCAGCGGTTCGCGTCTCTCCGGCGGAGGTCCGAGACCGCCCGGCGATCCGGAACATCGTCACGGGTCTCCGTACGCGCCACGCTCAGGTTCCCGGAGTACGAGCACTGGTCGCGGCCGTCGGCAAAGGCACCCCGTAGGAGAAGCGTGTGCCGCGCCTCCGGGGCTGAGGGTCCCCCGAGGCGCGGCGGTCAGTGGGAGTGTGGCGATACCCCGTCCGGGCGCACCGGGATCGCGCCCAGGACCTCGATCGGGATCACCGAACCCGTGTCCGTGGCCTCCGGGCGGGTCAGGTGGATTGCCAGGTCCGCGATCTGCTGGGCGCGGTGAGCGCGGGTTTCGGGGGTGGGGTTGTGGGGGGAGCCGTACGTGATGACGTTGACCGTGACGTCCGAGCCGCGGCACTCGTGGACCAGGTGCCACGTCAGGCTCATCAGGTCGGCGTGCGGGGCGCCGTCCGCCAGGGCGGAGCCGCGGCCCAGGCCCCTGGTGGAGGCGATCAGGACGATCCGGCCGTGGCCGGCCTCGCGCATACCGGGGAGGGTGCGCCCGATGATCGCGTTCGCGCGGGCCCGGGTGCCGGCCGCCGCGGCGAGGGAGGACTCCTCGCGGTGGCGCCCGTACCGGTCGGCGTCCACGACCAGGACGTCCACGACTCCGTGCCCCGTCTCGAACTCGGAGACCGCGGCGTCCAGTTGCAGCGCGTCGCTCACATCGCACCGTACGTTGTACAGCTCGTCGGGCGGCGTCCCGCGCTCGTAGAGGAACCCGACCCAGTCGTCCTGACGGGCGTACGCCGCGGCCACGCTCTCCGCGCTTCCGCTCGCACCGCTGACGACCAGCACCGAACGGCTCACGTCTGCCACTCCCCCACTGTGCGTGACCTCGTGGTCGCGCAACGAAGCCTGCGTTTCGGCGCTCGTCGGCCGGTACCAGGTGGTCCATCTGCGGGCGCGCGGAGCTCTCGGCAGGCGGTGACCGGCACCGACCGCAGCGTGGGCGCCGCCGTGGCGCGCACCGGCGTGCGCCGGGGTGGTGTCGTACATGGGCTCATCGGATGCGGCACCCCTCAATGCGTCCACACCAGCCTCTCGAAGACATCCGGAACGTGTTGGTCGAAGCAGTAGGTCGGGCGGCGCGCGCTCACGGCTGCGCGCTGAGGCAGGGCACCTCGGCCGGGAGGGTGGCCGAGGCCGCCCAACTGCCTTGCTGCGCGACGACGTTGACCGGGGCGCCGCACCGCTTCGTCAGAACCTCGGCCAGGCGCAGACAGTCGGCGTCCGGAGCCGTCGACTCGGGCGGGCCGGCCTGCGCCGGCACCGTCGCCACGTCGTCGGGCTCCGGCGGCCCGTCCAGGATCGTGACGCTGACTCTTATGGCGACGGAATCGCCCCCGGGCCCGGCGGGCCGCTTGGTCACTCCGAGGTAGTAGCCGCTGACCCCCACGACGCCCATCGCGTGCTGGGCCAGCTGGGCCGCGACTTCTTCACAGGCCGCGATCTTCGCGTCGGGCCAGCCGAGTCCGGCCAGCTCCTTGCGGACGATTCGGCGCGCGACCTGGATCTGCTCCGGCACGGCCGGTAGTGAAACGTGCATGGCATCGGTTCTCCGTAGCCCCCCGCCCTCACGCTCGATCAGCGTGCCGGCGAGGTCGGTTCCCGACCCTGGCGCGGCTGTCTGGGGGGTGCCGCGTAGGGGAACTCCACGTTCCATCGTAGCCACGACCCCGACACTCTGCAACGTGACAGAGTTCTGTTCGGCGGTATCGTGGTGAGCGCTGAACGGAGAGGAAAAGACCCTCCCCACCCGCGGACGCGAGGAGGGCCCGGTGAGTCGGCCACGATCCGGCCCCACGGTCGCTTTGCGGTGTTTCGGGGCCGATCTGCGCCGGCGGCGCGAAGCCGCGGGCATGACGCTGCAAGGCGTCGCCGAGACGATCAAGAAGGACCGGGCGACACCGGCGCGCTGGGAGAACGCGGAGACGGTGCCCAACCCGCGCATGGTCGCCGTCCTGCTCGACCTCTACTCGACACCCGCCGCCGAGCGGACCGAGGTCCTGCGCGCGCTGGAGGAGGCGAAGAAGCCGGGGTGGTGGCACCCCTGGCGCGAGGTCGCCGAGGTCGGGGTCATCGACCTGGAGTCGGCGGCGACCGGCATCCGCTCGTACGCGCCGGGAGTGCTGCCGGACCTGCTCCAGACGACCGAGTACGCGGAGGCGCTGATGAGCCTGCGCAATCCGTACGAGGACCCCGCCGTACGGCGCCTCCGGCTGGAGCTGCTGGAGGCCCGCAAGGCGCACACCATCGAGGGCGGGCCCGGCGGCGTCGCGAACAACGAGAACCGGGCCGGCCTGTGGGTGCTGCTGGAGCAGGCGACCCTGCGGCGCAGAGTGGGCGGACCCGGGGTGATGGCCCGTCAACTCGACTATCTTGAAGCCCATATCGCCGATGTCGGGTCGTCGGTGGCCATCCAGGTCATTCCGCCCGGCGTACCGCATCCGCTGGCCATCAGTCTCTGCGGCCATCTCGAGATTCTGCGCTTCAAGGAGTTCGGGATGGGTGAGAGGCTGATTCAGATCGGTCTCCACCCGGCCATGACGCTCATCACCGACGACTCCGACGCAGTGGAGAACTACCGCATGGCGATGGACGTGACCAGCGGTTACGCACCACCTCGCTTCACCCCTCTGCCCCTGACGAGTAAGGACTTCGGATGAGCGACTCCGTACGCCCCGGAACCAATGTCATGCCGACCATCCCCAACTCCGCGCGGATCTGGAACTACGCGCAGGGCGGCCAGGACAACTACCAGGTCGACCGGGAGCTCGGCGACGTGATGCTGACCGAATTCCCGGAGATCAAGAAGGCTGCCATGGAGGGGCGTGCCTTCCAGGAGCGGGTGGCCGACTACGTCGTCCGGCAGGGCGGGGTCCGCCAGTTGCTGGACCTCGGTACGGGCATTCCGACCGCGAGCGCGACGCACGGCATGGCGCAGAAGGCGGCTCCCGAGTCGCGCGTCGTGTACGTCGACAACGACCCCGTCGTCCTCAACCACGCCAGTTCGCTGCGCAGTTCACCCGAGGGCAGGATCCACTACCTCCAGCAGGACTTCCGGCTGGTGGACACGGTTCTTGAGGAGGCAGCCAAGACCCTGAACCTGGACGAGCCCGTCGCCCTCCTCGTGCTCTCCACCCTCGGCCACTTCCCGCCCGCCGAGGCGGCCGATCTCGTCGAGCGGTACACGAGCCGGCTGGCCTCCGGCTCCTACCTGGCGGTGTGCGACACGATCGAGACGCCCGGCGTGCTGAAGATGCAGGAGCACTACCTGGCGGCCGACCCCGAAGGGGCCTACCTCGCCCGTACGCCCGACCAGATCGAGGCGTGCGCCCGAGGGCTGACCCTGCTCCCGCCCGGCCTGCGCCCGCTCCCCGAACTCCTCGTACCGGAAGGGCAGTCGGCTCCCGAGGGGGCCGCCGACTGCGTCCAGTGGGGGTTCGTGGCGGTCAAGCCGTAAGCGTCGCGTACGTGGGGGCCGTACGGAGCGGGGCGTCTCTCGTGCTCCGTACGGCCTGATGCTCACGCGCCGCGCGTACCGCGCGGGCGCAGCGGCGGCTACGGGACCGGAGCGAGGAGTTCCCGACGCTCAGCGCGCACCAGTACATGCTGGAGGACGACTGGGACGGCACGTTCGTGACGGGGCTCGGGTACGTGCTGGACGGGATCGCGGCGGCCGGAAAGCGCTGAGACACACCGGGCCGGCGCGTCAGTGGTCGCCCTCCGTCAGCCGGCCGACCACCGTCTCGCCGATCGTCGCGAACACCTCGATCTGCTCCGGTGACAGCAGGTCGATGAAGTGCCGCCGTACGGACTCCACATGGGGCGGCGCCGCCCGCTCGATCGTGCGGGTGCCCTCGTCGGTGAGGACGACGACCGCGCCGCGGCCGTCCGTCGCGCACTCCTCGCGCACCACGAGCCCGCGCTGCTGCATACGCGCCAGATGGTGGGACAGGCGGCTTCGGGACCAGAGCATCCGGTCGGCGAGTTCGCTGACCCGGCGGCGCCGGTCCGGGCTCGCGCCCAGGGCGGACAGGACGTCGTAGTCGGCTTCGGAGAGTCCGCTGTCCTGTGCGAGATCGCGGGCGAGCTGCGCGTTGAGCAGCAGGAACATCCGGCGGTACGCCTGCCATGCGCGCTGTTCGGCCTCGGTCAGCCAGCGTGGGTCCTGGGTCACGGCACCACCCTACGAGGATTTGATTGACACGTCACGCACTTGCGCCCTACCGTCTTAAGTGACACGTCAATCACCTGCCACCGGCCTTCCGGCCCCGGCCTCAGGAAGGACCCCCGCCATGCCCCGTCTGCACGTCATCTCCGCCAGCACCCGCTCCGTCTCCGCGGGCCGCCCGTTCGCCCGCTGGGTCGCCGACCTCGCCCGCGAACAGCTCGGGCCGCTCGGCTTCGAGATCACGCTGGTCGATCTGCTGGAGGTCGGGCTGCCCTTCCTCGACGAACCCGAGCACCCGGCCGAGGGCCGCTACGTCCACCGCCACACCAAGGAGTGGAGCGCCACGATCGGCGGGGCCGACGCGTTCGTCTTCGTCATGCCGATGTACAACGGCGGCTTCAGCGCGCCCCTGAAGAACGCCATCGACTTCCTCCACCAGGAATGGCGGGACAAGCCGGTCGGCCTGATCAGCTACAGCGCGGGCACGTCGGGCGGCGCCCCGGCCGTCGAGATGATCCGGCCGGTGCTCGCGCGGGTGGGCCTGCGGCCCGCCGAACGGTCGCTGTCCGTCCCCGGTATCTCCGGCCATATCGGCCCGGACCTGCTGTTCCGCCCGACACACACCCTGCTCGCCGACACCGGAGCCGTACTGTCCGCCGTGGCCGCCCAACTGACCGCCCCGCAGCCCGCATCCGCCTGAGGTGGCCTAACCTCGGCTCCATGAAAGCGACTTGGGACCCCACAGCGGCGGGCGTGCTGCGGCTGCCCTCCGGCCGGCTCGTACGCGGCCGGGGCCTGCGGCACCCGCTCCCGGCCGGTCCGGCGCCGGACTTCGCGCTCTACCTGCTGGGCAAGGAACCGCCCGCCGTGGAGTGGGAGGCCCGCTGGGTGCGCTGGCCCGACTTCCGGCTGCCGAGCGACCGGGCCGGGGCTGCGGAGGCGCTGCGCGAGGCGCTTTCGCGGGCCGGGGACACACGGGTCGAGGTCGCGTGCGGCGGTGGCCGGGGACGTACGGGTACGGCGCTGGCCTGCCTCGCGGTCCTGGACGGCGTACCGAACACGGAAGCCGTCGCGTACGTCCGCGAGCACTACTCGCGGCACGCGGTCGAGACGCCGTGGCAGAAGCGGTACGTGTCGCGCTTCGCCTCGGCCTAGACCGTGTCGCGCAGGCTCCGGGTCGGGCTCCGGGCGTCAGCCCACCACCGCGCCCGACGCCAGCAGCAGATCCGGCAGCGTGCCCTCGAACTCCGGGATCAGGCGCAGTGCCAGCGCCCAGCCCTCCGGGTTGTCCGCCAGGTGCTCGGCGGCGAGTGCGGCGACCTCGCGGCGGGCCGCGCGTATCTCCTCGGTGCGGGCGTCGGTGTCGGTCGTGGGGCCGGAGTCGGCAGGGGCCAGTGCCTTGGACAAGAACGCCACCGTCGCCTGCGCCGGGAAGCCGACGCGTATCACCTCGGGCAGCGTGACCTGCCCGGTCTGGTGCGCGCGCTCCAGCCAGCGGCAGACGCCGTTGTCCAGCCGCAGCGGAAGCTTCCCCAGCATCTCGGACGCCGTCGGCGGCTTACCCGTCCGGCGC
>NZ_MDCR01000118.1 GCF_001723055.1 Streptomyces niveus
AGGACGGGGTGGTTCCGGGCGGTGGGGTCCGTGGGGTCGGGCAAGCCGGGCAGGGTGCTTCGCAGGCGCTCGAAGGCGGCCTCGAAGACCTTCATCGGCGGCGGGCCCGGCGCCGGCGCGGCTCCCGTCCCCGCCGCGACGCCTCCCCCCGTGACCAGATTCGCCACGAGACCGACGAAGAAGCGCATCATGTCGGCCCAGCCGTCGGGAGACTCCCCCTCCATGACGTCGACCAGGTCGGCCGCCTCACCCACGAGGCTCATCGCCTCAGCGGCCCGTTCGGCGGCGGTTTCCTGAGCCGCGGTGCCGTGAATCCCGGTGCCGTGAATCGCGGTGGCCCGCTGCGCGAGCGCCCTGACGAGGGTGGTCCCCGCCATCTGCCACATCGGGTGGCCGGGATCAGGACACGCGGCGAACGTCCTGCGGCACCGCTCGACCTCGGCGTCGGTGATGTCGGGCTTCGGGCCACCGCCCGGCCCGATGGTCCCGATCAGGTCGATGTAGACGTCACCCATCATGTCGAACCCCGGCAGATCGTCCCCGGCGACGGCCCCGGGCTCCGCCGTGTACTCCTTGAGCCGCCGTGCCGCGTCCAGCGCGCGTACGAGCTGGCCCGGTTCATGGCCGAGCAGGTAGTTCTGCAAGGCGGTGTGCACCTCGGTGTGGAACTTCGCGACCACCTGGGCGGCGTCGGCGGACGGTCCCTCGGTGGTTGCCGCCGTGGCGAGCAGCGCGGACGCCTCCCGGGCCGCGTCCCCGTCGAAGCTCATGGTCGACCAGGTCGTGAGTGAGGACGCGAGGAGCTGATCGACGGCCTCGCCGAGTTCGGGGTCACGCGTACGCGCGTAGCGCAGCAGTTGGACGATCTCCTGGAGATCCTCCGGGACGCCGTTGTCGCCCGCGCCCTGGGCGGCGAGCGCGCTCCCGAGCCCGGCGGCGAGCGAGGCCCGCAGGCCGGCCTCCGCCTCTCCCGTCTCTCCCGTCTCCGCCAGCAGTTCCCGCAGCACCCCGATGTCGGTGTCGAGGTGTTCGGGGTCGGTGAGGTTCATGCTGTCGATGCGCGACATCAGGGAGACCACCCTGACCAGCTCCGGGTCGGGTGCCTCGCCCGGCGCGCCGGAGGGGATCGATCCCACGGCGATCGACAGCGCGATGTCGAACTGCCCCTGTCGCAGGAGTCCGAGCGGCAGGAAGTCGGCCGGGGCGGCGGCCACCACCTCTTCGGTCAACGCCTCTGCCTCGGCGCCGAGTTGATCCGCCCGGATCGCCGCGTCGCCGCCCTCGGCCTCTCGCAGGGCCGCTGCCCGTACGCCCGTGAGGGCGGCCAGGACGGCGACGTACGCGTAACGGTGCGGATGGTCCGCGGGCAGCGTCGCCAGCGCGGCGCGGTAGCCGGCGATCCGCTCGTCCGAGACGGATACGGCTACGGGCCCAGCCTCCAACTCCGCCCCGATGGAGTGTGCCAGATCGAGGACTTCGAGGTCGATGTCCGGGGGCCCGCCCTCACGGGCCGCCCGCGCTCTGAGCTGTGTCACGATGCCGTCGAGCAGGGCCGGGTCCTCGTCGGGGTTCTCGTGACTGTGGAACTTCGCCAGATCGGAGAGGAGTTCGGCGTCCGCCGTCCCGACGGTGCCGAGCAGCTCGGCCGCCTCCCGCGCCGCGTCCCGCGCCGCCTCCCGCCCCGCGTCACTCCCGCCGCGCTCCGTGGCGAAGGCGTCGAGCCCCTGGCTCAGGCTCATGGCCACGGCGGCACGGGCCGGATGGCCGGGAGGCGTACGGAGCAGCGCCGCCCGCAGCCGTCGTACGCCACAGGCGATCCGGCCCGCGTCGTGCTCGCTCGCACCGGCCTCGACGATGACAACGCCCGCCCGCAGGTCCAACTCCCCCGGCCAGTCCATCGGTTCCGCGTACATCTGGCGTAAGGACTCCAGCGCGTCCGCGACCCCAGGTGTGTGCAGCGCGTCCGGTACGAGCGCGGCCAGGCGCTCGACCTCGGACAGCGGCGGGTCGCCGATGAGGCGCGCCGCGTCCAGCACCGCGCCGAGGGCGAACGCGGGCGCGTCGGCGCCTGCCGGGCCGATCGCGTTCGGCGTGACGGTGGGCAGCCGTTCGCACACCGCTGCCGCGTTCCGCGCGGCGACGGCGAGCGAGTCCGGGTCCGCCGCGAGCTGGAACCGCGCCGCGTGCAGCCGCACGGCGTAGAGCGCCAACTGGACGAATCCCTCGTGGCCGGGCGGCAGATAGTGCTGCGCCGTGTCGGACCAGGCGAGCGCGCGGTCGAGGGTGAGCAGCCGTTCGGAATCGGTGAGTCCCGGCGCGGCCAGCGCGTTCTCGCCGAACACCGAACTCATCAGGTGCTCGAAACCCGTCTCGCTCGACGGATCGGCGGGGTCGAAGGCGTCCCGTAGCTGCTGGGGCAACCCCTCGGGGTCGGGCAGGCGCGGGAAGAGGAATCCGAAGGTGCTCAGGGCGATCGTCAAGTTCTGCTGCGCGTCCGGGTCTTCGGGGCCCTCATGCCGGAACCAGAAGGTCCAGAAGACGGCGGCGACGGACTCCAGGTCCACCGATTCCGCGGGCGACGGCGCGGCCTCGCGCAGCAGTGCCAGGGCGTCGTCCACCGCGTCGTCGCCGCGCAACCCCGCGGGATCCTGGGTGTTCTGAGCCGTTACGAGACGGGCGACCACTCGTTCCTGAAGCTCGGTCATCGCTCACTAGATTAGTCTGAGAACACTCCAACGAGCGGTGTTTCCGGGGGATTTGGGAGTCTGCGATGGGTGAGGACGGGCAAGCGCGAAGGCGGTACGAGGACGCGGTCGAGTTTCTGTGCCGCAACACGGAGTCGCTGCGCGAGCTGATCGGTCCGGGAGGCTGGGAAGCCCCGTTCGCGACGGTCCGGGACGGTGTGCCCATGTCCGGTGAATGGCGGGACGCGCTGCGGGAGTTGGACAACGCGGCGGAGGCGGCGGGGGTCCCCGGCGGGATCGGTCTGGAAGCCAGGATGGGGGCCGGCGACTGGCTGTCCGGGCCCACGCCCCGGTCGGTCGGCTGGATCTGCCCGACGGGTCGCTGTGCGCGGGTGGATCTGCGGACGGACGGTCCCCGGTCTCGTACGCCCGAGACGGCACCGGCGCCCACCTGTGCGCTGGCCGACCTGCCGATGCGACTCGTGGGGGGCTGAACGCGGTGGAACTGCTCGTCGAACTCCAGAAGCGCATCCCTGACGGGTGGTTCCTGCGCCGACTGCTGCCCGCCACGCTGTTCGTCATGGCCGCGGTCGTGGGCGGCGGGCAGCTCGGCCAGCGCCACTGGAACGACCTCGGGCTCGCCCGCGAGTCGATCGCCGGCGGGCTGCGGCTGAGCGGCGGGCTGTCCGCCGACGGTGTCGCCTCCCTCGTACTCGTCGCGGTGGCGATCCTGGCGGCGGCGTTCGCGGTGCCGCTCGCGGCGGGCGCGATCGGGGCGCTGGCATCGGGGGCCTGGCCCTGGTGGCTGATGCCGTTGGCACGGCGCGTGACCGCGTGGCGCGTACGGCGCTGGGCGCACCCCGACGAGCTGGGCAGGCAGTCCGTCCGCGCCCGCGCCGCCGGACGCCACCTCCGGGCCGACCGGCTCGACGCCCGCAGGGCCCGTACGGAGCCGGCCACGCCCGGCTCCCCCACCTGGTCGGGCGACCGGCTCCGGGCCACCGAGGAGCGCGTCGGGAGGGAGAGCGGGAGCGACATCGCGAGTGACTGGACCAGGGTGCTGCTCTCGGCGGACGACATCCCCCGCACCGCGCTGAGCGAGACACGCACGGCGTACGACGCGGCGTGCGAAGCCCTCGCGTGGAGCGCGGCGTTCACGATCCTCGGCGCCTGGTGGTGGCCTGCGGCGGCGGTCGGGGTGCTGCTCTGGCCGGCCGGCTGGCTCTCGCTGCGCCGCGCGGTGGAGGCGCTGTGCCGCACGACGGAGGCGGTGTTCGCACTCGCCACGACGGACCCGACGACGCCGACGCCGACCCCGACGGTGTCGCCGACCCCCTGAGGGTGGGCGGGAACCGGTCGCCGGGGGCCGTGAATCGGACGAATGCCGGGGATGACGGGATACGAGACGTCCTCCGCCTTCCACGGCCGGGGCCGCCCGGGGACGATTGACGCTCGGCGTACGGCCCGCGACTCCGGGAGGACGTATGGGCAAGCAGGTCAAGTGCGGGTCGAAAGACACCAAGACCGGCAAGCCGTGCCAGAGACCGGCGATGATCGGCTACTCCCGCTGCCAGACGCACAGAGGGTCGTGGACGTCCCCGCAGAAGCGGAAGACCAAGAAGCGACGCTGACGGGTCTCCCACCTCCGTACTCCGTACTCAGCGCGGCGGTCGGAGTGACTCGATCGCCCGCGAGAGGCTCGACGACCCGTGGCCCTGGGCGATCTGGCGCTCGAAGAGCGTCTGGAGCGGGGTCAGCAGGTCCACCCCGATGCCCTGGGCCTTCGTGGCCGTCAGCATGTTCGCCAGGCCCACCGTGTTGATGTCGAGGTTGGACGTCTCCGTCGTGTAGTCGCCCGAGTCGATCTCGGCCGCGAACCCGGGCAGCGCGGCGGCTGCCCCGTTCAGCCAGGGGACCAACAGGGCGGTGATGTCCGTGGCCTTGATCTGGGCCGAGTCGGCGACCGCGACCGACTGGAAGAAGCCCGCGAACATCCCGTACATGCCGCTGAGCAGCGCGACGTCGTACAGCGAGGCCAGACCGGGATCGGTGCCGACGAAGGTGGGGGCGCCCAGGAGGTCCAGCTGCTCGCGGTACGTCTCGAAGACGGCGGACGTGCCGCTGTAGAGGACGAACGCGTCCGCCGTGCCGATCGTCTGCGGTACGGCGTAGACCGCGCCGTCCAGGTAGTCGGCGCCCTGGCCGGTCGCCCAGGCGGCCAGCTCGCGGGCGGGCTCCGGGGTTCCGGAGGTGAGGTTGACCAGGACGCGTCCCCGGAGCGCGTCGGCGGCCGGTGTCAGCAGCCGGCTCACGGTGTCGTAGTCCAGCACGCAGACGATGACGAGTTCGCCCGCCGCGAGGGCTTCGGCGACGGACGCCGCCCGGTGCGCGCCTCTGGCGACGAGGTCGTCGGCCTTGGCCGGGGAGCGGTTCCAGACCGTGGTGCGGTAGCCCTGGTCGAGGAAGGCACCGGCCAGGGCGCGGCCCAGGTTGCCGAGTCCGACGATGGAGACGGTGGGGAGCGAGGGCTTGGTGGTCATGGGGTGGTCCTCCCGTTGCTGTCGTGTGCGGTGCGATGGGAACGACTCTGCCGGGCGGGGCTGTTGATCGACTGTCGGTCCACTGTCGGTCGGCGGCGCCGGACACGGCCTAGGCTGACCGCATGCGATTCGGGGTGCTCGGTCCGCTGGCCGTGTGGACGGCGGACGGCGAACCTGTCCCGATCCCCGGCGCGAAGGTCCGCGCTCTGCTCGCCCACCTGCTGGTGGAGCCGGGGCGTGCCGTGTCCGTCGGCCGGCTGGTGGACGAGCTGTGGGGGACCGCGCTGCCGGACGACCCCGGCAACACGTTGCAGGGAAAGGTCTCGCAGCTGCGGCGCGCGCTGGAGCGTGCCGAGCCGGGCGGTCGGGAGCTGGTGGTGTCCGGGGCCGGGGCTTCGGGGTATCTGCTGCGGACCGGCCCCGATGCCGTCGACGCGGGCCGGTTCACCGCGCTGCTGGACCGGGCGCGGGCCGAGGCCGTACCGCGTACGAGGGCGGAGCTGCTGGCCGAGGCGCTGGGGCTCTGGCGGGGAGAGGCGTTCGCGGACTTCGCCGGTGAGCCGTTCGCCCTGGCGGAGGCCAACCGCCTGGCGGAGGCCCGGCTGACGGCCCTGGAGGAACAGGCCGAGGTACGGCTGGAGTTGGGCGAGCACGCCGAACTGGCCGGTGAACTGGGCGGCCTGGTCGCCGCGCATCCGCTGCGGGAGCGGCTGCGCGCCGCGCACCTGCGGGCGTTGTACGGCGCGGGGCGCCAGACCGAGGCGCTGGAGAGTTTCGAGGAGCTGCGGCGCCGGCTCTCCGACGAGCTGGGCCTGGAGCCAGGACGCGAGTTGATCGCACTCCAACAGGCCGTGCTGCGACAGGACTTGACCGTCGCGGGCGCCGAGCGGCCCGTCCGCTCCGCCGTCGTCACGAATCTGCCCACCCCCCTCACCGAGATCGTCGGCCGGGAGGAGGCCGCCGCCGGTGTACGCGCCCTGCTCGGCGCGGCACGGCTGGTCACCCTCACCGGCCCCGGCGGGGTCGGCAAGACCCGGCTGGCCGTGGAGGTCGCGCGGCGGTCCGCCGAGGCGTACCCGGACGGCGCCTGGCTCGTGGAACTGGCCGCGCTCGCGCCCTCACCGGGCCCTCGGGTCGATCCGGACGTGGTCAACGCGGCGGCCGAGGCGGTGATGAGAGCCCTGGGCATCCAGGAGACCGACGGGGAGCGCTCGGCGAACGGGGCGTTGTCCCCGGCCGGCCGACTGGGCGGCGCGCTGCGCGAGCGTCGGCTGCTGCTCGTCCTGGACAACTGCGAGCACGTCGTGGGTCCGGTCGCCGAGCTGACCGCCGCACTGCTCCCCAACGCGCCGGGCCTGACCGTACTGACGACCAGCCAGGAACCGCTCGCCATCAGCGGCGAGCAGATCTGGCCCGTGCCGCCGCTCCCCCTGCCGAGCGCCGTCGCGCTGTTCACCGCCCGCGCCGGGACCCACGCCGGGACCCACGCCGGGGCCCACGACGCGGACAGCACCGAGGCCGAGGCCGCGGCCGTCGCCGAGCTGTGCCGCCGCCTCGACGGCATCCCGCTGGCACTGGAACTCGCCGCGTCGCGCGTCCGGACCATCGGCGTGCACGGGCTGGTCGCCCGGCTGGACGACCGGTTCAAACTGCTGGCCGTCGGCCCCCGGAACGCGCCCGACCGGCAACGGACCCTGCGCGCGGTGATCGACTGGAGCTGGGGTCTGCTGACGGCGCCCGAGCGCGTCGTGCTGCGCAGACTGGCGGTCCACAGCGGGAGTTGTGCCCTGGAGGCGGCGGAGGCGGTCTGCGCCGGGGACGACGACGTGCCGTCCGCCGACGTCTTCGAGTTGCTCGCCCGCCTGGTGGACCGGTCGCTGGTCGTGCTGTCCGACCGGCCGGACGGCCCCCGCTACCGGCTGCTGGAGTCGGTCAAGGAGTACTGCGTCGAACAGCTCTGGGCGGCGGGCGAGTTCGACACCGTACGCGAGAGACACAGCCGCCACTACACCGAACTTGTCTGCCAGGCCGGGCCGTTGCTGCGCGGACCCGAGCAACAGCACTGGCTGGAAAGGCTGGACGCGGAGTCGGCCAATCTGCGGGCCGCGCTGGACTTCGCCGTACGGCACGGGGCCGGGGAGCGGGCGCTGCGTACGGTGAACGCGCTGGCCTGGTACTGGGTGCTGCGCGGCCGGCCGGCGGAGGCCCGCCGCTACCTGGACGCGGCGCTCGCGGCCGTACCCGCGCCCACGCCGGATCGCGCCGTGGCCACGGCATGGCGGGCGGGTATCGGCCTGCTCCAAGGCGAGCCCGCCGTCGGCCCCGAGAACAGCGCGGAGCGGATCGAGGACCCCCTCGACCGGGCAACCGCCCTGTGGTTCCTGGGCTTCGCCCAGATGGGATCCGGCGATGTCGCCACCGGCGAGAGCCTGGTGAACCGGTCCCTGGACGCGTTCCACGCCCTCGGCGACCCCTGGGGGACAGCGGCGGCGCTGAGCGTACGGGCCCGGCACGCCATGGCTCGCGGCGATCTCGACGCCGTCCGGCGCGACGGCGAACGCAGCGCCCGCCTCTTCGAGGAGACCGGCGACCGATGGGGCCGGCTCCAGACCGTGTTCCCGCTGGCCGCGCTGAGCCAGATCACCGGCGACTACGCGCACGCCGCCCGCCTCCAGCGCGACGGCCTGGCCATCGCCGAACAACTCGGGCTGTGGACCGAGGCCGCCAAACGGCTCTGCGGACTGGGCAGAATCCATCTCCTCACGGGGGATCACGCACGGGCCCGCGAGTTCCACGGGCGCGCCCTCAAGCTGGCGCGCGAACAGAACCTCAGGTCCGGGGAGGTCGACGCCGAGATCGGCCTGGGACTCGGCGCCCGCCAGGAGGGCGATCACGACCTGGCGGAGCACCTCATGCGCGGGCTGCTGGCCTGGTTCCGTGAGGTGGGTTACGGCCCCGGCAGCACGCTCGCGCTGGCCGAGCTGGGCTTCGTCGCCGAACTGCGGGGCGACGCGGACGCCGCCCGCGCGCTGCACCTGGAGGGCTTCGACGCCGCGTACGAACTCGGCGACCCACGTGCCGTGGCCCTCGCGGTGGAGGGACTGGCAGGCGCACAGGCCGCAGCGGGCCGGTACGGCGAATCGGCGCGGCTGCTGGGCGCGGCGGCGGCAGCCCGCGACTCCGTCGACGCCCCGCTGCCGGCCGCCGAACGCCGCGACGTGGACCGCGTCACGGCGGTGGCGCGCGAGGCGCTGGGGGCGGCGGGCTTCGAAGCGGAGTTCGGCCGGGGCGAGCTGCTGAGCATGACGGAGGCGCGAGCTCTGGCGACGAGGTGAGGGCCGAGGTGAACATCGTCGGGTGAGGCCAAAGCCCTTTGGCGCAGGCGCTGTTCACGCCCCTCGCGGCCGCCCCGTCTCTACTATTGTCGCGGGATATGTCGGTGGTGTCGGGCCGGTCCGGCAGCACTCGGCGGTCGGCGGTCCGGCAGTCGGCGGTCCAGGGGTGACGTGGGGATGGCCAGAGTCGTATTCGTACACGGGGTCGGCAAGCAGTATCTGAGCGAGGACTCGCTGGTCCGGGACATCGTGCCCGAGCTGCGGGGCGGCGTCAGGCTGGCGAGGGCCGAAGCCGCAGCCAGGGACGGGGCCGATGACGCCGTCGTGGTGCCCGCGCCCGAGGACGTCGCCGTGGCCTTCTACGGCGATCTGTTCCGGCCCGCGGGCACCCGGGCGGACGACGAGAACTTCCAGGCGGCGGACGTCGAGAGCGACCTGGAGTTCGAACTCCTCATGGCCTGGTGGGCCGAGGCGGCCCGTACCGACCCCCAGGTCCCCGCGCCCGACGAGAGCGGCACACGCGGCAAAGTCGGCTGGGCCGCCGCCCAAGGGCTGCGGCTGAAGACCGTACGGCGCGCGCTGGACGCCCTGACGGGGGCCCAGTTCCTTGAGGGCGTCCGCGACCGCGTACTGATCGGAAACCTGAAGCAGGTCGCCCGCTACCTCACCGACCCGGACATCCGCACCCGCGCGCAGGCGGCGGTCGCCGCCCACCTCACCCCGGACACCCGCGTCGTCGTGGCGCACTCGCTGGGCACGGTGCTCGCGTACGAGGCACTGTGCGCGGCGGCGGCGCGAGGCGAGAAGGTGAATGTACAGATGCTTGTCACGCTCGGCTCGCCGCTGGGAATGCGCGGAGTGGTACTCAACCGACTGCACCCGGCGCCCGTGGACGGCCGGGCGGTGTGGCCGAGGAATCTGCGGGCCTGGACGAACATCGCCGACACGACGGACATCGTGGCCGTCGTGCGCGAGATCGCCCCCGCCTTCGGTCCTGCCGTCGACGACCTGGTGGTGCACAACGGCACCCACATGCACGACGCGACCCGCTATCTCACCGCGATCGAGACCGGCCGCGCCGTCGCCGCCGGACTCGCCGGGACCGCGGATGAGTGAACCGCGCCGCCCTGCCCCACGGCGTTACGTCATCGCGGCCGGCACCCGGCACTACACCCAGCTCCCCGAACTCCCCGAGGCGCACGCCGACGTCCAGCGGATCGCCGACCTCTTCACCTCGATGGGGTACGAGCGGGTCCTCACGGATGTCTCCCACGACCCGCGCGCCGACGACTTCGAGGACGCCCTGGCCGACTGGTGCGCCGGAGCCGAACTCACCGCCGACGACACCGTGGTCCTCTACTACGCGGGCCACGGCGACCTCCCGGACGCCGGGAACTACCGGCTGGCCTGCGCGGGCACCGTCGAGAACAGGCCGCGCAGTTGGCTGGCCCCGCACAATCTGGAGGCCGCGCTCGGCGCCTCCCCCGTCCGCAACGTGCTGTTCGTGATCGACGCCTGCAACGCGGCGGCGGGCGCGGGCGACATCGCCTCGGCGGCGGCCTCCTTCGCCGCCGTCAGACCACGGAGCGCCGACGGTGGTGCGGGCACCTGGGTCATGTCATCGGCACGGCACCGCGACCTCGCCGACGACGGCGCGTTCGCCGCCGAACTGGCCAGCGTCTGCAAGGTCGGTGACGGCGCGTCACAGAGGTATCTGTCACCCGCCCTGCTCGCCGACCGGATCAACCGGTCCTTCGAACGGGCCGGCCGCCGGCAGCGCGCCTCCTGCTCGCTGGCCGACCAGACCGCGCAACCGCCCTTCTTCCCCAACCCGGCGTTCGACCCGAGCGCCGAGACGGACGCCGACGGCCGGCTCGGCGGCGATGTCTCCGACCGGGCCTCGCACTTCGAGCCCCGGGGGCGCGGGGTGGAGCATGTGAGCGACCCGGGGTCGTACTTCACCGGGCGCGGCCACGCCCTCGCGGCACTGCGCACCCACCTGGCCGCGACGGACGAGCGGCGGCCCTTGGTGGTGACCGGGGCTCCCGGCTCCGGCAAGTCGGCGGTGCTGGGGAAGATCGTGCTCGAAGGCGAAGGCCACGACACCAGCAGGATCGACGTGTCGGTCAACATGCGCCACCAGACGCTCCACGACGTCGTGGAACGACTGGCGAGCGCCGCCGATGTCACGGCCACCACCGTGCCCACGCTCCTCACCGCCCTCGCCGGCCGCCAGCGCCCCTTCCGGATCGTGGCCGACTCCCTGGACGAGGCCGGCCCCGGCGACGGCAAGGCGGAGGCCCGGAACATCGCGTGGGAGCTGTTGCGCCCACTGGCGGCCGTACCGTGCGTACGCCTGGTGATCGGCTCGCGCCGCGAACTGCTGCTGCACATCGGCGACCGCGCGCCCGTGATCGACCTGGACAGCACCGAGTACGCCGACGACACGAGCATCGCCGAGTACGCGGAACGCGTCCTGACGGACGCCGGCTCGCCGTACGAGCACGCGCCGGGAGTCGCCCGTACGGTCGCCGTGGAAGTCGCGGCACGGGCCGGCCAGTGCTTCCTCGTCGCCCGGATGACCACGACGGCGCTGCTGCGCGACACCCTCATCGACATCACGGTGCCGGGCTGGGCCGAGCGGCTGCCGTCCGACGTGGGCGGGGCGCTCGACGCGTACCTGGAACGGCTGCCCCGCGGCCGTAAACCGACGGCGCTCGCCCTGCTGACGGCACTCGCCTTCGGCGAAGGGCACGGTCTGCCGCGAGCGGGGGTGTGGGCGCAGGTGGCGTCCCGGCTGTCGGGCGAGGCGCTGACCGAGGCGGACATCGACGAACTGCTGGACGAGGACGGCTCGTACCTCACGGTGGTCGAACAGGACGGCCGGAAGTACTTCCGCCTCTACCACCAGGAACTCACGGCCCACCTCCAGACCCGTACGCTCCGCTTCCGCGACCTCGCGGACATCCAACGGTGCTTCGTGGACACCCTGTTGGACCTCGTACCGATCCGCGCGGACGAGCCCTGCTGGGACCGGGCCCACCCCTACGTACGCGGCCACCTCGCCACCCACGCGGCGGCCGCCGGCACGATCGACGACCTCATCGAGGACCCGGCCTTCGTCCTGGCCGCCGACGTCTCGGGGCTGCTCCCGGCGGTCCGGTACGCGCGCCACGGCTCCGTACCGGCACTGGTGATCGAGCGCTGCTCGGACCTGCTCCGGACGGGCGCCGAGCTGGACCGCGCGGCGCAGCTCGCCTTCATCGCGGAGACGTACGGGGCACGGGAGTTCGCGCTGCGGGCGGCGGCGCTGTCGGCGTCGGTCGACCGGCTGTGGGTGGAGCCGCGCCGCGTGACGCCGCACCGGATCATCGGGCAGCACGGGTCGGGCGGCAACTCGACCACGTCGCTCTTGGGCGGCTGGACCATCGAGGAAGTCGTTACGTCCCGGGGCCGGACGGTGATTCTTGCGGCGCCGCCTTCCGCCACACACGTCTCCGTGTGGGGACTGGACGACCCCTCTCAGTCGGCCGTGCTTCCACATCCGTCGCCCGTCCAGGGCCTGGTGGTCGTCGGACGCCACGGTGAGGGGCCACTCGCGGTCACACTCGATGAAGAGGGCTCCCTGAGGGTCTGGGATGTCGAACATCAGACGTTGAAGGCGCACACGTCCACAAACGGCTGTGACGGGTTGCTGGATTCGGGAACGCTGAGCGACGGGACGCCCGTGGTCCTCTGTCGACGCCCCCGCCGGATCGAGATGTACGACCCACTGCGATCGGTGCCCCTGTCCGTCGTCACTCTCGACCGCGCGCCCGAGGAGTCAGGGCCCACGGAATCGACCAGGGAGGGCTGGACGACCGCCCGCTTTGTGCAGGATGTCGACGGAAGCGCCCAGGCGCTGGTCTGTGACATGGTGACCGGGAGGATCACCCTGTATCCGCTGGAGTCGAACGCCCGGCCCCGTACGCTCCTCCAGTTGCTCAGACGCCCGATCATCGTGGCGACAACGCGTCTGAGCGACGGAAGCACAACGGCGGCGATCCAGCACGGGCGCCACGAAGGCACCCTCACGCTGATCGGCACCCGCTCCGGAACGACGACCTCGCATGCGCTTCCCGGCTTCGGCTGGGCCAACGGCCAGTTCGTCGGGGACGATCCGGCGAACTGTGTGCTCGTCATCGCCCGGGAACGGTATACCTATGTGGTGCCGCTGTCCGCTCAGCCGAAGCCACCGGCACGGGTGGACGCCGACCTCTTCGCCTTCGCAGTCGCACCGAGCCCTCAGGACGGCCAACTTCTTGGCGTCAGCGCCGGAATGACCGGCGGGGTCAGCGTCCTCGACACGGCGACAGGCGACATCGTCGGAAACCCACTGCACGGACACGAGAGTGCCATCTGCGCCGTCCGCGTCCTGAAGTCCTCGGCTTCCAGCACGCTAGACATCCTCTCGATCGGCAATGACGGCACAGCACGGGTATGGCACTGGAATCCGGGACACGCGTCCCAGGACACGGCACGCGATTGGGCAGGGAGCGATTTCGCGGCGTCGCACACCGATCTCGTCCTGGGGTGGAAGGCGAGCGCGACACAGCTTGTCGCCAGTTCATGGGTCGGCATCCGGCTGATCTCCACCGACAATCTCGGCCGGCTCATGGACTCCGGGGCGCCTGAGTGCGTACGCGAACTACCGGAGACAGCCACATCAGACTTCGAGGGGTGCAGTGAGGATCCCGACGGAACGTTGAACTTGCTGGCCAAGCGGGAAAGCTTCGACGAGAACGGCAGCGAGGGTGAGTCGTTGGTCAGCATCTGGTGGCAGCGGCTCGATCCCACAGGGAGCGTCAGCGTGGTGGAACTGCCCACCTCGCACCCGACCTACTGGAGCACGGAGTGCCATGTCCTGCCCCCGACTGCTGCCCACCCACGCACCCGCGTGATCGTTTCTGATCCCGTGAGCAACGAGGTCTCCCTCTGGACATCCCCTCGGCAGCACACGGCCTTCTCCCAACTGCCGTGGGCCCCGCGCCCCGATGCCCTGACCCGGGACTTCTGTTCGGCCGCCTTCGAGCTCCCTACTGGCGAAGTTGTGCTGATGGTCTGCGACAGCGATGAGTCCCGGTCACAGGGCTTTCTATGGGACGTCACCGCGGCGAGACCACTTCGTGCCGATCCGGTAGCCCTGATCAGTGGCGTTGTCACCATGGTTACCCAGCACGGCGCCGGAGGCAGCGGATTCGTCGCCATGGCTGCCACGACCGGCGAAGCGGCCGTACTGGATCTGGTCACTTGGCGCATCCACACTGTCAGTCCACCCGGTCCGGGAGAGTCCGCCGGACGCGCCTACCGGAGCCTGGCATCCGGCGCCGGCTGGTATCTGCGCTGGGCCCACGGGCCCGACTCGCAGCCGATCCTCCTCTACATGGACGGCCGAGGTCTCGACGACACAAAGCTCACCCCCGTCACCGTCTGGGACAGCGCCCACCCCGACACCACCACCCTCCTCCCGATGCCCGCCGCCCGCCTCCTCTGGGCAGGTACCGCCCCCAACGGCGAACCCATGGTCGCGGTCAGCGACGAGCACGGTGTCGCGCTCTGCCGGCTGCCCAGCGGGGAGAAGGTCTGGAGCGTGCCCATTCCCGCGCTCGTGACCTCGCTCGCCGTACTGCCCGGCTTCGATCTGGCGATCAGTACCCAGCAGGGCGTCGTGCTGGTACGCCCCTCGGCTGAGCTGCGGTCCAAGGCCGGCTGACAGCGGCCCCGGCCCCTTGTCAGCGGCTGTCAGCGCCCTGCCCGTCCCCTGTCAGCGCCTCTCGGCATCGTCGTGTTCATCGAGAACGAGCAAGGAACACGAACACGAAGGAGACGCGGATGTCGTACGCGATCAGGGCCGAGGGGCTCGTCAAGCGGTACGGGGACATGGTCGCCCTGGACGGGGTCGACCTCGAAGTGCCCGCCGGGAAGGTCATCGGGGTCCTCGGGCCCAACGGGGCCGGGAAGACCACCACCGTACGGATCCTGGCCACGCTCCTGCGGCCCGACGGCGGGCACGCCAGTGTCGGTGGGTACGACGTCGTCAAGGACCAGGTGCGGGTACGGGGCTGATCGGGCTCACCGGGCAGTACGCCTCCGTGGACGAGGACCTGTCCGGTGCCGAGAACCTGGTGCTCCTCGGGCGGCTGCTGGACCTGTCCAGGCGCGAAGCCCGGGCGCGGGCCCGCGAGTTGCTGGAGCGGTTCGAGTTGACCGAGGCCGCCGAGCGGCCGATCAGCACCTTCTCCGGGGGCATGCGCCGCCGGCTCGACCTGGCCGCCAGTCTCGTCGGCCGGCCGCAGGTGCTGTATCTGGACGAGCCGACCACCGGGCTCGATCCGCACGCCAGGCAAGAGGTCTGGGAGGTGGTGCGACGGCTGGTGGCGGACGGGGTCACCGTGCTGCTCACCACGCAGTATCTGGAGGAGGCCGACCAACTGGCCGACAGCATCACCGTGTTCGACCACGGGCGGGTCGTCGCCGAGGGGCGGCCCGACGAGTTGAAGCGGCGGGTCGGCGGCCAGACGCTCCAGGTGCGGCCGACGCTGCTCACCGACGGGGACGAAGTGCGCCGGATCCTGGGCGAGTTGACGGGCTTCGCCCCCTCGCACGACCGGAACACCGGTCTGCTCACCGCGCCGGCCGACGACCCGATGCTGATCTCCGCGCTGGTCAGGCGGTTGGACGGGGCGGGGATCACCGCCGACGAGCTGGGGATGCGCCTGCCCAGCCTGGACGAGGTCTTCCTGGCGCTCACCGGACAGTCAGCGGTCCCCGAGGAGTCCTCGTCGGACACCCTCGCCGAGAGGAGCACGGCATGAGCACGAACATGAACCCCAGCCCGAACCTGGACATCGCCCCGCTGCGTATCGGGCCCGGCAAGGCCGCCCGCCACGGGCTCTCCCTCACCTGGCGCGGCATCGTCAAGATCCGTAAGTCCCCCGCCCAGCTCATCGACGTCATCCTCACGCCGATCGTCTTCCTCCTGATGTTCGTCTATCTCTTCGGCGGCGCGCGTCTCCTCGTACACCGCGAGCGCCTCGGACTGCCGCCCGGCCGCCGCCAGCGCGCGCATACGGAGCCCGGTGAGCCGCTCGCTCAGGGGGCGCTCCGCGCCCGCCGTCTCCAGGTCGGCCAGCACCTCGGCGTACCGGCCGAGCCGCAGCTCCGCGTCGAATCGGTCCTCCGCCGCCGTGTCCCGTATCTCTTCCAGCCGCGCGGCTGCGGCAGGGGCGAAGGGAGCGTCCCGTACGTCGGCGAGCGCCGCACCGTCGCCCCGGCCGGGCCACAGACCCAGCGCCGTACCGAGCATGGTGGCCGCCTCTTCGAGCCGGCCCGCCGCCAGGTCACGCCGGCCCCGGGCGGCCAGGACCTCGAACCGGTACGCGTCCACGTCATCGGCCCGCACCGACAGCCGGTACCCACCCGCCACGGAGTCGATCGGTCCCCCGCCGTCCGCGCGCCGCAGGGCCTTCCGCAGCCGGGACACCAGCGCCTGAACCGCGTTGGCCGCCTCGGCGGGCGGCTCCTCGCCCCACAGGCCGTCGACGAGCGCGTGCACGGACACCGGGCGGCCCGCATCGAGCGCGAGCCTGGCCAGCAGCATGCGCAGCCGGACGCCGCCCACGTCGATCGGCGTCGCGTCGTCGGTACGGGCTCGCACCGGCCCCAGCAGAAAGATCCTCACAGCACCATCAGCCTCCCCGAGCCCACCCCCCTCGGTGCGACCCACCGTGCTACCTCACCACACGCCCCACACGAGCACACGTCCCGTGTCACGGCCGCCCGGCCGGCACCTCCCGCAGCACCTGCCGCAGCAGCAGGCCGAACTCGTCCGGCCACTTCGCGTAGCCGACGTGCCCGCCGGGGAACATCACCACTTCCTTGCCGAGCCGTTCGGCGATCACCGCGGCCGGGCGGTGCACGTCGTGCGTACGCGAGTCCGCCCCGCCGGCCACCACGATGCGCCCGGCCAGCGGGGCGAGCGCGGCGAAGTCGGGTGCGAAGCGCGTGAACGGCCGCAGCACATGGGCGAGGAAGAAGTCCGTGTTGTCGTTCGCCTCGGGCAGCACCGGCGCGGGACGGCCGCCGAATACCGCGCTGAACTGCTCCATCGCCGCCGGGATCCCCTCGCGGCGGTACGTGGCGTGAACGGCGTCGATGAAGGCCAACTGCTCGACGCCGTCCGGCAGCAGACCGAACGCGGGCGGCTCGTGCACGACCAGCCCGGCGATCCGGTCGGGTCGCCGGGCGGCCAGCCCCAGCGCGAGCTGGAGCCCGATGAGCCCGCCCGAGCAGCTGCCGAAGACCTGGACCGGTTCGTCGGGGGCGGCCACCAGATCGAGCAGCCGTTCGGCGTCGTCGGCGTGGGTCTCGATGCGCTGGTCGACCGGCGGGCCGTCGAGCGGGCTGCGGGAGTTGCCGCGCGGGTCGAAGGTGAGGACGCGGTGGTCGACGGCGAAGTGGGCGGCGAGCCGCTCGAAGATGGCGGCGTCGGAGTTCCCGCCGCCCATCAGCAGCAGGAGCGGCCCGCCGCCCCGTACCTCGTAGTGCAGGACCGCGCCTGGCACCGCCAGCGAGCCCACCTCGGTGGCGGTCTCGGCCTCGGTCGGGGTGTTCATGGTGTCCATGGCGCTCCAGAGCGGAATCGACGCGGCTTCGATAAGTGATTATTCACTCACCCACAGTAGCCACATCCGGTAGGGTGCGCACCGAACCGTTCCCCCGGGGGTGGCCGACATGGCAGACAACACCGGCGGCGCGACCGGACCGCGCCTCCTGCTGAACTCCCAGCCCTTCGGCTTCGGGCCACCCGCCGCGACGGCGGTCCTCGCCCACGAACTGGCCCCGTACTGCGCCGAGTTGGCGTACTTCGGCGGCGGGCACACGCTCGACCTCCAGCACCGGCCGCCGTATCACGCGGTGTACGGGACCACCGGCCTGAGCGACGAAGAACGGCTCGCGTATCTGCGGGAGTTGGCGCCCCGGTACGACCTGTTCGTCACGGCGATGGACTTCGCCGAGGCCGAACTGGCCCGCCGCGCCGGGCTGAACGTGGCGGTGTACGACGCGCTCACCTGGTTCTGGCCGGAGATCCCGGCGGTCGCCCGGGACGCCGCGCTGTACATCGCGCAGGACTTCTTCGGTGTCCGGGAGCGGATCGCGGCGGACGCGGCGCTTCGCCGCAACGCGGTGATCGTGCCGCCGATCGTCCCGCTCCTGCCGTCCCGACAGGTCTGGCACCCGGAACACCCGGAGCCCGGCCGGGGTCGGCACGTCCTGCTCAACCTGGGCGGTCTCCAGAACCCGTACTGGCAGCCGTCCGACGCCGCCGGGTACGCGCGGCTGATGCTGGACGCCGTACGGGCCGCACAGCCCGCCGGCCGGCCGGTCGTCGTCACCACGAGCCGCGCCGTCGCCGAAGCCCTCGGCGACCCCACCGTCCGGACCGACGACCGCGACACGGTGCTTGACCTGATGAGCGGCGCCGCGTACGCCTGTATGACCCCGGGTCTCGGCAACATCTACGACGCGGCGGCGACCGGCGTACCGACCCTGTGGCTCCCGTCCGCCAACGAGACCCACCTCCTCCAGGCCCGCCTCCTCACCGAACACGGCTTCTGCGACGCCCGGGTGGACTGGCAGGACGTCGGCGGCCCGGCCGACTACGACGTACCGTGTCCGGCCGGCCCGGAAGCACTCACGAAGGCGATGGTCCGCGTCGTACGCCGGCTCTCCGGCGAGCCCGGTCCGCGCGACCGGCTGGCCGAGCACGTGGCCAAGTCGACGGCCGGACTCGGCCTCGTACCCGGCAGGGCTCGGGCACTGACGGAGCGGTTCGGTCACGGCGGTATGCGCGAGGCGGCGGCGGAGCTGGTGCGCCGGGCCGGGGACGGCCCGGCCGATCGGCTTTCCGTCTGAACGGCCTTCTCGCCTCAGCCGCCCCGGCCCGACCCGTATCGCAACCGCTCTCCCGTGCGTGAGGATGGCCGGGACCGGCCGAGTGCGGAGGGGAGCGGGTCGTCGTGCTGTTGCGGCAGCTGGAGTATCTGGTCGCGCTCGCCCGCGAGCAGCACTTCGCGCGCGCCGCCGACGCCTGCTTCGTCTCCCAGCCCTCGCTCTCCGCCGCGATACGCAAGCTGGAGCACGAACTGGGCGTGCCCATCGTGCGACGCGGACGGCGCTTCGAGGGGCTGACCCCCGAGGGCGAGCGGGTACTGCTCTGGGCGCACCGGATCCTCGCCGAACGCGACGCGCTGCACCACGAGCTGTCGGTGATGCGCGGCGGCCTCACCGGCACGCTGCGCCTCGGCGCCATCCCCACCGCCCTGACCGCCGCGTCCCTCCTGACCACACCGTTCTGCGAGCAACACCCCCTGGTCCGGGTCTCGTTGGAGACGCTGTCGTCGCGGGACATCACGCGCCGGCTGACCTCCTTCGAGCTGGACATCGCGCTCACCTATCTGGACGACGAGAGCCTGCGCCAGGTCCGCAGAACGCCGCTGTACGAGGAGCGGTATCTGCTCCTCACGCCCCACGACAGCCCGCTCGCCGCGCAGCGTTCGGTGCGCTGGGCCGAGGTCGCGGGTCTGGCGCTGTGCCTGCTGTCGCCGCAGATGCGCAACCGCCGCATCATGGACGAGTACTTCGCCGCCGAAGGCGCGAGTGTCACCCCGGCCATCGAGACCGACACCGTCGCGGGGCTCTACACGCACATGGCGTCCGGCCGGTGGTCGAGCGTCATCTCGCACGCCTGGCTGCACATGTTCGGCGTCCCCGCGTCGATGCGCGTGGTCCCGCTGGTGCACCCCACGCACGGCCCGCGCGTGGGCCTGGTCATCGCCGACCGCAGCCCCGAACCGGTGCTGGCGAAGGCGCTGTTGGAGACCGCGCGACGGGTGAGCGTACGGGAAGTGCTCAACGACCTGCTCGACACGGCGCTCGCGCCGACCGAGGCGTGAGCGACCGAGGCACAGGCGCCCGACGCGTAGGCGCCCGACGCGTAGGCGCCCGACGCGTAGGCGCCCGACGCGCCTTGAAGGACGGCGCCCGCCGATAGCCGGTGCCTATCCCGGCATAGAAAAGTTCGCTTTGCCAGCTCCACCGCCCAGGACCCACCGTAAAGGGCACCTTCCGAAGCACTCCCGCAGCAACGGACGAGGAGCCGCAACGTCATGGCCAAGATCCTGTGTGTGCTGTACGACGACCCGACCGACGGCCAGCCCACCACCTATGCCCGCGACGACCTGCCGGTCATCGACCAGTACCCGGGCGGCCAGAGCACCCCCACCCCCGAGGGCACCGACTTCACCCCCGGTCATCTGCTGGGCAGCGTCTCCGGTGAACTCGGCCTGCGCTCCTTCCTGGAGAGCCGCGGCCACACCCTCGTCGTCACGTCCGACAAGGAAGGCGCGGGATCGGTCTTCGACCGTGAGCTGGTCGACGCGGACATCGTCATCTCGCAGCCGTTCTGGCCGGCCTATCTGACGGCGGAGCGCATCGCCACCGCCAAGAACCTGAAGCTCGCCGTCACCGCCGGCATCGGCTCCGACCATGTCGACCTGGACGCCGCCATCTCGCACGGCGTCACCGTCGCCGAGGTGACGTACTGCAACAGCATCAGCGTCGCCGAGCACGTGGTGATGACCATCCTCGGCCTCGTACGCAACTTCATCCCCTCGCACCAGATCGTGCTCGACGGCGGCTGGAACATCGCGGACGCCGTCAAGCGCTCGTACGACCTGGAGGGCATGCAGGTCGGTACGGTCGCGGCCGGCCGCATCGGGCTCGCCGTCCTGCGCCGGCTCGCCCCGTTCGACGTGGGCCTGCACTACACCGACCGCCACCGGCTGCCGGAGGCCGTCGAGCAGGAGCTGAACCTCGTCTGGCACGAGTCGACCGCCGCCATGGTGCCGCACGTCGACGTCGTCACCATCAACGCGCCGCTGCACCCCGAGACCGAGGGCCTGTTCGACGACAAGCTCATCGGCACCATGAAGCGGGGCGCGTACCTCATCAACACCGCGCGCGCGAAGATCGTCGACCGCGACGCCGTGGACCGCGCGCTGCGCAGCGGTCAGCTGGCGGGGTACGGCGGCGACGTCTGGTACCCGCAGCCGGCGCCGGCCGATCACCCGTGGCGGACCATGCCGCACCAGGCGATGACGCCGCACATCTCGGGCTCGTCGCTCTCGGCGCAGGCGCGGTACGCGGCCGGTACGCGGGAGATCCTGGAGTCGTACTTCGCCGGGAACCCGATCCGGGACGAGTACCTGATCGTGGAGGGCGGGGCGCTCGCGGGCACGGGAGCGCACTCGTACTCCACGAAGGAGTCGTGACCCCCTGACGGGATCCCGTTCCCCGCGATGTGCGATCGTGCGCGCCATGACGGCGTTCGAGGAGCACATGCGGCGGGCGGGTGAGCGGGCGCTGGAGGCGCTTCCGGCTCCGCTCAGGTCCGAGATCTATCTGATCTCGTTCCGGATCTGGCGGCACGACTCGTGCGACTACCGCCACCCGTACCTCGCGATCGGTTACAACACCGAGAGCGAGGTACGGCGCGTGGTGGCCGAGGGCGGTGATCCCGGCGAGGTCCGGTGGAGCTACGCGTACTGGCTGCTGGACGAGACGACGGGCATCGTGGGCCACGGCCCGGACCCGGCGGACGATCCGGCGGGGGCGGCGCTGCATCTGGCCGAGATCAGGGAATTGGGGCTCTGGTACGACGACGAGGCGGACGAGGACACGCAGGACCGGCGGGACGAGCTGCTGACGGCGCACTTCGACGACGCCTGCGTCGACGTCGCCCGCCACCTGCACACGAGCGGCGCACTCACCAGGATCCTCGGCCGCCCCGTACCGGTCCTGCCGTTCGACATGTACCGGGCCGGGTACGAGCCGGAGCTGGCCGAGGCCGCGAATCCACCGGAGGTGGTGGCGGACTACCTCGCCTGGGCGCGGGCGCAGGAAGAGTGAACGACGGCCTCAGCGCGCGAACGGGCTCACCCCGCGCGCCCGCAACTCGGCCTTGACCCGGGCCCCGTCGGGGACGGGCTTCAGGACGTAGTCGCTCAGAGCGGCGTTCGTGAGCCCGCCGATCTCCAACAGCGGTGCGAACGTGGCCAGTTCGTGGGTCGAGGAGAAGCTGAAGTCCACCGTGGTCAGAGCGGGCAGCCCGGCCAGCGCGGAGATGTCGAGCAGTCCGAGCGAGTAGGCCTTGACCGACTCGATCGACGTGCTGCCGGTGAGGAAGTCGAAGTCCGGCCACGGCTGATACCGGTACTCAAGCTCGCGCAGCGCCGTCATCGCGCCCATCGGCGGCGGCTTCAACCGGTCGCACGACTCGATCTTGACCTTCCGGAGGGTGGGCGAGCCGGCCAGGGCGTCCAGGGACTCCAGTTGCCGTACGCCCTCCAGTCGCAGCTCCTCCAGCGGGGCCCGGCCGGCCAGCCCGTCCGCGTCGTGGAGGATGTCGCACCCGAAGATCTGCACGCGCCGCAGCTCCGGCAGCTCGCCGACCCGGCCGAGACCGGCGAGCGAGGGACAGTGCCGTACGTCGAGAGTGCGCAGGTCGGGCAGTTCCGGCGCGCCGTCCAGCGTACGCAGGGTCCGGAACCGGTCGATCAACAGCACGCGCAGACCGGGCAGTTCGGGCAGGAACCCGAGGTCGGATCCGCCGTCGACGTTCGTCAGGAACAGCCGGCGGGGTGCGGGGGCGCCGGCCAGTGACGAGAAGTCGGACAGCGCCGTGCAGTCCCGTACGCGCAGCAGGTCAAGACCGGTCAGTGTCTCGACCCCGGCGACGGAGGTGAGCCGTTCGCAGTCGGCGAGTTCCAGGGTCTGGAGTCCGGGCAGGCCCGCTATCGCCCGCAGGTCCTGGAGCTCGGCGCATTCGGTGAGCACCAGCTCGGTGACGTCCGGGTGGTGGCCGAGGCCGTCCAGCGACCGCAGTCGGCGGACCTTGTCCATCCGCAGCACGCGCAGGCCGGGCATGGCGCCGATGCCCTTGAGGGTGGTGAGGTGGGCGCAACTGGTGAG
Organism: Streptomyces niveus; assembly: GCF_001723055.1. Taxonomy (GTDB): domain Bacteria; phylum Actinomycetota; class Actinomycetes; order Streptomycetales; family Streptomycetaceae; genus Streptomyces; species Streptomyces niveus. The sequence continues at coordinate 22,630 of NZ_MDCR01000118.1, forward strand.
GTCCAGTTCGGTGACCGCGCCGACGTCCATCAGCGCGGACAGGTCCTTGATCCCCGTCCACCCCAGGTCGAGCGTGGTGAGCCGGCGCAGCCCGCTGAGGGGATGGATGTCCCGCAGCCCCCGGCAGCCCTGAAGGCTGAGGACTTCCAGACCGGGCAGCGCGGCCCCAAGCCCGGCGACGGACGCGACGCCGGTCATGCTGAGATCGAGCCGCCGCAGCGCGCGCAGCTTGAGCAGCGGGCCGATGTCCTTGACCTTGCGGCAGCGGTGCAGCCGCAGGCTCTCCAGACCGGTGAGCCCGGCGAGCGGCGCGAGATCGTCGAGGCCCGAACAGCCGCCGAGATCAAGGCTGACGAGCTGATCGAAGCCGGCGATCGGCGCGAGATCGGTGAGCCCGGTGCACCGGTCGAGGTGGAGCGTACGCAGGAGGGGCCCGAGATGCCGCAACCCCTCGGGAACGGCCTTGCTCACCTTGAGATCGGTGCGCTTCTCCCGTACGTAGGCGGGCACGAGCAGCAACTCGGCGAACCGGTCGGGATCCGCGACCTTGCCCCACATCTTCAGCAGCACGTCGCTGCCCGGCTGCCCGACCGCGGCGAACCGGGCGGCGAGCGCGACGGCCTCTCCGGGCTCGACCTCCGGGGCGCCGTCGGCCCGGACGAGCAGTTCACGGACGACCTTGCGGGCCTGGGGCGCCTTCACGGTGGCCAGCAGTGCGCGCAGGGCGTCGAGTTCGGCGAGGCCGTCGGAGGCGCGACCGGGGCTGTCGGGCTGAGGGGTGGTCATGCCACCGCAGGATAGGCGCGCCGTCGCGTCGGCCGGCCCGGGGCCCGGATCAGGCCCCGACCTCGAACGAACGCAGCCACAGCTCCAGCGTGAGCACCAGCCACAACTTGCCTCCCTGGCGCGGCAGCAGCGTGCCCTCCCGCCGCAGCCACGAGCGGATCGTGTCCTGGCGGAACAGGCCACGGGCGCGCGCCGAACCGCCGAGCAGCAGATCGTGGCCCAGCTCGCGCAGGGGGCCGTCCAGCCACTGCTGGACCGGCACCCGCATCCCGCTCTTGGGGCGGTCCACGATCGTCGCGGGCAGCAGGTCCCGTACCGCCTCCTTGAGGATCCACTTCTCGCTCGTGCCGGCGAGCTTCAGCCGGGGCGGCACCCGGAACGCGTGGTCGACCACCGCGCGGTCGAACAGCGGTGCCCGGCCCTCCAGCCCCTGGGACGCGGTGATGCGCTCCACCTTGGTGAGGATGTGGTGGGCGCCCTTGGTCCGCAGGTTGGTGTGCAGCAACTGGTTGAGCAGGCTGGTCATCTGACCCTGTGCCAGATAGGGCGTCAGCAGATCCGTGACGGGTGGCGCGTCCGCCAGCTCGGCCAGCACTCCGGGTGTCAGCAGCACCGGCAGGTCGCCGTGGCACTTCCGGTACGAGTCGACGTAGGCACGCGCCCGGGAGTCGACGCCCGCCTCGTCGCGGTGCAGCTCGTGTATGAGCATCGGCAGGTTCTTGGGGCCGCCGAACACCGGGTCGCCGCCCTCGCCGTTGAGCACCACGCTCATCCCGTCCGCCGCGACCGCCTCGGCGAGCATCAGGTTGGGCACGGTGAGCGGGTCGCCGACCGGGCTGTCCAGCAGCGCGACGGTCTCCGGCAGCCGTGCTGCGACGGCCGCGCCGGGGACGGTCAGGACCTGGTGCTCGGTGTGGCAGTGGGTGGCGACCAGCCCGGAGTAGGCGAGTTCGTTCGGGGCGTCGTCGCCGAAGCTGATGGAGTACGACCTGACGGCCTGGTCGTGCAGCTTGGCGGCGAGCGCGGTCACCAGGCTGCTGTCCACACCACCGGAGAGCAGGACACCGACCGGTTCGGCGGCGGGCAGCCGGCGCGCGGTGGCGGACTCCAGCAACTCGCGCAGCTCGCGGGCGTGTTCGGCCGCCGGTCGCTCGTCGGCGACCTCGGCCGGCTCCCAGTACGTCTCTTCCACCGACGTGCCGTCGGGCTTCAGCCGTACGCACCGGCCCGGCAGCACCTCGTGGATCCCGCGCAACAGGGTCTCCCTGCCCGGGAGATAGGCGAAGGTGAGGAACGAGCGGACGGCCGGCAGATGCAGGCCGGTGTCCAGCGCGGGCCAGCGCTGAAGTGCCCGCAGGGACGTGGAGGCCGCCCAGGCCGCCCCCTCTCCCGTACCGGCGAGGGCGTGGAAGAGGGTCCGGGCGCCCATGTGGTCCCGTACGAGGACGAGTTCGTCCCGCTCGGCGATGGCGAGCGCGAACATCCCGTCGGCGGCGGCCAGTCCCGCCGCGCCGAATCTGACGTACGCGCGCAGGAGCAGTTCACCGTCCGAGCAGTCACCCGGCGCCCCGTCCGCGCCGAGCCGGGAGCGGAGTTCGGGCGCGTTGTGGAGCGTGACCTCGCCGATCGCGTACACGTCGCCCACCCGGTACGGACCCGTCGCCGCGCCTGGCCCGTCGAGCAGGCCGAGCGCGTGCCGGCCCTCCCGCGTCCGGACGGGGCGGCCATCCATGGCGGCCACCTGCCCGACCGGGTCGTCGGCGGTCAGTGACGCACACCAGCGGGACATCGCGTCCTCTTTCTCTTCTCTCTTCCCGGCTCCCGGCTCCCGGCTCCCAGGTGGTGGACAACGCCCCGGCTCAGCCGAAGTCGTCGTCGCTGTCGCCGGAACCGTCGCCCCAGTCCCCGTAACCACCGTCGCCGCCGCCGGCGTCGCCACCGCCGCCCGAGGCGCTCGCCTCGGCCTGCCGGCGCAACTCCTCCTCCTCTTCCGGGGAGAGGAAGGTGGGCGGCATGGTCAGGGCCGCTCCGACGAGCGCACCGGCGGTCACCGCGCCCAGGACGGTGCCCAGCCGGCCGCCGAACGACGTCCGGTTCACCGTCAGCACCCCGTCGCTCCACAGCGTCCGGCCGTAACCGGCCTCCCTGCCGTAGACGGCCGGGCGCCCGTCCCCGTACACACGCTTGACGATCCGCTGTCCGAGCAGTTCGTCGGTGCCCACGAGCCCGCGGTCGTCCCGCCATGTCACGACGCGACCGCCCGCCCCGCCGCCCGTGCCGCGCCACTCCTGGCGGCCGTCCGAGTAGCGCCGGTGGACGGTGCGGTCGGCGAGCAGTTCGTCGGTGTAGGTGATCTCCCGCCTCTGCGGCTGCGGCACTGCGGTTCCTCTCATGCGGTGGGCCAGCTCAGGAATCCCGCCCGGCGTACCTGCCGGAGTTCGGTCAACTGCGAGCGGGGCGGGCGCACTTCGCGTACGAGACGGTGCACCGTACGGATCAGTGACGCCGGGTTCACGGCGGCCAGCTCCACGAACCTGCCGCGTCGCAGCCACTCACGCTCCCGGCGGCTGAGCGCGAACCCGAGCCCCGGACCGGTACCGGCGCCGGTACCGCCGCCCATACCGCCCACGACGAAGGGAGCCGGACCATGGGCGGGCACGGCGGCATACGCCGGACCGCGCCCGTGGACCAGATGGAGCGCCCCGGCCTGCCGGGGCCGCAGCCCCAGCGGAACGACCCGGACCCCGTCCGGCACGTCGACGGCCCGGGCGAACCGGGCCGGGAACGTGAGCCCCCGCGCGCTGGCGTCGTGCAGCAGATAGACCGTCCCGTGCCCGGCCAGCGCGAGCATCCTCAACACACCTGGGTCCAGGGGCAGTTCGGAGGCCCCGTACACCGGGCACGCCGACTCCATCGGGACCCCGTTGGCCCGCAGCATGGCGGCGATGTCGTCGGACTCGCACACCAGCACCCGGGGCAGCCCGTAGTCGAACAGGTCCGGTTCCGGGGTGTGCCGCCCGGCCGCCCGCCGGGGAGCGGGCACGGCCGGCGGCAGCAGGCCGGGAACCGGCGCCGGACCGTGCCGGCGCAGCGTGGCCCGGTACGCGTCGTAGGTCAGCGCGGGGGCCGAGGTGAACTGCGCGCGCCGGGGCGCCCGGTGCCACGGCTGGAGCACCCGGCACATCTCGTAGTACAACTGCCGTTCGGTGAAGTGGAGTTGTCCCGGTGCGCCGGCCTTCTCGACCGCCGTACGCAGCACCCGGTCCAGGATCGCCTGCCGCATCTGCCCCACGCCCCTCGCGTCGGTCGCATCGCTCGCGTCGGTCGCATCGCTCACGTCGCTCACGTCGCTCACGTTCGTGGCGTGTGCCGCGTCGCTCATGACGCCGTCGGCCAGGTGAGGAATCCGACCTGCTGGGCGCGCCCCCGGTCCGGGTCGGCCATCCCCTCGGCCCGGTCCACCGCCCTCGCGACCACGGCCAGCAGCTTCGCGGGCGGTACGGCGGCTATCGGCGACCACCAGCCACGGCTCAGCCAGTCGGCCTCCGCCGCGGTCAGCGGCGGCGTCGACGACCGGATGACGTCCAGGTCCCCGCTCCGCAGCGGCTTGCGCAGCCGCAGGGCGTTCGGCTTGTCCAGCACGGTGCGCGGCAGCATCCCGGCGACCACCACCCGGCCGCCGAGCGCGGCCCTGGTCGCGGCGGCGAAGGCGAGCCCCGCCGGGCTGGCGTCGTGCAGCACTATCCCCACCGGTCCCGGCCCCCCTGCCGATGCCGGGCCGTTGGATATGTTCCCGAGCTGGTCCAGCGACTGCGCCAGTGCGAGCGAGTGCGTCTTGTGCGCACCGTTCAGCGCGAGGCAGGCCAGCACGTCACGGTCCGGGCAGAGGACGACCAGCCTCGGCGTGCCGCCGTCGGGAAGCGCGGGGAGGACGGGGAACTGGACGTGCCCCTCGTCCTTCAGCCCCAAGGGGCGGCTGTAGACGACGGTCCAGCGGTCGATGACCGAGGTCCGGAAGGTGCTGAGCGACATCGGCACCTCGACCGTGCCCGACCACTTCGCGCGGCGCGAGCCACGGAACGTCAGCAGCAGAACCAGCGCCAGGAAGACGCCCGCGATCACGAGGGTGCTCCGCACCACGTCCGGATCGAACTCGTTGGTTCCCATGATCAACATGGCGAAGAAGCCCGTCGCCAGGATGAAGCCGACCGCGACGCAGCCGTACGACGTACCGCCCGCGGGAGTGCGGTTGCGCGCGGCGGCGTACCAGAGCTGGGTGGGCGTGTAGCGCAGCTTTCCGCCGTCGGTGAGCTTGTCGATGAGCTTGCGCATGCGGACGTCGTGCAGGCGGAGCGTGTTTTCCTTCGGTTCGAGAGCGAACGCGCGCTTGCAGACCGGGCACATCCCACGCCCCCGCTCCCGGTAGCGAGCGTCTTTCCCACAGTGCGGGCAGATCACGGCGGCCCCCTCCAACTGCCCTGTGAAGCGCATGGTTTCGTTAAGCCGAACGGACAGATCCTAGACGATGGAGCTTGATTCAGATGTCCAATTCCCGTACACGAATGAAACGCGAGGCGAACGCCGAGAACGAGGTCCACGACGTCGCCGAATTCACCGATGCGGCAAGAAATGTCGTCACGCCCGTCCTCCAACTCCCCGAAGACATCGCCCTGGCCGTGGTGAACGCCTTCACCAAGGTCGTGAGGGACGCCAAGAGAAGCGAATCGGCGACGACCCGGAACAAGGATGGAATAACCCGTTTCCAGACATTCGAGGAGGGCGACGTCTATATGCTCGAAGCCCCCTTCGACGACTTCTTCGCCGACCGCTATCTCATGGATTTCTACAACGTGGAGGAGCGCGGCGTCTGCTCCCGTATGCATATGCACACCGGTCTGCGATTCGTACGGATGATGACGGGCCCGGACACCCGGATCCGGGTGAGCAGCCTCTCTCCGTTCGAGATCACCGGTGTCACGGGGGTAACTCCCTTCTCCTTGCGGTCCTTCGAGGACGCCCTGCCCGACACCCCGCCCGGTGTGGAGCGCACCCGCTACAACCTGGTCGTGCCGCCGTGCTCCTTCGTGGACATGCAGATTCCGCGCGGGGTGAGCCACCAGTTCAACGCCGTCGGCGAGCACGCCGTGATCGATTCCGTACACCCCGAGGAGTCGGTGGAGACATTCCGCGAGAAGATGTCGGGCTTCAAGATGATGGCGCAGACGGTATTCCTGGCGGACGAACTGCCCGCGTCGGACACCTGCGCGGATCTGCCGACCTGACAGGGCCTAGGACCGGTCGTCCCCGGATGTCTCCGAGCCGGGTGACTTCGTGGGCGTCGTGGAAAGCCGGCGCAGCCATTCCGTCATCAGGGCCACTTCCGCGGTGCTGAGCCCCGATTCCGCCGAGTTCCCCAGCAGGACGTTCAACTGAGCCGCCGCCGCGGGCAGCCGCGTCCTGCTCGTGGCCCGCGCGCCCGTGCCGGTCTCCGCCGCCACGTCCGGGGTGAGGACGGTGGCGTGCACGGCGTCGCGGACCCGCCGGGAGGTGTCCTTGTCGGTGAAGGTCGAGGGACGGGCGACGAGCATCAGCGCCACCCCGACGTTGGCCGACATGACGACCTGGGCAGCCGCCTCCGGCGCCAGCCGCAACTTCCCGTCCGCCGCGGCCCGTCGCAGATCCCTGGTGAGGATCTCGTGGGACTCCAGCGCCGCCGCCGGGGGTGTGCGCATCGCGGGGGAGTACATCAGCCGGTACAGATTCGGGTTGTCCAGCGCGAACTCCACATGGCTGTCCCAGCCCTTGCGCAGATCCTCTATCGGGTCGTCCTCCGGGGCACGCTGCCGCTTGGTCTCCAGATACTTGTCGAAGCCGTAGTCCACGACGGCGGACAGCAGCCCCTCCTTGTCCCCGAAGTGCCGGTAGAGCGCCGGGGCACCCACCTGCGCGGCGTCGCAGACGGCCCGGGTGGAGACGTCCCCGTCGGGCGACTCGGCGACCAGCCGGGCCGCGACTTCCAGGATCCGCGCGCGTGTGCTCATCGCCGACGACCGTATCAAGGGCCCCGTAGCGCTGTTACGCATGACGGAACTCAACTCCTCTCTGCCTCCGGCCACTTCCCGGCCGATCCGGCGCCCGGCCGATCCGGCGCCCGTCCGGGACCCGGCGGGTGTGTGCGGCTCAGATGATGCCGCCGTTGGCACGGAGCACCTGCCCGTTGACCCAGCGGGCCGGTCCCGCCAGGAAGGAGACGACCTCGGCGATGTCCTCCGGCCGCCCGAGCCGCTCCAGCGGGGCCTGGGCGGCGAGCTTCGCGACGGTCTCCTCGTCCTTGCCGTCCAGGAACAGCGCGGTCGCGGTCGGCCCGGGCGCCACCGCGTTGACCGTGATGTCCCGTCCGCGCAGCTCCCTGGCCAGGATCAGCGTCATCGCCTCGACCGCGCCCTTGCTCGCGGCGTACGCCGTGTATCCCGGGAAGGCCAGGCCCACCACCGAGCTGGAGAAGTTGATGACCGCCCCACCGCTCCGCAGCCGCCGCGCCGCCTGCTGGCCGACCACGAACGTGCCCCGGATGTTGGTGCGGTGCATCCGGTCCAGCGCGTCCAGCTCGGTGTCCACCAGCGGCGTCACCGACATGACGCCCGCCGCGTGCACGAGGACGTCCACACCCCCGTAGGTCTCCTCCGCCGCGTCGAAGAGCGCCGACACCGCGACCTCGTCGGCCACGTCGGCACGGAAGGCCATGGCGGTCCCGCCCGACTCGCTGATGGCGGCCACCGCCGCCTCCGCCTCGGCCTGATTTCCCGCGTAGTTGACGACGACGGCGTGCCCGTCCGCCGCCAGGCGCTCCGCGCTCTCCCGGCCGATCCCGCGGGACCCTCCGGTGACGATCACCACCCGGCGGTCCGTTCGACGCTCCGCGCCCGGCTGCTCGCTCATGACATCGCTCCCTGGATAGCGGCCCTCGTCTGTCTTCGCCTCCCGACAACAACAACGCTAACACGTTCGACGTAGCGACGCTACCTCATTCCGTAACATCGCTACGCACCCCACGCCCCAGGGCCGACGGAGTGGTGGCGGAGTGGTGGCGGAGTGGTGGAAAAGAAACATCCCGCGAGCTGTCGAGAAGCCGTCATCGGTTCCGACGTCCCCTGTGAGAGTTGCCCAGCGAGGGCGACAGCACGACACAAGGAGCGATGTCATGAAGTATCTGGTGATGGTCCAGGGTTCGCAGGCCGACTACGACGCGATGACCGGCAAGGCGTCCGAGCACAGCGCGGCCTGGAACGAGAAGGACATGCAGGCGATGTTCGCCTACATGGGGACGATCAACGACGACCTCGCCGAGTCGGGCGAGCTGGTCGACGCGAACGGCCTGAGCGCCCCCTCCGAGACCCGCTTCGTCAGCGCGGGCAAGGACGGCAAGCCGGTGATCACGGACGGCCCGTACGGCGAGACGAAGGAGCTGCTGGCCGGCTACTGGGTGCTCGACTGCGCGAGCCTGGAGAGGGTCACGGAGATCGCCGCGCGCGTCGCGGCATGCCCCCAGCCCGAGGGCGTCCCCTTCTACCCGGTGGTCATCCGTCCCATCCAGGAAGGCCCGGCCGTCGACGCCTGAGGCTCCGTGCGCGCCCCGGCACGACGGGGTGTAATACACGGTGTGAACGACGGCACCGGCTCCACCACGACCGAGGACCTGCTGCGCCTGCACGCGCCGCAGGTCCTCGGCGCGCTCGTCCGCCGCTACGGCCACTTCGACCTCGCCGAGGACGCCGTACAGGAAGCCCTCATCGCCGCCGCCCGGCAGTGGCCCTCCGAGGGCCCGCCCGACAACCCCCGCGGCTGGCTGATCAGAACCGCGTCCCGCCGTCTCGTCGACCAGTTCCGCAGCGAGGAGGCGCGGCGCAGACGCGAGGAGAGTGCCGCCGCGCTCACCCCCAGGGACGCCTTCACCGCGCCGCCGCCCGGTGAGAGCCGCGCCCCGTCGGAGGACGACACCCTCACCCTCCTCTTCCTCTGCTGCCACCCCGAACTGCCCGCCGCCGCCCGGACCGCGCTCACCCTGCGCGCCGTCGGCGGTCTGACCACCGCCGAGATCGCCCGCGCGCATCTGATGCCCGAGGCGACGATGGCGCAGCGCATCAGCCGGGCGAAGCAGAAGATCAAGGGCGTGCCCTTCCGGCAGCCGCGCCCCGAGGACCGCGACCGCCGGCTCGCCACCGTGCTCCAGGTGCTCTACCTGATCTTCAACGAGGGCCATACGGCCACCTCCGGCAGCGAGTTGCACCGCGCGGATCTCGCGTACGAGGCGATCCGGCTGACCCGGGCGGTACGGCGGCTGCTGCCGACCGAGGGCGCCGTGACGGGCCTGCTCGCGCTGATGCTGCTCACGGAGGCGCGGAGCGCCGCGCGCACGGGCCCGCACGGGGAACTCGTCCCGCTGGACGAGCAGGACCGCGGCCTCTGGGACCGTGCCGCGATCGACGAGGGTACGGCGCTGGTCGAGGAAGCCCTGTCCCAAGGCCCCGCCGGGCCCTATCAGTTGCAGGCCGCCATCGCCGCGCTGCACGACGAGGCGGCGAGCGCCGAGGACACCGACTGGCTCCAGATCGTCGCACTGTACGACGAGTTGCTGCGCCGCGCCCCGGGGCCGGAGCCGATGGCCGAACTGAGCCGGGCGGTGGCCGTGGCGATGGCGCACGGCCCGGAGGCCGGTCTCGCCGAACTCAAGGGCGTGGAGAAGGAGTTGGCGGGCCACCACCGACTCGACGCGGTACGGGCCCATCTGCTGGAGCGGGCGGGCGACAAGGAAGGCGCCCTGGCCGCGTACCAGTTGGCGGCGAGCCGTACGCTCAGCCGCCCGGAGACCCGCTATCTGATGATGCGAGCGGCCCGCCTGAGCGCGTAGAGGCGACTACAACGGCTCGCCGAGCGGCCCGTACTCCTCGACCAGCGACCTGGCCCAGTGCGCGGCGAAGTCCGGCCGCGTACCGTCCGCGTCCGTGAAGCCGTACTCCTCGTACAGCCCCCAAGTCGCCAGCGCCCGGCCCGACTTGGCCATGACGTCCGGATCGGCGGCCAGCGCGGCGACCGCCCGCCCCAGATACGCCGGGCTCTCGGAGTACGCGAAGTTCGGGTCCTGGGCCACCGCGTCCCGCCATGTCTCCTCCGTGACGCCGAGGCCGTCCAGCATCGCCTTGGAGCGCAGAAAGCCGGGCGTGATCGCGACGGCGGCCACGCCGTACGGCTTCAGCTCGGCCGCCTGCGCGACCGCGAGGCGGATCACCGAGGACTTGACGAGGTCGTAGAAGAAACTCCCCCGGTAGCGGGCGGTGTTGCCGTCCGTCACCTCGACGACCAGCCCGCTGCGCCGGGCGACCAGCAGCGGCAGCGCGTACCGGCTGGTGATGACGTGCGTGTCGACGGCCTGCCGCAGCAGCCGGAACCCGGTGTCCAGGTCCTGCTCCCACAGCGGATGCTCCCAGTCCGTCAACGGGTCCCCGCCCCATACGGAGTTGACGAGGATGTCCAGCCGCCCGTCCTGCTCGGCGGCGATCCGGTCGACCAGGGCGCGGACCTCCTCGGGCCTGCTGTGATCCGTACGCACGGCGATACCGCGCCCACCGGCTGCGGTGACCAGGTCGGCCGCCCCCTCGATGGTCTCGGGACGGTCCAGGTCGGAGCGCCCGGCGGTGCTGCTGCGCCCGGTGACGTACACCGTCGCGCCGGCCGCGCCGAGTTCGACCGCGATGCCGCGCCCGCCGCCCCGCGTACCGCCCGCGACCAGCGCGACCCTGCCGGCCAGCGGTCCCGGCGCCTTCGCGATGTCGTTCATGATTCCTCCCGGTCGGCCGGTACGGGCACGGCCACGTGCCGCGCCAGCACCTCGTCGATCTCCTGCCGCATCCGCCGCGCGAGTGTCCCCTCACGGTCGAGCGCCCAGACCAGCCCGGCACCGGACGACATCGCCTGTACGGAACGGGCCAGCGGCCGTACGTCCGTCCCGGCCCTCAGCTCCCCGGCGGCGACGGCCGCGGTCAGCAGCTCCTCGACGGCGCGGCGCTCGGCCCGGTGCACGGTGAGGGCGTGCGCGTGGAAGTCCGGTTCGCCGAGGTCGAGGCTGAGGAACGCCAGATGGTTGGCGTAGGTCTGGGGCGTCGTCATCGGCTCTGTCGACTCCACGAGCAGCGCGGTCAGCGCGGCGAGCGCCGAGCCGTGCTCACGGCGCAGCCGCTCCGGCGACGTACGCGCATCGGCCTCCGCGCTCTCGGCGGCCCGCTCGGCGAGCGCCAGCAGCAGACCGCGCTTGGACCCGAAGCGCTGCATGAGCGTGCCGGGTACGACGCCGACCTCGCGGGCCACGGCCGCGAGGGTGAGCCCGGCGGGCCCGACGCGTCCGACGACGTCGGCGGTCGCGCGCAGGATCGCGGCGTCGTCGACACCACGGGGACGTCCGGCCACAGCGACTCCCTACTTAATAAATGCACGTTCATTCATTAAACAGGGCACGCGCCTGGACGGCAACAGGCACACCGCACCGAGACGGGCAGCGCGTCGTCAGCCGGTCAGAGAGCCGACCGTCCCGAGCTGCTTCCACTTGCCGCCCTCGCGCACATCGACCCACACCGGCCGGTCGAGGGCCTGGTGGTCCTTGAAGCGGTAGCGGCCCAGCAGCCCCTTGACGTCGACCCCGTCCATGGCGTCCCGGAGCGTGCCCCGCGCGACCTCGGGCCTCGCGTCCGCCGCGCCCGGTTCCGGCAGGGCCCCGTCGTCCATGACCTGCCGGATCCCGGCGGCGAGCACGAGCGTGGCGTCGTACAGCTCGACCCCGCCCCTCGCCTCGAACATCTCGCGCAGCGCGGCCGGAGCCGCGCAGACCTTCGGGTACAGCTCGCAGTCGGCCTTCGGCTGCCGCTCGTCGTGGAAGGAACGGAAGCGCAGCGTGCCGTCCGGCACCAGCTTGTCTTCCTTGTCGGTGTACTCGTGGTCGTCCTCGGAATCGCAGGACGCCTCGTACTTCTCCTGCACGACCATCAACTGCCCGGACTTCTTCAGCGCGTCGACCCAGCCTTCGCGCTGCCGGGAGTTGGGCAGAGTGACGGTGTCCGGGCGGTTGTCGGCCACGTCCCTGGCGACGTCCTCCTCGTCCATCTCATCCGGATAGCCGGCGGACTCGACGGCGTCGACGCCCGCCTCACGCAGCCCGTGCCCGAGCTCGCGGTAGTACGGATCGTCATCGGCGAGGTCGTCGTCCCAGTTGAAGTCGGAGCCGACGATCACCTTGTCCGTGCCGTACGCCCCCCGCAGATAACGCCCTTCCTGCTTGCCCATGTCGTACTTCGACGGCATCGTGCCGAAGGCGAAGTCCGGGCCCGAGCTGTCCTTGCAGCTGTCGATCGTGGCCATCTGAGCGTCGAATTCGGTCTCGACGCCGTCTACGCTGCTGACGTCGCCGACCAGTGCGAGCATGTTCGGGTACTTCTCCAGCATCTCGGTCGCCGGGGTCTCCCGGTAGTCCTCGACGGGGACGACGCGCACCGGGAGCTTCTTGCCCGACGTGCGCTCGGCGTCCTTGAAGGCGGCCTCGACGATCGCGGCACGCTCCTCCCCGTACCGGTCGTCGAGCGACCAGTCGAACGGGACACCGATGACATAGTCCCGCGCCATCGCCGCGCTGGGCCCGGCCACCGGCGCTTCCTCGTCGCCGGACGACGAGGAGGCGGACGAGAGCGCGAACCCGGTCGGTATGCCGAGCACGACGAGCGCGACGGCTGCCCCGACGAGCGCGTTGCGCCGACGGCGCCGTGGGGCCCGCGGGGCCGAAGGCGGGGGCGGCGTGGAGACCTTGGCGACGTAGTGGGGTCGCGGTGACGGGGTCGGCGCCGGGGCAGGCTCCGGCCGTACGTCCTCAGGCTCGGGCCCCGGATCCGGCTCGGACGGCGGTTTTACGACAACGGGCACCGCCCCCGCTTGCGCCCGCACCCGCTCCAGCTCCACCCGCGCCGCCCGCGCGTCCGAGGGCCGGTCGTCGGGTTCCTTGGCCATCAGCGCGAGGATCAACCGGTCCATGTCAGGACCGAGTTCGGCACGGGCCCGGCTCGGCCGCAGCGGCTCGTCGTTCAGGTGGTTGTACATGATCCCGGCCGCGTGCCCGACGAACGGCGGCCGTCCGACCAGGAGTTCGTACAGGACACAGCCCAGCGCGTAGAGATCCGTACGCCCGTCGCCGTTCCGCTGCTGAAAGCGCTCCGGCGCCATGTACAGCACGCTGCCGAACGGCGCCTGCCCGGTCTGGGTGAGCTGCGGATCGGTGGACCGGGCCTCGGTGTACTTGGCGATGCCGAAGTCCACGACCTTGGCGACGCCCTCGCCGGTGACCATGATGTTGGCCGGCTTGATGTCGCGGTGCACGATGCCCGCCGCGTGCGCGACCTCCAGCCCCCGGCACACATCGACGGCCCAGCTCAGCGCGTCCGCCACGCTCACGCGCCCACTCTCGGCGAGTACGTCGTGCAGCGTCCGCCCGTCCACCAGCGCCATCACCAGATACGGACTGTCCCCGTCGGTCCCGTGATCGTGTACGGCGACGATGTGCGGGCTGTCCAGGGAGGCCACGGCCCGCGCCTCCCGCCGGAACCGCGCCAGCTGCTCCCGCCGCTCCCCGTCGTCCCCGGGAGCGAGCAGCAGTTTTACGGCGACGTCCCGCCCCAACTCCCGGTCCCGCGCCCGCCAGACCTCCCCCATCCCCCCGGCACCGAGCAACTCCACCAACTCGTACCGCCCGCTCAGCAACCGCCCCCGCACGATGCCCTCCCCCGTCCACAGAAGTGGCTTGGAGGCTATCTCCCGCCCCGGACACGCTCCCGAGGCGGGGCGCGGCCTGCCCGTTCTCGGCAGGAAGCGGCGGTCACGGCGTCAGCGCCTCCGGCCGGCCGATCCGCGCCGCCGAGGTGCCGGGGCCCCTGAGCGTCGGGAGAAGCCGCCGGGTGGTGCCCGCCCGGTCGTGCAGCAGGTCCTCCTCCTTGTAACGGTGGCAGTCGTTGTGCCAGACGAGGATGCCGGAGAGCCAGTTCTCCAGCTCCTTCACATAGCCGTCCAGGACCCAGCGCGCCTCGACGGTGAGGGCGAAGTCGTCGTACAGGACGGGGAGTTCGTTGGCCACGACGTGCTGGAACTGGCGCATGCGGCCCTTCATCAGATCGTGGACGATCTCGACACCCGTCGGGTAGTCGCAGTTGAAGAAGGACTGCACGACCAGGACGCCGTTGTGGATCTCGCCCTCGAACTCGATCTCCTTCTGGTACGAGAAGAGGTCGTTCATCAGGCAGGCGTAGTCCTGCGCCGCGTTCTCCAGGGACCTCATGGGTCCGCTGGCGTAGATCTCCGGCGGCACCACCCGGCCGTGGCCGATGCGGGACAGACTCATCGTCATGTTGGAGCCGAAGGTCCGGCGGCGCATCTCGATGTAGTCGACGGGATCCGGGATGCGGTTCTGGAGCTGGTTGGCCAGCTCCCAGACCCAGCTGGCCGTCATGTCCTCGACGTCCGCCCGGAAGGTCCGGCGGGCTTCCGGGTCCATCGGGCCCGCCGTGCGGACCCACAGGTCGGCCAGTCCGCGCTCCAGCGCGCTGAGCGGTGGCGGGGTGTCCAGCGTCTCGATCGGCATGAAGAGGGACAGCCGCTCGTTGCAGACCTTCGCCGCCGCGAGATCGCGGGTGCCGCCGAACACGACGGGGAACAGGTCGTCGCCGTACGTCCCCCAGGCCAGCCAGTCCGAGGTCAGGTCGAGCCCCTCCCGGGAGGCGTCGGGATGGATCCCGGCGGCGCAGAGCGGGACGTCGATACGGCGCATCCGGTCCTCGTCCCAGATGTCCGAGCCGGGGACGCCGGGCTGCCCCTCCAGGATGCCCATCCGGCGCGCCCACTCCACGCTGTGCTCGCGCGACGCCTCCAGATAGGGACTGAGCCGTGCCGTGAACGGCATCTCGAACGCGGGCAGGATCGAGGGCCCCACCCGCTGGTACGGCACATGGCTGTGGGCGCGTGCCCTGGTGGAGGCGCCGGGGGTCAGGCTCCTGAGACAGGCCGACGCCGCCGTCCAGCGCCCGACCGGGGTCAGCGAGAACAACGGCCCCGCCGTCTCTCCGGCCCCGGCGCCACCGCCCGCCCCCGCGCCGTTCATGTACCGGCTGGAGCGCATGTGCCACTCGTGGCCGCCGGCCTGCCAGTCCTGGAGGCCCTTCACGTACGCCAGGGTCCCGGCCGCCGCGACCGGATCGATGCCGTTCTCCACGAAGAGCGGACCCAGCTCGGTGAGCGCCGTGTTCTCGAACTGGTGCAGACGGGACGTCAGCAGGTCGTTGACCGCGTCGGCCGCCTCCTGCGTCGTGCAGCCCAGGAACGTCTCCAGGACGAGCACACCGTTGCTCAGCTCGCCCTCCTCCTCGATCTCCCTCTGGTAGGAGAAGAGGTCGTTACGCAGATGGACCCCGTCGGAGAACGAGTCGCGCAGGACCCGCATCGGACGGGAACCGGCGATCGAAGCGGGCACCTCCGCCCCCGCCGCGTACTCGATGAGCCCGGCCGACCACGGCGCCCCGCCGACCTTGCGGCGCATCTCGATGTACTCGACGGGATTCGCGATCCGCCCGGCATTGATGTTGGCGAGTTCCCAGAGGGATTCGTTGAGCAGATTCTCGGTGCTCTCGGCGAACCGCGCCCGCCAGTCCAGGGACATCGAAGGGACCGTGCGCCTCCAGAGATCGGCGAGGCCCGCCTCCACCGGATTCGTCGGCTCGGGAAAACCCTGGCTGAGATCCATCGGCATGAAGGACGGGAGCCGGTCGAGATACGCCTTGCCGCCCTCCCTGTCCTGCGATCTCTTGAAGATCTCCAGGAAGTGGTCGTCGAAGAAGAAGACCCACACATACCAGTCCGTGACCAGCGACAACTGCGGTCCTGTGCAGTCGGGATGGGTGTACGAGCACAGCAGCGCGTAGTCGTGGGCGTCGAGATCGCTCAGCTCCCAGATCCCGGAACCCTCCAGCATGCCCATGTCCCGCGCCCACGTCCGGGAGTGCTCCCTGGCCTCCTCAAGAGACGGGTTGATACGCGCCGGATAAGGCATGTAGAAATCCGGCAGTTCGAAGGGCTGAGTCACTGGTGCGCGGCCTTTCCCGAGGATTCCGGAGCATTCCGGGAGCTGTCGGTGTCCAAGGCCCAGCCCTACCCCTCGCCCCGTACCGCCATCCGCGCCATAAAACAGTCATATGAACACACCGTCAGGGCGTGGCCTCCCTGAAACTTGACGCGTCCCGGTCCACCATCGGCGCATGAGCACGACGATTCGCATCGCACAGCAACCCGAGGCCGACGAACTCCTGGGCCGCAGCCCGCTCGCCGCGCTGGTCGGCATGCTGCTGGACCAGCAGGTGCCCATGGAGTGGGCCTTCTCGGGGCCGTACACCATCGCCGTACGCATGGGGGGTGACGATCTGGACGCGCGCGCGATCGCCGCGTACGACCCCGAGGCCTTCGCCACGCTGCTCTCGGAGAAGCCCGCCGTCCACCGCTACCCGGGCTCCATGGCCAAGCGCGTGCAGCAGCTCTGCCAGTTCCTGGTCGCGCACTACGACGGGGACGCCGCCGGCGTGTGGCGCGAGGTCGCCACCGGCGCCGAACTGCTCAAGCGGCTGACCGAACTCCCCGGCTACGGCAAGCAGAAGTCGCAGATCTTCCTCGCGCTGCTCGGCAAGCAGTACGGCGTACGGCCCGAGGGCTGGCGCGCGGCGGCCGGCGCGTACGGCGACGAGGGCTCGTACCGGTCCGCGGCCGACATCACGGGCCCCGAGACCCTGGCCAAGGTCCGCGCGCACAAGCAGGAGGCCAAGGCCGCCGCCAAGGCCGCGAAGGCGGCGCAGAGCCCCGGGAGTCCCGCGAAGGGCACGAAGAACTGAGGCTGCGGGCCGGCCGGCGCGGAGGGCGCCGGGTGGATGGCGAGTGGACTCCGGACGACCGTACGCGACTTGTTTTGGCACATCTGTTCCCCTACAACGCCCCAGGTCGCTAACTTTCGGTTGCTCACTTCACACCGTTCACGCTCATCCGCACTTGTTCACCCCCGTTCGCATCGGAAGGACCCCTGTGAACGCAACGTCCCGCAGACTCATGGCAGTCGCAGCCGCCACCGCGCTCGCCGCCCCGCTTCTGCTGTCCGCATCCTCCGCCTCCGCGCACAACAAGCCCGACCCGGCGAGGGACGCGGCGAAGCTCGCCAAGAAGCTCGTCAAGGAGGCGTCCGGCAAGGACGCGTACAAGCACCTTCAGAAGTTCCAGGACATCGCCGACTCCGCCGACGGCCACCGCGCCGCCGGCTCGCTCGGCCACGACGCGTCCGCCGCGTACGTGTACAGCCTCCTGAAGAAGGCCGGCTACAACGTCTCGTACGACAGCTTCGAGTTCACGTACATCCAGACGCAGGCCGAGACCCTGAAGGTCACCGCGCCGACGCCGCGCGACTCCGAGATCACGGCCATGTCGTACACGAAGTCCACGCCCAAGGGCGGGATCGAGGCCGCTCTGGCCGTCGTACCGGTCGACGCGACCACCGGCTGCGAGCCGACCGACTACGCGGCCGGCGCCTTCACCGGCAAGATCGCGCTCATCCAGCGCGGCGGCTGCGACTTCGCCACCAAGCAGCAGACGGCCGCCGCAGCGGGCGCGGTCGCCGCGATCGTCTCGAACAACACCGAGGGCGCCCTCAGCGGCACCCTGGGCGACCCGGCGGCGGCCAGGATCCCCACGGGCGGTGTCACCCAGGCCGAGGGCGCGAAGCTCGCCGCCGAGGCCGCGGCGGGCCCCGTGACGGTCTCCCTGGACATCCGTCAGCTCCAGGAGAAGCGCACCACCCGCAACGTGATCGCCGAGACGAAGGGCGGCAACCCCGCCAACACGGTGATGCTCGGCTCCCACCTCGACTCCGTCACCGAGGGCGCGGGCATCAACGACAACGCGTCGGGCTCCGCCGGACTGCTCGAAGTCGCCCTGGATCTGGCCAAGTCGCGTGAGAAGACCGCCAACAAGGTCCGCTTCGCCTGGTGGTCGGCGGAGGAGCTGGGGCTGCTCGGCGCCGAGGACTACGTGCAGGGCCTCACCCCCGAGCAGGCCGATCAGATCGCGCTCTACCTGAACTTCGACATGATCGCCTCGCCGAACTTCGGTCAGTTCGTGTACGACGGCGACGACTCGGACGGCGTGGGCGCGGGCGCGGGCCCGGAGGGCTCGGCGCAGCTGGAGAAGGGCATCACCGACTTCCTCGACAGCAAGAACTACCCGCACGAGGGCACCGACTTCTCCGGCCGCTCCGACTACGGGCCGTTCATCGAGGTCGGCATCCCCTCCGGGGGAACCTTCACCGGCGCCGAGGGCATAAAGACCGCGGACCAGGCGGCGAAGTTCGGCGGCGAGGCCGGGGTCGCGTACGACCCCTGCTACCACGCGGCCTGTGACGACCTCGACAACATCAACAAGGAGGCGTTCGACGTCAACATCGACGTCATCGCCAACGCCGTGGGCCACTACGCCCACGACCTGAGCCCGCTCACCGCGAAGGCCGGGACGAACGCCGCCGCCAAGATCCAGCGCGGCGCGGCCCACGGTGACACCGGGGTCGGCGCGTCGAACGCCCACGAGCACGAGTCGCGGGCCTGACCGACCGACAGCCACGCACGCGGGCGCCGAGGGAGCGGATTCCCCCGGCGCCCGTGGTGCGTGCTGATGCCTCTTCAGGAGGCCGTGCGGAAGGCGGGCGGAAGGCGATACGGGGGGGCCGGTGCGGCGGCGATATCGGAGGCGACGTCACCGGACGGGCCGGTTCCATTCATACGTCACTCCTACTTTGAACCATATGCATCCTTTTGCACCACCGCGCCATGGCTGCGCCCGGAGCCGCTCGCCCGGTAGGCTTTCCGTGTGATCTTCAAGCGCATCGGTAACGGGCGGCCGTATCCCGACCACGGCCGGGAAAGCACCCGGCAGTGGGCGGATGTAGCGCCGCGCCCGGTCCGCCTCGATCAGCTCGTCACCACGAAGGGCCAACTGGATCTGGAGACGCTGCTCGCCGAGGACTCGACCTTCTACGGAGACCTCTTCGCGCACGTCGTGAAGTGGCAGGGCGACCTGTATCTGGAGGACGGACTGCACCGCGCCGTCCGCGCGGCACTGCAGCAGCGGCAGGTACTGCACGCGCGCGTGCTCGAACTGGATCTGGGCTGACGGGCCCTCAACCGACCCGGCACTGAGCCTTTCGGGGTCTTTCCGGCACCTACAGGCCCAACCTATTGATCATTTAGTAGGAATCACTACCGGAGCGCACTACGCTGCGGCCATGAGCATGCTCACCCCCCCTGGCATGGGCGGCAAATATCGCATCACGGGTGCCAAGTACCCCCGTATGCGGCCCCCCCGTCACCGCCGCAGGATCGTGCTCGCGGCCGTCGCAGGAGTCGTCGCCCTCGGTCTCGTCGGCTGGGGGACCGTACAGCTCGTCGACGTGTTCACGGCGGACGACGGTACGGGTACGAAGACCGCGACCGCGTCGGACCGCAACCGCACGCCCTCCTGCAAGCCGTCCCCGTCGGCCGTGGCGGCCAAGACGCTGCCCAAACCGGCCCAGATCAAGGTCAACGTCTACAACGCGACGCCGCGCGCGGGACTCGCCAAGAGCACCGCGGACGAGCTGAAGAAGCGCGGCTTCCTCATCGGCAAGGTGGGCAACGCGCCCGCCGCCTTCGACAAGAAGATCCCCGGCACGGGGATACTGCTCGGCGCCCCGACCGCCGCGGACGGGTCCCTCGCGGTGCTCGGCGCCCAGCTGAAGGGCGCGAAGCCGCAGCACGACGCCCGCGAGACCAAGGACGTCGACCTGCTGCTCGGCACGGCCTTCAAGACACTGAACGTGCAGAAGGAGGCCGACCGGACCCTGGCCATCCTGGCCAGGCCCGCCCCGGGCGACCCCTGCTGACCGGCGCCGTGAGGCGCCGGTCCGGTAAGACGCCGGTCCTGTAGGGCGACGGTGCCGTCCTAGTCGGCCGTCCCGTACATCCGGTCGCCCGCGTCGCCCAGCCCCGGCACGATGTACCCGCGGTCGTTCAGCCGCTCGTCGACCGCCGCCGTGACGACCGTCACCGGTGTGCCCGCCAGCTCGCGCTCCATCACCTCGACGCCCTCGGGCGCCGCGAGAAGCACCACGGCGGTCACATCGTCCGCGCCGCGCTTGATCAGCTCACGGATCGCCGCGACGAGCGTGCCGCCGGTGGCCAGCATCGGGTCCAGGACGTACACCTGCCGCCCCGACAGGTCCTCGGGCATCCGGCTCGCGTACGTCGACGCCTGGAGCGTCTCCTCGTTACGGATCATCCCGAGGAAACCGACCTCGGCGGTCGGCAGCAGCCGCACCATGCCGTCGAGCATGCCGAGGCCGGCCCGGAGGATCGGCACCACGAGGGGCCGGGGATGGGACAGCTTCACACCCGTGGTCGGCGTCACCGGAGTCTCGATGTCGACCTGCTCGGTGCGCACGTCCCTGGTGGCCTCGTACGCGAGCAGGGTGACCAGCTCGTCGGCGAGGCGCCGGAAGGTAGGGGAGTCGGTGCGCTTGTCGCGCAGCGTGGTGAGTTTGTGCGCGACCAGCGGGTGGTCGACGACGTGAATCCGCATGCGTCAACAGTAACCGTGGCCCGCCGGGCGCCCCCCGCTGGCATCAATACCCCGTACGCAGGGAAGGTGTGTGGGCACGTGTACAGGGGCCACAGAGGCGCGGGGGCGCAGTCGACGGAGTCGTGGGTGGGGAGGGCGGCGATGGCGGACCGGCAGCAGCGGGACGGGCGGGAGCACGGCGGCGAGGCCACGCCCGACGCCACCTCCGGCGCCGAGCCGGACACCACCGGCGCCGAGAGCGAGGCGGCACGCCGCCGGCGGCGTGCG